>NZ_JARE01000047.1:0-479779 GCF_000708325.1 Microbacterium sp. Cr-K20 | reverse complement strand
AGCGAGGACAGCGCCGACGGCGACGGTCTCGTCTTCGCCGGCGACGATCTCCTGCAGCACACCGGCGACCGGCGACGGGATCTCGGTGTCGACCTTGTCGGTCGAGATCTCCAGAAGCGCCTCGTCGACGGCGATGCTGTCGCCGACCTGCTTGAGCCAACGGGTCACGGTGCCTTCGGTGACACTCTCGCCGAGCTCGGGAAGCACGATGTCGGTCGCGTCGCCGGCGGGAGCGGATTCTGCAGCCGGCGTCTCCGCGGCGGGTGCGGGGGCCTCAGCGGCAGGTGCGGCCGCAGCAGGTGCGGATTCCGCGGGCGCGGCCTCAGCGGGCGCGGCTTCAGCGGGTGCAGCCTCGGCGGCAGCAGGAGCGTCTCCCGCAGGGGCCGACTCGCTGCCATCGCCGATTCGCGCGAGAAGCGCACCGACCTCGACGGTCTCGTCTTCGGCCACGAGGATCTCCTCGATCACGCCGGAAACGGGGGAGGGGATCTCGGTGTCGACCTTGTCGGTCGAGATCTCGAGCAGGCCCTCATCCGCCTGCACGGTGTCTCCCACCTGCTTGAGCCAGCGGGTGACCGTACCCTCTGTGACGCTCTCGCCGAGAGCGGGGAGGACGACGGATGTGCTCATGACTGAGTCTCCTTCAAGAAGTTGTATGACGCTTGTCTAGCTTAGTGACTCGGGCACCGGTTGGTGCTCAGAGGGCGTGCAGGGGCTTGCCGGCCAGTGCGAGGAAGGCTTCGCCGAGTGCCTCGCTCTGGGTCGGGTGGGCGTGGATCAGGGGGGCGATGTCCTCAGGATGCGCTTCCCAGGCGACAGCGAGCTGTCCCTCGGTGATGAGCTCGCCGACGCGATCGCCGAGCAGATGCACGCCGAGTACGGGGCCGTCCTTGAGCCGGACGACCTTGACGAGCCCGCTCGTCCCGATGATCTCACTCTTGCCGTTGCCGGCGAGGTTGTACTCGTAAGCGGCGACCGCATCGGCACCGTGTTCGGCGATCGCAGCCTCCTCGGTGACGCCGACCGAGGCGACCTCGGGGCTCGAGTACGTGACCTTGGGGATCTGCACGTCCGGGATGTTCGCGGGGGACAGACCGGCGATGCGTTCGGCGACGGCGATGCCCTGCTGGAATCCGCGGTGGGCGAGCTGCAGGCCGGGAACGATGTCCCCCACAGCCCAGACCCCGGGAACGCCGGTGCGCAGGTTCTCGTCGACCGTCACGAAGCCGCGGGCGAGGGTGACGCCTGCCTCTTCGAATCCGAGGTCTGCGGTGACGGGGCCTCGTCCGACCGCGACGAGCAGGTAGTCGGCCGTGAACTCCTTGCCGTCTTCGAGCGTGACGGTGACCGAGGAGTCGTCCTGCGTCGCCGTCTGGAAGCGGACACCGAGCGAGTACTGGATGCCGCGACGACGGAATGCGCGCTCGAGGCCCTTGCTGAGGGCGATGTCCTCGTTCGGGACCAGGTGTGGCAGAGCCTCGATGATCGTGACCTCGGAACCGAAGGAGCGCCACACGCTGGCGAACTCGACGCCGATCACGCCACCGCCGAGGATGAGGACGCGCTCCGGGATGACATCGAGCGCGAGCGCCTGCTCGCTCGTGAGGATCCGTCCGCCGATGTCGAGGCCGGGAAGTGAACGACTGTACGAGCCTGTCGCGAGCACCACATCGGCGCCGACGTACACATCATCGCCGACACTGACGCTGCGGTCGGCGTTCAGTCGGCCGAGACCGGCGACGGTCGTGATGCCGCGGGCCTTCACGAGGCCTTCGAGTCCCTTGAACTTCTTTGCGACGATGCCCTCGCGGTATGCCCGGACACCAGCCGGATCGATGCCCTCCAGCGTCGCGGTGACGCCGACGGAGGCGGCGTCGCGCACATGCTCGGCGACCTCGGCGGCGTGCAGCAGCGCCTTGGTCGGGATGCAGCCGCGGTGCAGGCAGGTGCCGCCGACCTTGTCCTTCTCGACGAGTGCGACGGACTTGCCGAGCTCACTCGCGCGCAGAGCCGCGGCATAGCCGCCGCTGCCGCCGCCCAGGACGACGACGTCGAAGGTGTGGGTTGTCATGTGTCATGCCTCCTTGTGGGATGCTGCGGCGAAGGCGACGATCGATCGGACCATCGCCCCCGTGGGGCCCTTCTCCGTGAAGCCGTACGGTGATCCGCCGTGCTCGCCGGAGCCGGCGATGTCGAGGTGGACCCAGGGGATGCGCGGGGCGTCCTCGGCCTCGGAAGTGCGGCCGACGAAACGGCGCAGGAACAGACCGGCGAACGAGGCACCTCCCATCCGGTCACCCATGTTCGCGTTCTGCAGGTCGGCGATGGGCGACTCGAGGGACTCCTCCATGTAGCTCGGCAGCGGCATGTGCCAGGCGGGCTCGTCGACGTGCTCGGCGGCAGCGAGGAACTCGGCGACGGTGTCGTCGTCGCCGAAGACGCCCGTGTGCCGGTGTCCGAGGGCGGCGACGATCGCACCCGTGAGAGTGGCGACGTCGATGATCACATCGGGCTGCTCGCGACTCGCCGCGACCAGGCCGTCGGCGAGGACGAGGCGGCCTTCGGCATCGGTGTTCTGGACCTCGACGGTCGTGCCGTCGAGGATGCGGATGACGTCGCCGGGACGGAGTGCTCGCCCGGACGGCATGTTGTCGGTGATGCAGAGCCACGCCGTCACGCGCACCGGCAGCTGCAGCGCGGCGATCGCGCGGAGCGCCGCGAGAGACGTGGCCGCTCCCGCCATGTCGAACTTCATCCCGACCATCGACGCCGCGGGCTTCAGGGACAGTCCCCCTGTGTCGAATGTGATGCCCTTGCCGACGAGGGCGATGTGTCGATTCGCACCCGCGGGGGAGTAGTCGAGGCGCACGAGCCGCGGCGGTCGGTCGGAGCCCTGTCCGACGCCCAGGATGCCTCCGAAGCCCTCCTCCGCCAGCTCCTTCTCGTCGAGGATCTCGACCGTGACGTCGAGGTCGGCGACGCTGTCGGCGGCACTCTGCGCGAGCTGCGCAGGGCTCTGCCACTCGGCAGGCACGTTGACGAGGTCCTTGATCAGCGCCACCGCATCGCCGATGGTCTGGGCATGGGCTGCCTCCTCATCGGTGAGCACCGCGTGGAGGGTGACCGCGGTGGCGCGGGTCTTGCCTTTCTCGGAACGGTATCCGTCGAAGCGGTGGCCGCCGAGGACCGCGCCCTCGGCCGCTGCAGGGGCGAACCCCTCGAGGCCGTCGGCGAGACCGAGCGCGACGTGGTCGAATCCGGTGAGGGAGCGCAGCGCGGCGCCGGCCGCATTGCGCACGGCGGCGGCATCGGGCTTGTCGCCTGCTCCCACGACCGCGAACGGCAAGGTGCTGACCTCGGGGAGGTGCACGCGGGCGAATGATCCGGCGGAGCCGGTGAATCCGATGCCGGCCAGCGCGTCCGCCAGGCCGGGGTAGGCGGACAGCGATTCCGCAGACTCGGGAAGAGTGGCGACGACGAGCACTGCGGCATCTGCAGCGCTTCCGGGGAACTGAGCGGTGGTGTGCGAGAGCACGGGAAGCGTCATGTCTTCCATCCTAGGATCTTCGCCGCAGCATGGTCGTCCGCCGCCCATGGGAGTGTTCGCTCTCAGCATGATGCGTCGCGCCCCGGTATCCGGACCTGCTCGTAGCATGGAGGCATGCCCTTCTCCGGTGAGATCCACGAACGTGTCGCGAATGCGCCGACAGTGCCGCACGGCCTGCCCCTGGTGGTTCTCCTCACCGGTTTCACCGATGCGGGCAGCGCCGTCTCCGGGCTCATCGACCACCTGCGCGAGACCGCGTCGCCCGAGCCGGTCATCGTCTTCGACAACGACGCTCTGCTGGACTATCGCGCACGGCGTCCGGTGATCTCCTTCGATCAGGATCACCTCACCGAGTTTCGTCCGCCCCGGCTCGAACTCTCCCTCGCGACGGATGCCCTGGATCGGCCCTTCCTGCTGCTCGCCGGCTATGAGCCGGACTTCGCCTGGAACGCGTTCGCGAGCACGGTGCTGGATCTGGCCGCGGAGTTCGAGGTTTCCGGGCTCCACTGGGTCCACTCGATCGCCATGCCGGTGCCGCACACGCGTCCGATCGGCACGACGGTGAGTGGCAACCGACGCGACCTCACGGTTGCGCATTCGGTGTGGAGGCCGCGCACACAGGTGCCGGCCACCGCGGGACACCTGCTCGAGTACCGCTTCATCGAACGCGGCGAGCGTGCCGTCGGATTCGTGCTCCTGGTGCCGCACTATCTCGCGGAGACGGAGAACCCCGATGCCGTGATCGCCGCCGCCGAGAAGCTCATGGCCTCGACGGGCCTGGTGCTCATGCTCGACGCGGTGCAGGAGCGGCGCGAGGATTACCTGACCCGAGTGGGGGAGCAGGTCGCCGGGAACGACGAGCTGCAGCAGATGTTGCACAACCTCGAGCGTCGCTACGACGCCTACATGGCGGGGCGCAACCCCGACGACGATTCCTATGACGAGGGCGGATTCAGCGAGCGCGACCTGCCCAGCGCCGATGAGCTGGCGGCCGAGCTGGAGCGCTACCTCGCCTCTCGTCCGTCCGGCGACGAGGACAAGCCCGGTCGCGGTTGAGATCGATACGGGAGAACTTCGTCGGAATGCGTCCGCATCGCCACACGTGTGCGATACTAGGACTCTGACCCGTTGTCAATCAGTGTTTTCGAACGCTGGACTTGACAAGGGTCTTACTAGTGTCCGAAATGTCCCGGGGCTACACAGCAGCTCCGTGAAAGGCGAAACGTGACTCCTGCCACGACGAAGAACACCCGGACGAAGAAGGCTGCCGAAGAGACGACCGCCGACGCTCCGGTCGAGGCCGATGCGCCCGAGAAGCCCGCGCCGTTGAGCGCGGCGAAGCGTGCTGCCGCAAAGCGCGCCCCCGTCAAGAAGAAGAAGGCCGAGGACGTCGTCGAAGAAGACGAGGCTCCTGCCGTGGCCGCTGTCGACGACGACGAGGACGAAGACGCCAAGCCGAAGTTCACCGAGCCGCTGCCGACCGGCGCGATCGTCATCTCGTCGAACGACGATGAAGACGTCCCGGTCTACTCGACGCAGATCACCGGTGCGACGGCTGACCCCGTCAAGGACTACCTGAAGCAGATCGGAAAGGTCGCGCTACTGAACGCGGCCGAAGAGGTCGAGCTCGCCATGCGCATCGAGGCGGGTCTGTTCGCCGAAGAGAAGCTGTCGGCGATGACGGCGGCCGAGAAGACGAGCCAGCTCGGACTCGACCTGCAGTGGGTCGCCCGCGACGGCCAGCGCGCGAAGAGCCACCTGCTCGGTGCCAACCTCCGTCTCGTCGTCTCCCTCGCGAAGCGCTACACGGGCCGCGGCATGCAGTTCCTGGATCTGATCCAGGAGGGCAACCTCGGGCTGATCCGCGCTGTGGAGAAGTTCGACTACACCAAGGGCTTCAAGTTCTCGACCTACGCCACCTGGTGGATCCGTCAGGCGATCACCCGTGCCATGGCCGACCAGGCCCGCACGATCCGCATCCCGGTGCACATGGTCGAGGTCATCAACAAGCTCGCCCGCGTGCAGCGTCAGATGCTGCAGGACCTCGGTCGCGAACCCACTCCGGAAGAGCTCAGCCGCGAGCTGGACATGACGCCGGAGAAGGTCGTGGAGGTGCAGAAGTACGGCCGCGAGCCCATCTCGCTGCATACTCCGCTCGGTGAGGACGGCGACAGCGAGTTCGGCGACCTGATCGAGGACACCGAGGCCGTGGTCCCCGCAGACGCCGTGGGATTCACCATGCTGCAGCGTCAGCTGGAACAGCTGCTCGACTCGCTCTCCGAGCGCGAAGCAGGCGTGATCCGCATGCGCTTCGGCCTGGGCGACGGTCAGCCGAAGACCCTCGACCAGATCGGTGACACGTTCGGCGTGACGCGCGAGCGCATCCGCCAGATCGAGTCGAAGACGATGGCGAAGCTGCGTCACCCGAGCCGTTCGCAGTCCCTGCGGGACTACCTCGAATGAGCCAGGCGAACGACGGCAAGGCTCTCGAGGCGAGCGTCGACGGCAAGAACTATGCGCGCATCCCGCTGCGAACTCGCGTGGTCATGCCCGAGGACGACCTCGATGCGATCATCACCGAGTACGCCAAGGACGCGGTGCAGCCGGGCGACCTGCTGTTCGTGACCGAGAAGATCGTGGCGATCACGCAGGGGCGGTCGTACCGTCTCGATGAGATCAAGCCGCGCAAGCTCGCGTTGTTCCTGTCGAAGTACGTCACCCGCACGCCGTACGGCATCGGGCTCGGCATGCCGGAGACGATGGAGATGGCGTTGCGGGAGTGCGGTACGCCGCGGATCCTCTTCGCTTCGGCTGTGGCGGCGGTCACCAAGGCGTTCGGTCGCCGGGGAGACTTCTATCGCATCGCGGGCGATAAGGCACGCGCGATCGACGGACCGACCAAGCACACGATCCCGCCGTACAACGAGGCGGTCGTGCTCGGGCCGAAGGATCCCGACGGTGTCGCGGCCCGCCTCAAGAAGCTCGTCGGCGGTCACGCGGAGGTCGCCGTGGTCGACATCAACGATCTCGGTGGCAACATTCTCGGTTCGACGCTCGACAAAGACGGTGAGCGTCGTCTGGTGAAGATCCTCGGCGACAACCCGCTCGGCCAGGGCCTCGAGTCCACGCCGCTCGGTATCGTCCGCGCGATCTGATCTCTCGGAACTCACGAAGAAGGCCCCGGATGCCCGAGCATCCGGGGCCTTTCTCTTCATGGTTCAGAAGCCGATGACCTCACGATAGCGGGGCTTGTGACCGGTGCGGATGCCGGTGACGCTGGGCTTGTTCTCATAGACGCCGGCGCCCCAGTTGCCCTCGACGAGCACGGGGCCGTCGGGGGACACGACGATGTCCCAGCCGACGTACTGCACCTGCGGCACGACACGGGCGACCTCATCGATGAATGCCCGCACCTCGTCCATGTACGGCAATTGGAAGTCGGCGATGCGGAAACCCGAGTCGGGGTGCGTCTCGTGCACGTGCCCGTGCGAGTCGTACCCGGCTCCCACGGCGTGGCCGTTCTCATCGAGCATCGTGTAGAAGCCGCCGAAGGTCATCTGATCGCTGACCTCGCCGCGGCCGAACTTCTGCGCCATCGCGAGGATGTGCGCCTTCTCGCCGTCGAAGAACGCGGTGATGCGGGTGGTGTTCACGGTGCCGGGGCACACGGCCGCCAGGGCGTCGTGCTGACGGATGACCTCTTCGATGAGCAGTTCGCCGCGCTCCAGCAGTCCGCGGTGGAACTCGTTCCAGTCCTCGATGTCGGCAGCGTGGTAGCGGTGCACTCCGGTGCCGGCCTGCCCCACCGGCTCCTTCGTCACGATCGTGCCGAGGCGCTGGGTGAGCTCACGCACGGCGTCGGCGTTGCCTTCTTCGACGACCATCCACTCGCGCTTCAGGAACGCGGAGAACTGCTTGTCGAACTCGACCTTGTCCTGGAAGATCCAGCGGTAGTCCGGGTGGTCGTACCGCTGCGAGAGCTGGTTCGACACCGGATGCGTCATGTAGGTCTCGCGCTCGGCCTTGGTGAGCATGGCGAAGTCGTAGTCGATGTAGTCCTGGAAGCCGACGTTGTGACGGGCGGCGGACCACAGCATGTCGACGATGATGCCGGGTACGGCCTTGTGGTGCTGCTCCGAAGCCTCTTTCGCTCGTTCCACCACCGATCCGACATCGATGCGGCGGGCACGTCCCAGCAGGTAGCGGATGCGGGGCGTGAGGGAAAGACGAGACATATGGCTCCAGGGTCGGGGTCTCCACCAGTCTACGGGGGCCGCGCAGGTCCACCTGGGAGTCGGAAGCTAGGGTGGAGGACGTGTGTGAGACGACTTCCAGCGCCCTGCCGCGAGCGATCATCTCCCGGTCTGCCTTGGCTGCAGGGGCGTCAGCGGCGGTGATCGCCGGCGGGCGCGTCGCCGATCTGCGTCGCGATGCCTGGGGGCACGGCGTGCTCGCTGTCGCTCAGGCGGTGACCGCCGCCGGCGCGGAGCAGGTGCTGGTCGACGCCGACGGAGAGGTCGAGGCGCTGCGTCTGGAGGGAATCGTCGGGGTGACCTCCGGCGACGCCGATATCGATCCGACTCTGTTGTACGGACTTCCTGATGAGTCAGGCGTCCTCGTGACGGAGCCCGTGATGCGCCTGACCGGCCGCGTGATGTCCACCAAGCGCCTTCGTGCAGGCGACGCAGTCTCGTACGGCTACACCTACCGCGCGTCCGCAGACACGACGGTGGCGCTCGTGACGGGCGGTTACGCACAGGGCATCGTGCGAGCGCTCGGGAACCAGGGGCTCGTCGACATCGACGGTGTCGCGCGACCCATCATCGGGCGCGTCGCCATGGATGTCTGCGTCGTCGACCTCGCCGGCTCCGAAGTCGAAGCCGGTGCGGAGGCCACGTACTTCGGTGGACGCGGCCCCGCCGCGGACGGACTCGCCCGATGGAGCGCGGTCACCGGGATGGCGGCGGCGGAGCTCGTCACGGTGGCCGGTGCACACGCGGTTCGGGGGTGGGAGGCATGAGCCGCCCGGAGTTGCGCGTCAGCAGCAGCGTCTTCCGCACGAACATCGAGGCCGTGCGCACGCGGATCGCGCCATCGGCCCTCATGCTCGTGCTCAAGGACGACGCATACGGACACGGACTCGCGTGGGCTGTCGAGACGGCGGTCCAGGCAGGCGTCGAGCGGTTCGGCAGCTACGACATCGCCGGTGGACTGAGCGTTCGACGCATCGCCGGCGGGGATGCGCGGATCTTCGCATGGGCGACATCGACGGATGCTGAGGTCGACGACGCCCTCCTGCAGCAGATCGATCTCGGAGTGGGAACGACCGCCTACCTGCGGCGGATCATCACCCGCGCCGAAGCCCTCGGCGTGTGTGCGCGCGTGCACCTGAAGATCGACACGGGGCTGCACCGCAACGGGATCCTGCCGGAGGACTGGGCCGCGACGGTGGCGGAGGCCCGGGCGGCGGAGCGCGCAGGACTCCTCGAACTCGATGGCGTGTGGAGTCACATCGCCGAGGCGAGCGACGAGGAGGACGACGATGCGCAAGAGGTGTTCCTGGACGCGGTGCGCGTCGTGGGGGAGTCGGGGCCGGTCCCCGCTTCGCTGCACCTGACGGCCTCAGCGGCATCCTGGTGGCGTCCCGAGATGCGCGGCACGGTGTCGCGAATCGGAGCGTTCTGCTACGGCATCCGTTCCGCCGACGGCCCTGAGCTGCCGGGCGTCCGTCCGGTGGCGAGTCTGGTGGCGACCGTGGTGGATGTCGACGCAGGCGACGCCGTGATCTCGATCGGCAGTTTCGACGGTTTCCCCTCGACCCTCAGGGGTGTCGACGTGGGGACGCCGGACGGTGCCCGGAATCTGATGGCCGTCGATCAGACGACGTCGGTCGTCGCCGGGTGGCCGGGCCTCAGGGTGGGGGACGAGGTCACCCTGTTCGGCGCGGGTGAGCGCGGAGAATCGTCGGCAACCACTCTCGCTGAGCGTATCGACACGGTGGGCGAGGAGATCCTCACCCGGCTGACCGCTCGGGTCCGCCGGGTCGTACAGAACTGACGGGCGTCAGACCGCCTGGATCAGGCGTGCTGTCTCGTCGTGCCAGCTGGTCGCGATGCTGCGGAGCTTCTCTTCGTACTTGCGGCCGTGGTGGGCGCAGAACAGGAGCTCGGAGCCGTTCACCTCGGCGGCGATGTACGCCTGAGCGCCGCAGGAATCGCAACGATCCATGGCCGTCAGACGGAACTCGATGGTGGAGGTGTCACGTTCGGTCGTTGCATTCATCTCGGTGCCTCCTCGGGTGTCGGCTTCGCTTGCTGATTTGGTCAATACAACCACGCTGCACCTGTGTGCATGCCCGGTTTGCGGCGTGTTTCGCTCAGCGCGTACGGGACGGGAACGGACTGGACGCGCGCGGGGAGTGTCTGCGGCTGGAGCGCAGGTCGCGAGAATAGACTCAGAGATTGTGAATGCCGAGTATTCTGCCCACCATCTCCAGGTGCTTGAAGGGCTCGAAGCTGTCCGCAAGCGCCCGGGCATGTACATCGGGTCGAACGGTTCTCCGGGCCTCATGCACTGCCTCTGGGAGATCATCGACAACTCCGTCGACGAGGCGGTGGCAGGCAACGGCACGAAGATCGACATCATCCTTCACGCCGACGGCAGCGTCGAGGTCCATGATCGCGGCCGCGGCATCCCCGTCGACGTCGAGCCGCGTACCGGCCTCACCGGCGTCGAGGTCGTCTACACCAAGCTGCACGCGGGCGGAAAGTTCGGCGGTGGCTCCTACGCCGCATCGGGTGGTCTGCACGGCGTCGGCGCATCGGTCGTGAACGCGCTCTCGGAGCGCCTCGACGTCGAGGTGGATCGCGGCGGGAAGACCTATGCGATGTCGTTCCATCGCGGCGAGCCCGGCATCTTCAAGGATTCGGGAGAGAAGCGCCCCGACGCCCCGTTCACACCGTTCCAGGAGAACAGCGAGCTCCGCGTCATCGGCAAGGCGCCTCGCGGCGTCACCGGAACCCGCGTGCGCTACTGGGCCGACCGTCAGATCTTCACGAAGGATGCGGCCTTCCAACTCGCGGAGCTCGAGACGCGGGCGCGCCAGACGGCCTTCCTCGTTCCGGGGCTCGAGATCGTCGTCAAGGACGAGCGCGCTGCCGGTCAGGTCGTCCCGATCCCTGATTCCGACGGTGAGACCACCACGCTCGGCCCCGTCGAGACCTCCTACCTGTACGAAGGCGGCATCTCGGAGTTCGTCGAGTACCTGGCGACCGATCCTCCTGTCACGGACACCTGGCGCATCCAGGGGGAGGGAACGTTCAAGGAGACCGTTCCCGTACTACAGGCCGACGGGCACATGGTCTCCACCGAGGTGGAGCGAACGTGCGCCGTCGACATCGCGCTGCGCTGGGGCACCGGTTACGACACCCGCGTCCGTTCATTCGTCAACATCATCTCCACGCCCAAGGGCGGTACCCACCAGCAGGGGTTCGAGCAGGAGCTCCTGAAGGTGTTGCGGACCCAGGTCGAGCAGAACGCGCGCCGCCTCAAGGTCGGCAACGACAAGCTCGAGAAGGACGACGTCCTGGCCGGTCTCACGGCGGTCCTGACGGTCAACGTTCCGGAGCCGCAGTTCGAGGGCCAGACCAAGGAGATCCTGGGCACGCCGGCGGTGCGCGCGATCGTCGCCCAGGTGATCCGCAAGGACCTGGGGGAGCGCTTCAGCTCGACCAAGCGCGACGACAAGAACCAGGCGTCGCAGCTGCTCGACAAGATCGTCTCCGAGATGAAGGCCCGCGTGTCCGCGCGCGCCCACAAGGAGACGCAGCGCCGGAAGAACGCCCTCGAGTCGTCGACTCTTCCCACGAAGCTCGTCGACTGTCGAACGAACGAGGTGGACCGCAGCGAGCTCTTCATCGTCGAGGGCGACTCGGCGCTCGGTACCGCGAAGAACGCGCGCAACAGCGAGTTCCAGGCCCTGCTGCCCATTCGAGGAAAGATCCTCAACGTGCAGAAGGCCTCCGTCGGCGACATGCTGTCGAACGCCGAGTGCGCCTCGATCATCCAGGTGATCGGTGCCGGTTCCGGGCGGACGTTCGACCTCAGCGCCGCTCGCTACGGGAAGATCATCCTGATGAGCGACGCCGACGTCGACGGCGCGCACATCCGCACGCTGCTGCTGACGCTGTTCTTCCGCTACATGCGACCGCTGATCGAGGATGGTCGCGTGTTCGCCGCCGTACCGCCGTTGCACCGGGTCATCGTGATGAACCCGGGGTCGAAGCCGAACGAGACGATCTACACGTACAGCGAGCAGGAGATGCACGCGCTGCTGACGAAGCTCCGCAAGGCCGGCAAGCGCTGGCACGAGCCGATCCAGCGGTACAAGGGTCTCGGTGAGATGGATGCCGAGCAGCTGGCCAACACGACCATGGACCGCTCCGGCCGCCTGCTGCGTCGGGTGCGCATGGAGGATGCCGAGGCCGCGGGCCGTGTCTTCGAGCTCCTGATGGGCAACGAGGTGGCGCCGCGCCGCGAGTTCATCATCGACTCGTCCGACCGGCTGTCTCGCGAGTCGATCGACGCCTGATCCGGGCCTGGCGAAGGAACGGGAGAGGGGCCGCGGACATCCGCGGCCCCTCTCCCGTTCTCAGACGAGCGTGCGGCCGATGCTGCCGATCACGCCGTCGATGGGCTGACCCGAGGCGTCACGTCGTGCTCCGGACTCGGGGAGCTTGCGCACGGCACCGGTCGGGTCGACCGCCAGCGGGGGGTTCGGTCCCACCCAGGCGACGGTGAGCCGATCTTCGCCCTTCAGGAACGAGTGTGCGCGCACGCCGCCCGTCGCGCGGCCCTTCGCCGGGTATTCAGTGAAGGCCGAGACCTTCGCACGTCCCGGTTCCGTGCCGGGCAGGATGCTCTCGCCACCGGAGACTGTCGCCACGACGGCCTCCGCCGTGGGATCGACGACGCCGAAGAACAGCACGGTCGCACCGGAGCCGAGCTTGACACCGGCCATGCCGCCCGCAGGTGCTCCCTGAGGGCGCACGTTCGCGGCGGGGAAGTGGAGCAGCTGGGCATCGCTCGTGACGAACACGAGATCGGAGTCGTCGCGGGCCTCTGCTGCTCCCACGACCGTGTCGCCGGGCTTCATGCCGATGACTTCGAGGTCGGGGCGCACCGGCAGCGACGACGGGACGATGCGCTTCACCGTTCCCTGCGCCGTCCCGAGGGCGATCGGCGTCTCGCTGTCGAAACGCACGAACCCGAGGATCCGCTCGTTCCTGGTCGTGATCCCGAGGTAGTCACGCAGCGGTGTCCCCGCAGCGAGCTGGACGGAGGTCGCGGGGACGGAGGGCAGGTCGACGGGGGAGAAGCGCACGACACGGCCGAGGCTGGTGAGAGCCCCGATCTCCGCGCGGACCGTCGTCTCGACCGTCGTCAGGATCGCGTCGTGCTTGCTGCGGCGTGCCGGAACCGTGAGCTCCTGCCCCTCACCGAGGTCGACCCGCACGGCGCGGCCCGTGGTGGAGAGGGCCAGGACCGTGGGGGCGTCGGCGATCTGCAGATCGACCGCTCCCTTGGTCGCTCGTGGCTTCGGGGGAGCGGCGTTCATCAGAAGCGTACGGCGCGGTGTGCCGTAGGCATCGGCCGCAGCATCGAGCTCCTTGGCGACCACGCCGCGCAGGAGCACCGGGCTGCCGAGCAGCTCACGGAGCGAGGCGATCTCCGCCAGCAGCGCATCGCGCTCGGTCTCGAGCTCGATGCGTGAGAACTTGGTCAGGCGACGCAGTCGCAGCTCGAGGATGTACTCGGCCTGCAGCTCGCTCAGATCGAACACCGAGCGCAGACGTGTGCGCGCCTGCTCCGAGTCGTCGGAGGAGCGGATGACCTGGATGACCTCGTCGATGTCGAGGATCGCGATGAGCAAGCCCTCGACGAGGTGAAGACGTTCCTCGCGGCGCGCGAGGCGGTAGCGACTCCGCCGCGTGATCACTTCGAGGCGATGGCCCACGTAGACGCTCAGCATCTCCTTCAGGCCGAGGGTGCGCGGCTGGCCGTCGACGAGTGCGACGTTGTTGATGCTGAACGAGTCCTCGAGCGGGGTCAGGCGGTACAGCTGCTCGAGGACCGCGTTCGGGTCGAACCCGGTCTTGACGCCGATCGCGACGCGAAGCCCGTGGTTGCGGTCGGTCAGATCGGTGACGTCGCTGATCCCCTGCAGCTTCTTCGCCTGCACGGCGTCGCGGATCTTCTCGATCAGGCGTTCCGGGCCCACCATGTAGGGCAGCTCGGAGACGATGATGCCGGTGCGCCGCGGACCCAGGGGCTCGATCGACGTCTTGCCGCGGACCTTGAGCGCTCCGCGTCCGTTCGCGTACGCGTCCTTGACGCCGTCGAGACCCATCAGGATGCCGCCCGAGGGGAAATCGGGACCGGGGACGAACTCCATCAGCTCCTCGGTGGTGGCATCCGGGTTCTCGAGCAGGTGGGTCGCGGCCGCCACGACCTCGATGAGGTTGTGCGGCGCCATGTTCGTGGCCATGCCCACGGCGATACCGCTGGCGCCGTTGACGAGGAGGTTCGGGAACGCGGCCGGCAGCACAGCCGGCTGCTGGAACTGACCGTCGTAGTTCGGGATGAAGTCGACGACATCTTCGTCGAGGTTCTCGGTGAGGGCGAGCGCCGCCGCGGCGAGCCGGGCCTCGGTGTACCGTGCAGCAGCCGGACCGTCGTCGAGGGATCCGAAGTTGCCGTGGCCGTCGATCAGGGGCACACGCAGCGCCCACTCCTGCGCGAGACGAACCAGCGCGTCGTAGATCGCGGAGTCGCCGTGAGGGTGGAGCTTTCCCATCACCTCGCCCACGACACGGGCGCTCTTGACGTGGCCGCGGTCGGGGCGCAGCCCCATCTCGGCCATCTGGTACAGGATGCGGCGTTGCACCGGCTTCAGGCCGTCACGGGCATCGGGCAGAGCGCGGGAGTAGATCACCGAGTACGCGTACTCGAGGAACGAACCCTGCATCTCGGCGGAGAGGTCGATGTCCTGGATGCGCTCCTCGACAGGCTCGGGCGGCGGGGTTTTCGGCATGGACTTCCTGAGGGCGTACGGGAGCCTGTGTCAGACTGGCTCGGATGTCCCTCATGCTACCGTCCGCGTCGCCCAGCGCCCGGAGCGTCGTCGGGGTGGCGGACGACGTGTTCGCCGCGCTCCGAGGCGGTTCCGAGGTGCTTCCGCGTGCGGACTCCGTCGTCCTCGTCGTCGTCGACGGTCTCGGGGCGATCAGCCTCCGCGCACATGCTGGTCACGCCCGCACGCTGACGGCCGGCATGGCGAAGAAGGATGTCGCGCAGTCGGTGTTCCCCTCGACCACGGCCGCCGCACTCACCAGCATCGTCACGGGAGTGTGGCCGGGGGAGCACGGCCTCGTCGGCTACCGGGTGCTCGATGTGAGCCGAGACGTGCTCGTCAATCAGCTCAGCGGCTGGGAGACCGACGGGATCGACCCGCTCACCTGGCAGCCGGTGCCGACCATCTTCGAACGGGCAGGTCGCGACGGACACGAGAGCTTCGCGGTCGGATTCGCCGGATACGCGCATAGTGGGTTCACGAAAGCCACGCTCCGTGGCGCGGAGTTCGTCGCCGCGACCACGGCGGCGGCGCGCATCGAAGCCGCGTACACGCTCGCCCAGACCCACCCGGGATCCCTCGTCTACTGCTATCTGCCCGAGGTGGATAAGGCCGGCCACAAGCACGGGATCGCGTCTCGCGAGTGGGTCGCGGCGCTCGAGGACATCGATGCCGCTCTGGCCACGCGGGTGCCACCGGCCGTCGGGGTGCTCGTCACCTCGGACCACGGGATGGTCGACGTGGGAGCGGATCGCCAGGTCGTGCTGGAAGAGTCGCATCTGCGGGGCGTGCATCACGTCGGTGGCGAGCCGCGGATGCTGCACGTCTACCTCGACCCCTACGCCGACGCCGCGGCGGTCGCTGCTCGGTGGCGGGCGGATCTGGAGGGGGTCGCCGACGTCGTCACCCGCGAGGAAGCCATCCGCGGCGGACTGTTCGGCGCGACTGTCACCGCAGCAGCGTCGGGACGGATCGGCGACCTGCTCGCCATCGCCCGCGGCACCTGGGCCCTCTACGACGGCACTGCGGCCGACCAGCGCGGGCGCGGCATGATCGGGCAGCACGGAGCGCTCACGCCCGAGGAGCGGCAGGTGCCCCTGATCAGGCTCGGCGCGTTCGCGCGCTGACGCTGCCAGCGCGAACCGGCAGGGGAGCCATCACTCCTCGGCGCCGCTCACTCGTCGGTGCGAGCTCCGAAGACGATCTCGTCCCACGAAGGCATGGCATTACGGCGGCGACGGCGACCGCCGGATTCGCCGGCGTCGGAAGGGGCGGCCTGGGCCGAAGGCTGGGCCGGCTCGGGCTCGTCATCGGGCTGCTCGAGGGCGTCGAACAGCGAGATCGGGTCGGAGTGCTCGTCATCGTCGGGCTCGTCGAGCAGCGGAGCGGTCTCGCGCTGACCGCGACGGCGACGGAGCGCCTCCAGCAGGTCTGCGGTCTCGGGGCTCGTGTTCTGCGCGGAAGGCGCGCGCTTGATGGCGGCATCCTGCGCGGCGATGTCGGAGCGCTCCGGGAGCGAGGGGTCTTCGAACTCCGCTTCCGGCGCCGGAAGCAGACGCGGACCGAAGGCGCCGGAGTCGAACCGGCTCTCGTCCTTGTAGGGCGAGTTGGTGCGTTCCGCATCCACGGCACGAAGGCGCGGGATGAGCCCTTCGGGCAATGATCCCTGGCGCGAGAGCTGGGTGGCGTCGGCATTCAGCGGCGAGAGAGCGCTGCGGCGAGGGTCGAAGCTCCAGCGGGCATCGTGGTCGACGTCGTTCGCTGTGAATTCGAGCTTGATCGTCCAGCTGGAATCCTCTTTCCAGCTCGCCCACCGCTCCGCCGTCGCTGCGACCTCGGCGAGCTTCGCGCGGACCGCGACGCCGAAGGTCGGCTGGGCGTCTGGTTCGACCTCGCTGCCGATCAGCACGGGAACCGCGAGTGCCTGGCCGATGATGTGCTCGCGCTCGGCGAGGACCGGACCTTCGAAGCGGGCGACGTCGTCGACGCTGATTCCCAGCAGCTCGGCGACCTCGGGAGCCGTGAGTCCGGCGCGGATCTGCGCTTGGATGTCACGCGGGCTCGCGGCGAGCTTCTGTGCGGTGGGCTCTGCCTGGCGGGTGGCGCGACGGATCTCACGCTGCAGCACGTCGTCGATGGGCAGCGAGAACCGCTCGCCCGACTCGGTCGCGAGTACGAGGACTCCTGCTTCTGTGCCGACGATGGTGACGTTTTCCATGCGAATGCCCCTCTGATGGGTGTCCGTTCATGGTGTCACGCATGCGGCGTCTGGGCCGGGAATACCCTGGGCGTGCCGTGAGTTTGCTCTGTCGCACGGACCGCATTTGCGTTATGTCTCCGGGTCGTGCAAACTATGGCCGCCGATACCCGACGGCGCACCACCCACTCGCACCATGAAAGTGGAGATCTACCGCATGGCAACCGATTACGACGCCCCCCGAAAGAGCGAAGACGACTCCGAGTCGATCGAAGCCCTCAAGGAGCGTGTGCCGGACAAATCTTCCGGCTCAAGCGGGGACGAAGACTCCGACAACCCGTCGAACTTCGACCTTCCGGGTGCCGACCTCTCCGACCTCGAGCTCGACGTCGTCGTGCTGCCCGCGCAGCAGGACGAGTTCACGTGCATGAGCTGCTTCCTCGTGAAGCACCAGTCACAGCTCGACCACGAGGGCGCATCCGGGCCCATCTGCAAGGAGTGCGCTGCGTAAGCAGTCCTCCGAGCGACGTCTCACGCGCCCCCGACCGCTCGGTCAGGGGCGCGCTGTCGTATGTGAGCGGGCCCGTCAGGAACGGGCAGCGCGGATGGCCGCCGCGAGTCGGTCTGGCGTGCGGGTCGAGATGCTCCACGTGTCGACCGGGTCGTCCGCGTCGAGATTCGGAACGACGACGATCCCGTCGATCCCGCCGCGGATCAGGTGCCAGCCGCGTGCGGGGAGGCCGGGACCGCGTGCCTGTCGGGCTTCTTCGCCGACGAGAGCCAGCGGTTCGCCGAGGTGCTCGACATCGATGTGTGCGCGACCGGCGCGCAGGATGCGGCCCTCCACCGACACGACCGGCGTCGCCGCGATGAAGCCGAGCACCAGGAGCGCGGAGACGGCGGCGCCGACGATGAGCGCGACGGTCGACCCGATGGGCACGAAGACGAGAGACACCATCGGTCCTGCGACCGCGACGGTGACCAGCAGCCAGAGGCTGGGAGAGAGTCGTTCGCGATAGCGGACACGTGCGTCTGTGGCGGGGTTCTGCATTAGCCTCATGGGGTGACCGATTCCGTTGATGTCCCCATTATCGCTGCAGTGGTGCCCGGATACGCGCATCCGGGCGACGCCGGCGCCGATCTGGTCGCGGCGGAGGCCGTGCATCTGGAACCGGGCGAGCGCGCTCTCGTGGCCACCGGAGTCAGGATCGCGCTTCCCGACGGCTATGCGGCTTTCGTGGTTCCGCGCAGCGGGCTGGCCGCCAAGCACGGGATCTCGATCGTGAACTCGCCGGGGACGGTCGACGCCGGATACCGGGGCGAGATCAAGGTGAGCCTGATCAACACCGATAACAGGAGCGCGTACGATGTGGCCGTCGGCGATCGCATCGCGCAGCTGATCATCATGCCGGTGACACGCGCCACGTTCATCTCGGTGGACGAGCTGCCGGACAGCGTCCGCGGCGCCGGCGGTTTCGGCTCCACCGGGTACCAGGCGGGGCTCACGCAGAACGAAGCGGGACAGAACAGATGACTGACAACAACGCGACCCCCTCCAAGTCGGCACCCGCGAACCGCGGCACCGACGGACCTTTCGACGACTCCGAGGCGAACCCGGTTCGCCCGTACATCGACCTGGGCGGGATCAAGATCCTTCCACGCGAGGGGCTGAACCTCCGGCTCGAGGTGGAAGAGCAGACCAAGCGCATCGTCGCCGTCGGCCTCGACTATGCGGAATCCTCGCTGCAGGTGCAGCCGTTCGCGGCGCCGCGCTCCGGCGGACTGTGGGATGAGACGCGCGTGCAGCTGCGCGACCAGGTCAAGGCACAGGGCGGCCGCGTCGAAGAACGCGACGGCCCGTTGGGTAAAGAGCTCCTCGCCGAGGTCCCAGCGACCGCGAGCGAAGGCTCCGGACTGCGCCTCGCCCGATTCATCGGCATCGACGGTCCCCGCTGGTTCCTTCGCGGCGTGATCGGCGGAGCGGGTGCGTCGGATCCCGAGGCCGGCGCCAAGGTCGAGGATCTGTTCCGCTCGATCGTCGTCGTCCGCGGTGGCTCTCCGATGCCCCCGCGTGATCTGATCCCACTCAAGATGCCGGCGACCCCGGGCTCCGCGTGAGCGTCCCCGAACCCGACCCGGAACGCGAGAAGAGCACCTCCGAGATCCTCGGGGCGGCTCTCGGCAGCGCCGCCCGCCGTGCCGGGCTCGACCCGGCGGAGACCGCCAGCACGCACAAGGTCGTCTGGTCGGCGATCGGCGGGGTCCGCGGCATCCTCGAATCGGTGCTGCCGAGCCTGGCCTTCGTGATCATCTTCACGATCCGCCCCGAGCCGCTGATCCTGTCGCTCGGTATCTCGGTCGGCCTCGCTGCGGTCTTCACGATCGTCCGCCTCGTGCAGAAGTCCCCGCCCTCCGCGGCGATCGGCGGACTCGTCGCCGCGGCCGCCGCGGCTGCGCTCGCGCTGTGGACCGGTCGCGGAGCAGACAACTTCGTCCCGGGTCTCATCACCAACGCGGTCTACGGTTCGGTCATCCTCGTGTCGGCCCTGATCGGGTGGTCGTTGATCGGCCTCGCGGTCGGTTTCCTGATGGGGGAGGGCACCACCTGGCGGAACGATCGGCGCAAGCGCCGCGCCTACTTCTGGCTCGGGATCGCGTGGGCTGCGCTGTTCTTCGCCAGACTCGCCGTGCAGCTCCCGCTGTACCTCGCAGGCGATGTGACCGCACTCGGCACGCTCAAGCTCATCATGGGCCTCCCGCTCTTCGCGCCGTTGATCGCGGTCACCTGGCTCGTCGTACGCGCTCTCCATCCGCGTGGTCCGTCGCGCGAAGACGCCGCCGAGGCATGATAGATTTATCTTGACATCAAGATAAATCGCAGGCTTTCGCCGGTGAGCTGCGCGGAGCAGACTGGTTAGGTCCGCCTTGCTAGCCGCAGGGGCTCGCTGGCGAGCAAGATGGAGGCGCCTGTCGCTCCCATCCGAATAGAAGGAGACGGATTCGTGTCCACGGTGAACAGCTTCGGTGCCAAGAGCACCCTGACAGTCGGCAGCACCGACTATGAGATCTTCCGCATCGACACGGTGCCCGGTTTCGAGAAGCTCCCCTTCAGTCTCAAGGTCCTCCTGGAGAACCTGCTTCGCACCGAGGACGGTGCGAATGTGACGAAGGCGCAGATCGAGGCGCTGGGTTCGTGGGATGCCGCGGCAGAGCCCAATACCGAGATCCAGTTCACGCCCGCGCGCGTGGTCATGCAGGACTTCACCGGTGTGCCCTGCATCGTCGACCTCGCCACGATGCGCGAGGCCGTGACGGCCCTCGGCGGTGACGCGAACAAGATCAACCCGCTCTCGCCCGCCGAGATGGTCATCGACCACTCCGTCATCGCCGACCTGTTCGGCTCGGAGAACGCCCTCGAGCGCAACGTCGAGATCGAGTACGAGCGCAACGGCGAGCGCTACCAGTTCCTGCGCTGGGGCCAGACGGCCTTCAGCGACTTCAAGGTCGTCCCGCCCGGAACCGGCATCGTCCACCAGGTGAACATCGAGCACCTGGCCAAGGTCATCTACGACCGCGATGTCGACGGCGTGCTCCGCGCATACCCCGACACCTGCGTCGGCACCGACTCGCACACCACCATGGTCAACGGCCTGGGCGTGCTGGGCTGGGGTGTCGGCGGCATCGAGGCCGAGGCGGCCATGCTCGGCCAGCCCGTGTCGATGCTGATCCCGCGTGTCGTCGGTTTCAAGCTCTCCGGCGAGATCCCCGCCGGCGTGACCGCGACCGACGTCGTGCTCACGATCACCGACCAGCTCCGCAAGCACGGCGTGGTCGGCAAGTTCGTCGAGTTCTACGGTGAGGGCGTCGCCTCTGTGCCGCTCGCGAACCGCGCCACCATCGGAAACATGTCTCCCGAGTTCGGCTCCACGGCGGCGATCTTCCCGATCGATGACGTGACCCTCGAGTACCTGCGCCTGACCGGCCGCAGCGAAGAGGCCGTCGCGCTGGTCGAGGCGTACGCCAAGGAGCAGAAGCTCTGGCACGACGCGAGCGTCGAGCCGACCTTCAGCGAGTACCTCGAGCTCGACCTCGGCACCGTCGTGCCGTCGATCGCCGGCCCGAAGCGCCCGCAGGACCGGATCCTCCTCTCCGAGGCGAAGGCCCAGTTCGAGCACGACATCCTGGGCTACACGACGGCGTCGACCTCCGACGACATCGTCGACCTGGAGTCGAAGCACTCCTTCCCGGCATCCGACCCGGGCTCTGTCCCCGGCGAAGAGGAGCCGACCACGCGTCCGGTGCACATCAACAGCGGCGCTCCGGCGAACGCCTCGAAGCCCGTGCCGGTCACGACGCCGTCGGGGGAGAAGTACATCCTCGACAACGGCGCCGTCACGCTCGCCGCCATCACCTCGTGCACCAACACGTCGAACCCGTCGGTGATGATCGCCGCCGGTCTCGTCGCACGCAAGGCGCTGGAGAAGGGCCTGAAGCAGAAGCCGTGGGTCAAGACCACGCTCGGCCCCGGCTCGAAGGTCGTCACCGACTACTACGAGAAGTCCGGCCTGGACAAGGACCTCGAGGGCCTCGGCTTCTACACGGTCGGCTACGGCTGCACGATCTGCATCGGCAACTCCGGTCCTCTGATCGAAGAGGTGTCAAAGGCGATCAACTCCCACGACCTCGCCGTCACGGCCGTCCTCTCGGGCAACCGCAACTTCGAGGGGCGCATCAGCCCCGACGTGAAGATGAACTACCTCGCCAGCCCGCCGCTGGTCATCGCCTACGCGCTGGCCGGGTCGATGCACTTCGACTTCGAGAACGACGCGCTCGGCAAGGGCACCGACGGCGAAGACGTCTTCCTCAAGGACATCTGGCCGACTCCGGCCGAGGTGCAGGAACTCGTCGACTCCTCGATCTCGCGCGAGCAGTTCATCAAGCAGTACGCGACGGTCTTCGACGGCGACGAGCGCTGGCGCAGCCTGCCCACGCCGGATGACGCGATCTTCCAGTGGGACGAGAACTCGACCTACGTCCGCAAGGCGCCGTACTTCGAGGGCATGACGATGGAGCTCACCCCGGTGAAGGACATCGAGGGCGCACGTGTCATGGCGACTCTGGGTGACTCGGTCACCACCGACCACATCTCGCCCGCCGGAAACATCAAGGCCGGCACGCCCGCGGCCCAGTACCTCACGGAGCACGGCGTCGACCGCAAGGACTTCAACTCCTTCGGTTCGCGTCGCGGCAACCACGAGGTCATGATCCGCGGAACCTTCGCGAACATCCGTCTGAAGAACGCGATGGTCGCGGCCGTCAACGACGGGCAGGTCGTCGAGGGTGGCTTCACGCGTGACTTCACGCAGCCGGGCGGCCCGCAGTCGTACATCTACGACGCGAGCATGAACTATCAGGAGCAGGGCACGCCCCTCGTCATCTTCGGTGGCAAGGAGTACGGCTCCGGTTCGTCGCGCGACTGGGCGGCCAAGGGCACGAGCCTGCTGGGCGTCAAGGCGGTCATCACCGAGAGCTTCGAGCGCATCCACCGCTCGAACCTGATCGGCATGGGCGTCGTCCCGCTGCAGTTCCCCGCCGGCGAAAGCTGGGAGTCGCTGGGCCTCGACGGCACCGAGATCGTCTCGATCACGGGGCTGGAAGAGCTCAACAACGGTGTCACGCCCAAGACGGTCAAGGTCACGGCCACTCCGAGCGAGAACTCGCCCGAAGGCAAGCAGCCGGTCGAGTTCGACGCGGTCGTCCGCATCGACACACCCGGTGAGGCGGACTACTACCGCAACGGCGGCATCCTGCAGTACGTGCTGCGTTCGCTGGTCTGATTGCACAGACGAAGGGACTCCGATCCATGGATCGGAGTCCCTTCGTCATGTCAAGGGGGGCGGCGCTCACCGGGTTCTCCCCACCTGGCGCGGTAGGATCGACGGGCGTCCGCACCCTCGTCGGGCGCTTCTGGCGAAGCCTGTGAGGAGGCGCAGATGCCCATTCTTCCGAGCATCTCAGGACCCCGTGATCTGGACGCGCTATCGACCGTTCAACTGGAGGAGCTCGCCACCGAGATCCGCACATTCCTGGTCGAGAACGTCTCGCAGACCGGTGGTCACCTCGGCCCGAATCTGGGCGTCGTCGAACTGACGATCGCTCTGCACCGGGTCTTCTCGTCTCCGGACGATCCGTTCATCTTCGACACGGGGCACCAGTCCTACGTGCACAAGCTCCTCACGGGGCGCCAGGACTTCTCCGGCCTACGCGTGCGGGGAGGCCTCGCCGGGTATCCGCAGCGCAGCGAGAGCGCACACGATGTCGTGGAGTCGTCGCATGCATCGAGCTCGCTGAGCTGGGCGGACGGGATCTCCCGCGCACTCACCGCCACTGGTCGCGCGGATCGACATGTCGTCGCTGTCGTCGGCGACGGGGCCCTCACCGGCGGAATGACGTGGGAGGCGTTGAACAACATCTCCGATGACAACGACCGGAACCTCGTGATCGTCGTCAACGACAACGGTCGCTCATACGCGCCCACCATCGGCGGGATGTCGCGGTACCTGAACCGGGTGCGCACTGCGGCGGCATACAAGGATCTGCACCAGCGCTCCGACCGCCTGTTCCGTGCGTTCGGTCCTGTGGGCCGCGCGGTGTTCCGCGGGGTTCGCGGCGGAACCCACGGCTTCCTCTCCCGCTTCACCAACAATGAGGCGCTCTACTCCAACCTCGACATCAAGTACCTCGGTCCCATCGACGGACACGATCTCCCCGCTCTGCTCGAGACGCTCGAGCTGGCGAAGTCGTACGGCGCCCCGGTCATCGTGCACACGATCACCGAGAAGGGACGCGGTTACCAGCCCGCCCGAGACGACGAGGCCGACCAATTCCATGCGGTGGGGAAGATCGACCCCGCGACGGGTGAGACGCTGTCTTCCGGCGGTCGCGGCTGGACCGACGTGTTCTCGGACGCCCTCGTCTCGGTGGGGGAGCAGCGCAGCGATGTCATCGCGATGACGGCCGCCATGCTGCGACCGACGGGCCTCGCCCCGTTCGCCGAGCGGTTCCCCGATCGCGTGTACGACGTGGGGATCGCCGAGCAGCACGCGGTCGCCTCCGCCGCGGGGCTGGCATACGGCGGACTGCACCCCGTCGTCGCGCTCTACGCCACGTTCATGGGCAGGGCCTTCGATCAGGTGCTGATGGATGTCGCACTGCACCGTGCGGGCGTGACCTTCGTGCTCGACCGTGCCGGTGTGACCGGCCCCGACGGTCCGAGCCACCACGGGATGTGGGATCTCGCCATGTTGCAGATCGTCCCGCACATCCGCATTGCCGCTCCCAGGGACGGCGCGCGTCTGACCGAAGCGCTGAGCGAGGCCGTTCAGGTCGACGACGCGCCTACGGTCATCCGGTTCCCGAAGGGCGAGGTCGCCGCCGACCTTCCCGCCATCGAGCGCTTGAAAGACGGGGTGGACGTGCTCGCCCGGGGGGAGTCGGAGGACGTGCTGATCGTCGCCATCGGCCCGTTCGCCGAACTCGCGCTCGACGTCGCAGAGCGTCTTCGGGCGCAGGGCATCGGTGCCACCGTGATCGATCCGCGCTGGGCGATCCCGGTGCGGCCGTCGGTGATCGAGCTGGCAGCACATCATCGTCTTGTGATCACCCTCGAGGACGGTATCCGCGTCGGCGGCATCGGCACGCGGGTGCGTCAGGTCCTGCGTGAGGCCGGCATCGACACGGCGGTGGACGAGCTCGGCCTGCCCGACGAGTTCATCGATCACGCCTCTCGGGACCAGATCCTCGCGGATGCGGGACTCACGGCGCCGAAGATCGCCCAGGACATCGTGTCGCAGGTGCTCGGTACCAGGATCCCGAAGGCGCGGGATGCGGGCGAGACGGGGACGATCGACCTGCCCCTCCACGAACGCCACTGATGCGCTGAAGGACCCGCCGGTCCGAATCGAGGGGGAGCGTCAGTTCAGGGCGTGCAGTGCGGCGACGGCCTGCGCGCCGCGATCCACGTCCCGGAGCGCCGTCGACATCAGGTATCCGTCGGTCAACGCGTCGCCGGTGACCATCACGCGCACGAGCTCCACCCCGCAGGCGCGACGGACCTCCTCGGCGCTGGCTGCGATCACGCGCGCGTTGATCTCGTCGTTGTGCGGCAGCTCCGTGCCGTCGAGGCCCCGGATGACGTCTCGCAGGGCAGCCCCGACGATGTTCGAGGCGCGTTCCTTGACGTTCACGACGTCGAGCTCGAAAACCCGGAGATCGCGTCCCGTCGGTATCGGGCGCCATTCGAACGACGCGTGCACGCGATGCTGGTGTCCGCTCGCACCGCCCATCTCGCGGACGGGCAGGTCGGTCGCCCGGCAGCGCACATCGATGAGTCGATACCAGTAGAACAGGGGGAAAGCGCCATGTGAGCCGGGGTCGAGGACGACGACCTCCCCGACAGCCCCGCCGCGAGCGGTCGGACGGCGCTGCGGACGGTTGCGGATGATGGGCTTGCCGTTTCGGGTCCGGATCGCGGCCCAGCCTTCATCGACCGTGACGACGAAGAGCTTGAGGAGCGCGGGAAGGACCAGGAGCAGGGTGAGAACCGCTGTGCCGGTCTTCAGGAGCCCCGACATCCCCTTGCCGCCCAGCATCGTGAAGAGCATGTCCATGACACCACTGTGCCGGGTCGCGGCGTGCCGGCGCGCCATCGGGCGCCAGGCTTCGGGGGAGTTCATGCGCTGTTCGCCACGCGTTCTCCGGGTCGCTGTGCGGTGGATACGCGGCGGCTCGGAGCCGCCCGGAGACAGGCTCAGACGAGGTCGGCCACGGTACGGGCGACGACGGCCTCGACCCCGGCATGACAGCGTGCGCGATCGGCGTCCACGAGGCCGACCCGCGTGCGGCGGTCGAGGACATCCTCGACGGTCATCGCCCCCTCGACCCGCACGGCGAACTCGACCTCGGCGGTGCTCAGCCCCGTCGCGTCGTCGAGTAGCTCTCCGGAGTCGGGCACCACGCGATCGACGAGCCGCACAGACGCCGTCCGACTCGGTGCCGCCTGGAGGCCGCGGGTCCGGGAGACGAGATCGACGGCATCCTCGGCCATACGTCGATAGGTCGTCAGTTTTCCGCCGAGCACGGTGACGAAGCCTGAGGCGGATGTCGTCACCAGGTGCCTGCGCGAGACGTCGGCGGTGGAGGCCGTGCGGCTGTCGACCAGCGGCCGCAAACCCGCGAACGCGCCACGCACCCGATCACGTCCGACCGGTGCCGTGACCACGCGGTTGAGGCTTCTCAGCAGGAAGTCGATCTCCGGCTCGGTCGGTTGAGCGACTCGGGGCACGGCACCGGGAGAGTCTTCGTCGGTGAGCCCGACGATCACGCGGCCGTACGCCTGCGGCAGCGCGAAGACGTAGCGGCTGATCGAGCCCTCGTGCGGAATCGTGAGTGCCGTCGACGAGATCCCGAGGTCGGCGGCATCGAGCACGATATGGGTTCCCCGGCTCGGACGCACGCCGATCGCCTCGTCGAGCGCACCGGCCCAGACACCCGTCGCGTTGACGACGGCACGGGCGCGGATCTCGAACCGCTCGCCCGTGATGGCTTCTTCGACGGCGGCACCGTCTCCGTGCAGGGTCATGGCTCGAACCCGCGTGAGTATGCGGGCGCCGAGGGCCGCGGCCGTGCGGGCCACGGTCGCCACGAGGCGCGCGTCGTCGACCAGCTGGCCGTCGTAGGACAGCATTCCCCCGCGCAGACCATGACGATCGAGAGCGGGCACGAGCCGGAGGGCCGTGCGTGCCCTCACGAGGGTAGGGGCAGGCAGCACCGAGCGTGGTGTGCGTGCCCGCATCCGGAGCAGATCGCCCATTCCCATGCCGACGGCGCCCGCGGTGCGCTGCCGGAACGTCACGTCGCGGGAGAAGGGCAGGAGCTGCCCGAGCGGGCGGATCAGATGCGGGGCGATCGTGGTCATGAGGAGATGGCGCTCGTGTGCGCTTTCCCTCGCAGTCGCGACGTCACCCGTGGCGAGATAGCGCAGGCCGCCGTGCACGAGCTTCGAGCTGAAACGGCTGGTCCCGAAGGCGAGGTCCTCGGCTTCGATCAGTGTCACGCTGAGGCCGCGGGATGCCGCGTCGAGTGCGGCTCCCACGCCCGTGATCCCGCCTCCGACGACGAGCACGTCGACCTGCTCATCGGCCGCGTGCATGAGATCGATCCTCCGTCGCGCGACATTGAGCGCGGATGAATGCCCGGTCATGGGCGGAGCAGCCCGTCGAGTGCGGCTCGTAGCTCACGTTCCCACGCGTCTTCCGAGATGAGGTCGGCCACTGTTGCGTGGGAGAGGACGGCGGACTGCGCGATCAGCAGCAGCATGACCGCGATCTCCTGCGGTGCGCCCTGTCTCACCGAGCCCTCGGTCTGTGCGGCGTCGATGGCGGTGGCGAGCCATCCGAGGATCAGGCGCTGGCTGGATCCGACCCGCTGCAGGGTGTACCGCGTGAAGGCTTCGGGCTCGTCGGCGAGCAGACGCCTGTAGAGGGCGTCGTTCCGGAACAGCGTCGTGAAACGCAGCACGTCGTCGACGAGAGCGGTCCTCGTACGCGCATCGGCCGAGAAGGTGCGGAGTATGCCGTCGACGCGGCGCAGCAGAGCTGCTCTGACGACATCGTCGGCATCGCTCCAATTGCGATAGATGGTCGGACGGCTGAGATCGGCGCGCCGGGCGAGCTCGGCGATCGTGACGCCGTGCACGCCCCGGCGCTCGATCAGCGCGTCGGCGGCATCGAGGATCCTCGTCTGCGTCGCGTCCCACAAAGGTTGACGTTCTTCCATGATGTGTCACACTGTAACGCATGGGCCAAGACAATGGCAGGGTCGATGCGGACCCGTCGATGAGATGGAACGGTTGGGGCGATCCGGCCAAGGCTAAAGAACTTCCCCTGCCGGTGCGCGCACTGCTGCCGATACTGCTGGGACGCGTACGCAGACCTGCAGCGGCCGTCGAAATCGAGGACGTGCGGTTGGCGCCATCACGGTTGACCGCTGAGGACCACGCCGCGCTGTCCGCAGCTGTCGGCCCCGCGCACGTCGACGTCACGACAGAGGCACGGATCCGTCATGCCGGTGGGCGTTCGACGCCGGACCTCCTCCGTCGCCGTGAGCCCGATCAAGACGCCCCGGATGCGGTGGTTCGTCCCGCCCATCACGACGAGGTCCGGGCGTGTCTCGACGTCGCGGTCGCGCGGGGGATCGCGGTCATCCCGTTCGGCGGCGGTACGAGCGTCGTCGGCGCACTCGACCCGGAGCGGGGAGCGCATCATGCGGTCGTGAGCCTCGACCTCCGGCGTCTCAGTGGTCTCGTGAGGCTCGACGAGGTCAGTGGCGAGGCCGTGCTCGCTGCGGGGACGACGGGGCCGGAGGCGGAAGCGCTGCTGTCCGCGCACGGGCTCGAACTCGGACACTTCCCGCAGAGCTTCCGCTACGCGACAATCGGAGGCTTCGCCGCCGCACGCTCGTCGGGACAGAACTCGGCGGGGAACGGCCGCTTCGACACCATGGTGACCGGCATCAGAGTGGCGACCCCGACCGGTGACATCGAGCTCGGACGATCGCCGGGTTCCGCCGCCGGGCCCGACCTGATCCGGGTGTTCCTCGGGTCGGAGGGCATCTTCGGTGTCATCACCGAGGTGCGGGTGCGGGTGCATCCGATCCCGCGCGAGCGCGTGTTCGAGTCGTGGTCGTTTCCCGACTTCACCAGCGGGGTCGAGGGTCTGCGGCGAGTGGCGCAGCAAGGCAACGGCCCCACGGTCATCCGGCTGTCGGATGAGGCGGAGACGGCAGTGAGCCTCGCCCAGGTCGGCAAGATCGGGAAGGTCCTCGCGAAGGGCGCCAGCGTCGTCACCGTGTACGAGGGCGAGGGGATCGATGAACGCCGGACCCGTGTCAGCGCGCACCTCGCTGTCGCCGGTGGCATCTCGTCGGGGACGGGCCCGGCGGAGGATTGGCTGAAAGGCCGGTTCGACGGTCCCTACCTGCGGGATTCACTGCTCGACGCCGGGGTCTTCTGCGAGACGCTGGAGACCGCGACGACCTGGACGAATCTGCAGACGCTGCGGTCAGCCGTCGAGACGGCGCTCAAAGGCGGCTTCTCCGCGGCCGGGGCGAAATCGTACGTCATGTGCCACGTGTCGCACATCTACCCGACCGGAGCGTCGCTCTACTTCACGGTGCTCGCCGGCGTCCGCGCCGATCCGCTCGGGGCGTGGGAACCCGTCAAGGCGCGAGTCAACGACGCGATCATCGCCGCCGGCGGCACGATCAGCCATCACCACGCGGTCGGTCGGGATCACGCCCCCTGGCTGAGTCAGGAGATCGGTGAGACCGGTATGCGCATCCTCTCGGCGATCAAACGCGAGCTCGACCCGGCGGGCATCCTGAACCCCGGCGCCGTGATCCCCCTCGAACGGAACGACTGACGTGGCCGCGCACATCGCGGTGCTCGCAAATCCATTCTCCGGCAAGGGCCGGGGTGGGAGAGCAGCCGACGCCGCCGTCCTGCACCTCCGAGATCGCGGTGCCGAGGTGCGTGCCTACGCGGGCGCGTCCGCGGCCGATACCGCCCGGCTCGCTGTCGCAGCTCTGGTGGACGATCCGCGTGCACTGGTGGTGGTCGGCGGCGACGGCACGCTGTCGGGCATTCTCGACACGGTGTGTGCGTCAGCCGTCCCGGTGGTCCTGATTCCGGCCGGCACGGGGAACGACCTCGCGCGTGCTCTCGGATTGCCGCGAAACGATGCTGCTGCGGCCGCGGAGCTCGCACTCAGGGGCGTGCCACGACGGATAGACGTCGGTGAGGTCACGACGACAACCGGAAGACGGAAGTTCCTCACGATCGCGGCGTTGGGATTCGATGCGAAGGTCAGCGACCGCACCAACCGGCTCCGTTGGCCTCACGGTGCACCGCGCTACTACCTCGCGCTGCTGATCGAACTCGTGCGTCTGCGACCGATGGACTTCACACTCGCCGTCGACGGCGAAAAGCCCACGCGATCGTCGGGCACGCTCATCGCCGTCGGCAGCACATCGAGCTACGGTGGCGGTATGCCGATCTGCGCGGGCGCAGTGCCGGACGACGGGCTGCTCGACATCGTGCACGTCGCTCCGCTCGGCCGACTGCGGTTGCTGCGGCTCTTTCCGCTGCTGCTGCGGGGGACGCATCTGAGTCGACCGGAGGTCGTCCATCGCCGAGCACGCACCGTGACGGTCGCGGCGCCCGGCCTCGTGGTCTACGCCGACGGTGAGCGGATCGGTGAAGATGAATGCACGATCGCGGTGCTGCCCGGAGCGCTGACGATGCTGGTCCCGGGGGAGAGCGATGACTGACTTCGACGAGGACGTCGTGATCGTCGGCTCCGGGTTCGGCGGGTCCGTCGCCGCGCTGCGACTGACGGAGAAGGGGTACCGGGTGCGCGTCTACGAGGCCGGCCGCCGCTTCGAGGACGAGGACTTCGCGAAGACGAGCTGGAATCTGCGTCGCTACCTGTGGGCGCCGATGCTCGGATTCTTCGGCGTGCAGCGCATCCATCGCCTTCCCCACGTGATGATCCTGGCGGGTGCGGGCGTGGGCGGCGGGTCGCTCAACTACGCCAACACGCTCTATCAGCCGGGCCCCGCCTTCTTCCAGGACGTGCAGTGGCGGGGTATCGCTGAGTGGGAGCCGGAACTGTCGCCGCACTACGTCACCGCGAAGCGGATGCTCGGCGTCGTGGAGCACTACCCGCACACCGGACCTGTCGAGCGGATCATGGCCGGGGCTGCCGAGGATCTGGGGGTCGGCTCGACTTTCCGGCGGGCCCCCGTCGGGGTGTGGTTCGGGAAGCCGGGGGAGCGTGCGCCCGATCCGTTCTTCGACGGCCAGGGACCGGATCGCACCGGCTGCACACTCTGCGGCAACTGCATGGTGGGCTGCCGCGTGGGCGCGAAGAACACGCTGATGAAGAACTACCTCGCTCTCGCGGAGCGTCGAGGCGTCGCGATCGAGGCGCTGCGCACGGTGACCGAGGTGCGTGAACTCCCCGGCGGCGGTTTCGCGGTCACGACGCAGCAGAGCGGTGCCTGGTTCCGTCGCGCGCGCCGGACGGTGACGGCAGAGCAGGTCGTGTTCGCCGGCGGAACCTGGGGCACGCAACAGCTGCTGCACCGGATGAAGGCGTCGGGCGCGCTGCCACACCTATCCGATGCCCTGGGGCGTCTCACCCGTACCAACTCGGAAGCACTCGACGGTGCGGTGGCGACGAGGGTTCCCGAATCCCTGCAGCTCGCGCGAGGCATCGCGATCACCACCTCGTTCCACGTCGACGAGCGCACCCACGTCGAGAACGTCCGCTACGGCCCGGGTTCGAACCTGATGGGTGCGCTGGCGACCGTACTCGTCCCCGGCGATCGTCGCCTCGGCGTGCGTCTGCGCAGCCTCATGACACAGGTGCTCCGCTCTCCGGTACGGCAGTTCCGTCTCGGGAACCTCAGACGGTGGAGCGAGCGCGGAATCATCGCGCTCGTGATGCAGACGGCGGACAACTCTCTGACCCTGTCCCTGCGCAGGCGCTTCGGTCGACTCGTGATGACCAGCGCACAGGGACACGGCGAGCCGAATCCGAGCTACCTCCCTCAAGCGCACAGCGCCGCTGCGGCGATTGCGGCCCGGGTCGAGCAGGAGGGGGGAGAGCCGGCGGAGGCACGCGGATCCTGGCCGGAGGTCTTCGGCATCCCGCTCACCGCGCATTTCCTCGGCGGTGCGGTGATCTCTGCTGCGCCCGAAGACGGCGTGGTCGATCCCTATCACCGCGTCTGGGGGTATCCGGGGTTGCACGTGGTCGACGGTTCGGCTGTGCCGGCGAACCCCGGCGTGAACCCCTCGCTCACGATCACCGCTCTGGCCGAACGGGCTCTGTCGTACTGGCCGCGTCGCGGCGAAGCGGATACCCGCCCGTCGCCGTAGGCGGCTGCCTCCGGAGACGACGAAGGGGCCGCATCTCCCGATGCGGCCCCTTCGGGGATGATGATCAGCGGTGCTCGACGCCCCGGATCTGCGGCGTGTGGAACGAGCCGCCGAAGGCCCGCTCGGAAGCACCTTCGCGGTCGAGATACGGCGACGCACCACCGTCGATGAACGGCCAGCCGGCACCGAGGATCAGGCAGAGGTCGATGTCTTCGACCTCGGGCACCACACCCTCGTCGAGCATCAGCTTGATCTCCTGTGCGAGGCCGTCCTGCACGCGCTGCAGGATCGTCGCCGCGGAAGCGGGAGACTTGCCCACGGCGGGCTTCAGGACCTTCTCGGCCTGCTTCGTCCAGCCGATGACGCGCCCGCCCTTGTCCTTCTCCACGACCGCGTCGAGCTCGGCGAGAGCGTGGAAGTTCTCGTTCGCGTAGAACCGGTCGGGGAACGCCTGCACCATCGTGTCCTGCACGTGAGCGGCCACCTTCCAGCCGACCAGGTCGATCAGCTGGAACGGACCCATCGGGAGCCCGAGCGGACCGAAGGCCTTCTCGACATCCGCGATCGGAGTGCCTTCGTAGACCGCACGAGCGGCCTCGCCCATGACCTTGGCGAGAAGGCGGTTCACGACGAACCCGGGCGCATCAGCGGTGAGGACCGCGTTCTTGCCCAGGTTCTTCGCCACGACGAACGCCGTCGACAGTGCCGCCTCCGACGTGGTCGGCGTCTTCACGATCTCGATCAGCGGCATCACCGCGACGGGGTTGAAGAAGTGGAAGCCGACCAGACGCTCGGGGTGTGCGAGCTTCGAGCCGATCTCCTCGACCGACAGCGACGAGGTGTTGGTCGCGAGGATGGCATCTTCGGCGATGATCTGCTCGATCTCCCCGAACACCTGCTGCTTGACGCCGACCTCTTCGAACACGGCCTCGATCACGAAGTCGCAGTCCGCGTAGAGGCTCTTGTCGGTGGTGCCGGTGACGAGGGCGCGCAGCTTGTTGGCGGAGTCGGAGTCCAGACGACCCTTGGCCTCGAGTTTGCCGATCTCCTCGTGGATGTAGGCGACGCCCTTGTCGACGCGCGCCTGGTCCAGGTCGGTGATGAGCACGGGCACCTGGAGCTTGCGCACGAAGAGCAGCGCGAACTGGCTCGCCATGAGGCCGGCGCCGATGATGCCGACCTTGGTGACCTTCTTCGCGAGCTGCTTGTCGGGAGCGCCGACAGGTCGCTTCGCCCGCTTCTGCACCAGATCGAAGGCGTACATCGACGCGGCGAACTGGTCGCCCGTCACGAGTTCGGCGAGAGCCTCGTCCTCGCGGGCGAAGCCCTCGGCCTGGGTGCCGCTCTTCGCCTTGTCGAGCAGTTCGAGCGCGGCATAGGGCGACTTGGGCACGGTGCCGATCTTCGACTCGAGCATGCCGCGCGCCATCTTGATGGCGATCGGCCACTTGGTGAGGCGCTCGATCTTGCCGGGCTCGTTCTTGCGCTCGACCTTCTTGCCGCCGAGGACCGCATCCGCCCAGGACAACGAGTTCTCGAGGTAGTTGGCCGCGGGGAAGATCGCATCGAAGATGCCCAGATCGAACGCCTGCTGCGGCTTCAGCATCCGGTTCTGCTTGAGCGGGTTCGAGATGACGACCTCGAGGGCGTTCTCGATGCCGATCAGGTTCGGCAGCAGGTAGGCGCCACCCCAGCCGGGGATGATGCCGAGGAAGACCTCGGGGAGTGCGACGGCCGCGGCGGAGGAATCGACCGTGCGGTAGCTGGAGTTCAGCGCGATCTCCAGGCCGCCGCCCAGGGCGAGGCCGTTCACGAAGGCGAACGACGGCACCCCGAGGTCGCCGAGCTTGCCGAGGACCTTGTGACCCAGCTGCGCGATCAGGCGCGCGTTGTCGCGAGAGCCCACCTTGCTGATGTCGGACAGATCGGCGCCGGCCGCGAGGATGTACTGCTTGCCGGTGATGCCGACGGCCTGGATCTCGCCGTTCGCCGCACGTGCCTTGAGACCGTCGAGGGTCTCGCCCAGCTGCGTGAGAGTCGCCGGACCCAGCGTGTTCGGGCGCGTGTGGTCCCGACCGTTGTCGAGCGTGATCAGGGCGAGCACCTTGCCCGAGGTCAGGCGGATGTCGCGCACAGGCGACTGCGTGATGACCTCGCCCTCGGTGAGCGCCTGGATGGGGGAGAAGTCGATGTCGTCGTAGTTCGTCACGTTCGCGCTCACTTCTTCTTCTTGCCGTCGTAGTGCGGGTTCTCCCAGATGACCGAACCGCCCTGGCCGAGGCCGACGCACATCGCGGTCAGACCGTAGCGGACGTCGGGGCGCTCGGCGAACTGCGCCGCGAGCTGGATCATGAGACGCACACCGGAAGCCGCGAGCGGGTGCCCGAGCGCGATCGCGCCGCCCCACTGATTCACGCGGGGATCGTCGTCGGCGATGCCGAAGTGGTCGAGCAGCGAGATCACCTGGATGGCGAACGCCTCGTTCAGCTCGAACAGGCCGATGTCGGCGATCGTCAGACCGGCCTTCTTGAGGGCCTTCTCGGTCGACGGGATCGGGCCGATGCCCATGATCTCCGGCTGCACGCCGGCGAAGGCGAACGAGACCATCCGCATCTTCGGCGCGAGTCCGAACTCTTTCACCGCGCCACCGCCGGCGAGCAGCGACATCGTCGCGCCGTCGGTGAGGGGGGAGGAGGTGCCCGCGGTGACGCGCCCGTGCGGACGGAACGGCGTCTTCAGCGCCGCGAGGTCCTCCATGGTGGTCTGCGGGCGACGACCCTCGTCCTCGGTGGCAAGGCCCCAGGCACCGTCGGCACCCTTGGTGGCCACGGACACGAGGTCAGGCTGGATCTTGCCGGCGTCGTAGGCGGCCTGCACCTTGTGCTGGCTGAGCATCCCGAACCGGTCGGACCGCTCCTTGGTGAGGTGCGGGAAACGGTCGAAGATGCGCTCGGCGGTGACACCCATGTTGAGGGCCCCCGGGTCGACCATCTTCTCGGCGACGAAGCGCGGGTTCGGGTCGGCGTTGCCGCCGATCGGGTGATGCCCCATGTGCTCGACTCCGCCGGCGAGGGCGAAGTCGTACATGCCGACGCCGATCGAGGCGCCCATCGTGGTGACGCTGGTCATCGCGCCGGCGCACATGCGCTCGACGGCGAGTCCAGGGACCGTTTGCGGAAGCCCGGCGAGGATCGCCACCGATCGGCCGAGGGTGAGGCCCTGGTCGCCGGTCTGGCTCGTCGCGGCGATCGCCACGTCATCGATGCGGTCGGCCGGGACGGCAGCGTTGCGCTCCATCAGGCCGATGGTCGCCTTCACGGCGAGGTCATCCGCGCGGGTGTTCCAGTACATGCCCTTTTCGCCGGCGCGCCCGAAAGGGGTGCGTACTCCATCGACGAAGAAGACGTCCGAGATCTCGGCCACTCTGCCTCCAAGTTAGTGCGTGGCCTCAGTCTATGAAGCCCGCGAAACAGGGAGGAATCGGTTGGGTCGAACCTACGAAGCGTCCGCCGGGGTGGTGTCGGGCGATTGCGCCGCCTCTACAAAGGCGTCCGCGATCTTCTGTGCAGTCTGTGCAATCTGCCAGGGGCGCGCGCCGAGTGCGGCGAGGGCTGCGGCGATCTCTTCCGGAGTCTCACCGGGAAGATCCCACGCGACGCGACGCAGGTACTCGGGCGTGAGCAGGTTCTCGGTGGGCATCCCCAGTTCTTCGGCAACCGCTTCGACGACCGGACGCGCGGCCTTCAGGCGGGCATCGGCTTCCGGATTCCGGTCCGCCCAGGCACGCGGAGGCGGAAGGGTGTCACTCGGCACGCGCTCGCGGGGCAGATCCTCCGATGCGCGGCCGTCGACGATCGCCTGCCACCAGCGGTCGAGCTGGCTGCGGCTGGCGCGGCCCTGGAACTCCTTGACTCCGGCGAGCGCCTGCTTCGACGTCGGATTCGCCATGACAGCCGCGACCAGCGAGCGGTCGGGCACGAGCCTGCCGGGAGAGACGTCCTGAGCCTGCGCGTAGGCCTCTCGGGCCTGCCAGAGGGAGCGGGCCACGGCGAGATTGCGGGAGCCGCGCACCTGGTGCAGTCCACTGAGTCGACGCCACGGATCCTCGCGCGGCGGCTTCGGAGCCCGGGCGAGGGTCGCGGCGAACTCCTCGGCGGCGAAAGCGGTCTTGCCCTGCTCCTCGAGCTCCTGGACGAGGACGTCTCGGACATCGATCAGGTGGAGCACGTCGAGAGCCGCGTACTCGAGCCACGAGTCCGGCAGCGGACGCGTCGACCAGTCGGATGCCGAATGCTCCTTCTTGAGGACGATGCCCAACGTGTCCTCGACGACCGCGCCGAGTCCGACGCGCTCATGGCCGAGCAGTCGGGAGGCCAGCTCGGTGTCGAAGATCACCGGCGGCTCGAGGTGCAGCTCGCGCAGCGACGGCAGGTCCTGGCTCGCGGCGTGGAGCACCCACTCGACGTCGCCGATCGCCTCCTGGAGCGGGGCGAAGTCGCCGATCGCCGGCGGGTCGAAGAGGAAGACGCCCGCATCGCGGCGGAAGACCTGCACGAGGTAGGCCCGCTGCGAGTAGCGGAAACCGGACGCACGCTCGACGTCCACGGCGACGGGGCCGGTGCCGGCGGCGAGCACGGCGCAGGCCGCGCGGAACTCCTCGGCATCCGAGATCACGGAGTATTCAGTCACGTACAGCCTTTCGCGCGCCGATCACGGCGATGCCCTCGGAGCCGGGCGGAAGCCCCGCCAGCATTCCGACCAGCTCGGCCCATGCTTCGACGTGCGGTCGGAACGGGCCCTCCGGAGTCCAGGACGCCCGCAATTCTATCTGGGCACCGTCGCCTTCGACGGCGAGCCCTCCGAAACCCTTCGACAGAGTCTTCGTCGAGGTGCCCGATGCCGAGTGATAGACGGCATCGCGCGAGTCGAGTGCATCGACCAGCCAGGACCACGTCACGTCGGCCAGAAGAGGGTCGGTGCCGATCTCGGTCTCGAGCGGCGCCTGCGCGAAGATGACGATGCGCCACGATCCTCCCCACGCGCCCGGCTCGTCGGGATCGTGCAGCAGCACGAATCGGCCGGTGCCGTAAACGGACTCCCCGTGGTCCTCCGGCCGGACGTCCGCGGCGAGCGCGAGGGCGAACGGAGCGAGGCCCTGGGGGGTGGCGATCTCGCGCACCGTGATGTCATCGCGGAACGTGGTCTCGCGCAGCTCAGCCACAGCGCTGTCGAAGGGTGTCCCGGCTTCGGGGTGTGCGGTCACGGCAACAGGCTAGAGTCAGGAAGCGATGAAGAGTCTCAGGCACGCCGTTACGCTCCTTGTCCCTGCCCTGCTCGCCTTCGGAGCGGCGTTCGCATTTCTCGTGTTCGCCGTCGCCCGGCGGGTGGTCACGCCCATGCGCCGCCCGAAGGACACCGAGATCCTGGCCGTCGACACGGGAGCCCAGACGATCGAGCTGGAGCGCACCCTCGACACCGAGCTGCCCGGCCGGTACGGACTCTTCACCACCGGCACCTATGGCTACGTCAAACTCGGCGCCGTGCTCAGTGCCGACGGCAAGAGTGTCCGCCGCAAGCTGCTCACGCAGATCGAGCCGGGTTCCCGGGTGGACCGCGCAGCCTCATTCAGCGGGTACTACTACTCGTCGCCCAGTGAGCTTCATCTGCGCTGGGAGAACGTACTGATCGGTTCTCCTGCGGGCCCCTGCCCCGCGTGGTACTTCCCTGCGTCGTCATCGACCTGGGTGATCCAGGTGCACGGGCGCGGTGCCACGCGTGCGGAGTGCCTGCGGGCCGTGCCGGTGCTGCACGCGGCCGGTCTGCCCAACCTCGTGGTGTCGTACCGCAATGACGGCGAGGCGCCCCGCACCCGGGCCGGCGCCTACGCGCTGGGCGCATCGGAATGGCGGGATGTCGATGCCGCGATCGCCTACGCGCTCCGACACGGCGCGGAGCGCGTGATCCTGATGGGGTGGTCGATGGGCGGCGCCGTTTCGCTGCAGGCCGCAGTCACCTCCGGGCATCGCGACCGCATCGCGGGGATCATCCTCGAGTCCCCTGTCGTCGACTGGCGGACTGTGCTGCGCTTCCAAGCTCGGATGGCCGGAGTGCGCGCACCGTTGCCGGCCCTCGCGATGGGCGCCCTGCAATCTCCGCTCACCGCACGCCTGAGCGGAGCCGATGAGCCGATCCTGTTCGACCGCCTGGACATGGTCGCCCGCGCCGATGAGTTGACCGCACCGATCCTCATCCTGCACAGCGACGACGACGGCTTCGTTCCCGCCGACTCCTCGCACGCGCTGCAGGAGGCACGCCCCGACCTCGTCACGATGCCGAGGTTCACCGTCGCGCGGCACACCAAGCTCTGGAACTACGACGAGACCGGGTGGAGCACGGCGATCACCGACTGGCTGGATGCCCAGGGGCTCAGCGCTTCTGAATGACCTGGTTCTTCGCGCGCATGAGCATTCCCGTCATGCCGCCGATCCGCAACGGGGAGACCGCCTTGGTCAGACCGATCGACTGCGGGTAGTCGTTCGGGATCGCCAGCACCTCGTCGGCGGTGAGTCCGGTGAGGCCCTGCACCAGGATGCTCGCGAAACCGCGCGTGGTCGGAGCCTCCGGCGGAGCCGTGGCGTGCATCGTGACGATGTCGTCGTCCACCTCCACGTGGATGTACACGGGGGACTGGCACTCCGCGACCCGCTCGTACATCTCGGGGTGGGCGGCGACCTCGTCGGACACGTCGGGGAGCTCGTCCGAGTATTCGAGCAGCAGCAGGAGCCGATCGGACTCCGGGGTCTCCAGGAAACCGTCTCGGATCTCGGCCAGTGCCTCAGGAACTTCGCTCGCGCTCATCCCTGTCATTGTCCCACGTTCAGAGGGATCCCGGCTCGGCGCCGGTGACGATCGGCACCCGAACGGCGCTGCCCCACTCCGTCCAGGAACCGTCGTAGTTGCGCACGTTCTCGAAGCCGAGCAGGTGCTTGAGCACGAACCAGGTGTGGCTCGAGCGCTCACCGATGCGGCAGTATGCGACGACGTCATCGCCGTCGTTGAGACCGGCGCCCTCGCGGTAGATGGCGTCGAGCTCGGCGCGGCTGCGGAATCCGCCGTCCTCGGCCACGGCCTTCGCCCACGGCACGCTCTGCGCCGTGGGGATGTGACCGGCGCGCAGCGCCCCCTCCTCGGGGTAGGCGGGAGCCGTGGTGCGCTCTCCGCTGTATTCCTCGGGCGAGCGCACGTCGATCAGCGGGTTGCCGATGTGCGCGAGCACATCCTCCTTGTAGGCGCGGATGACGGAGTCGTCGCGCTCCACGACGGGGTACTCGGTCGCCGGGCGGTTCGCGGGCTCGCGGGTCAGCTCGCGACCCTCGGCGATCCAGCGGTCGCGGCCGCCGTCGAGCAGACGGACGTCTTCGTGGCCGAAGAGCGAGAAGACCCACAGTGCGTACGCAGCCCACCAGTTGTTCTTGTCGCCGTAGATGACGACGGTGTCGTCACGCGAGATGCCCTTGCGGCTCAGTAGCTCGGCGAAGCCTTCGCCGTCGACGTAGTCCCGCACGACGGGATCGTTGAGCTCCGTGTGCCAGTCGACCTTCACCGCGCCGGGGATGTGGCCGGTCTCGTACAGCAGCACGTCCTCATCGGACTCGACCACCACGAGCCCCGGCGTTCCCAGCCGTTCGGCGAGCCACTGGGTGGTGACGAGTCGGCCGGGCTCGGCGTACTCGGCGAACTTGGGGGAGGAGGAATCGAACTCGATGGCCATGGGGTCTCCGAAGCGTTGAGCGGACGAGGGTGCGGGTGCAGACGGCGTAGTGTTGATCCGTCCCTTCGACGATAGATCCCCGCCGAGCACCCTGCGCCCGATTCGTAAGACTTCGACACAGGCGAGCACCCGATTCAGGACTGTGATGACCGACCCGACCAGCCGCACCGGAATCGTGCACCTCACCGATCGTCAGCCGACGGTCACCGGACCGGAGATGCTCGCGAGCCTGGTGCCGCCGCCCCAGTTCGACACGGCGACGTTCGACAGCTACCGGGCCGATGCCGCCTATCCGTCCCAGGAGGAGGCCAAGGAGACGCTGATGCGTTTCTCCGGTCGGGGAGCCCCGGTCAAGCGCGGCGGATTCTTCAGCCGCGCGAAGAAGGAACCCGAGCTCAAGCCGGGCGTCTACCTGGACGGCGGTTTCGGAGTCGGCAAGACCCACCTGCTCGCATCCATCTATCACGCGATGCCGGCACGTCGGAAATACTTCGGCTCGTTCATCGAGTACACCGCACTGGTCGGGGCGCTCGGCTACAAGAACACGGTCGACCTGCTCAAGGGCGCCGACCTCCTCTGCATCGACGAGTTCGAGCTCGACGATCCGGGCGACACGATGGTGATGACCCGGCTGATCGGCGAACTCGTGCCGACGGGGACGCGCCTCGCCGCCACCTCCAACACCCCGCCGAACGCCCTCGGTGAGGGCCGCTTCGCGGCGCAGGACTTCCTCCGCGAGATCCACGCCATGTCCGACAGCTTCCAGACGCTGCGCATCGATGGGGTCGACTTCCGTCAGCGCGCGCTCGACGGTCACGCCGTGGTGCTCGATGACGACGCGTATGAGGCCGCATCGGCCGCGGCCGGTCAGGGGAGCGCCGCGTCAGACGACCGGTTCGACGACCTGATCCGCCACCTGGCCCAGGTGCACCCGTCGCGCTACATCCGACTCATCGAGGGGCTCGGCCAGGTCGGGCTGCGCGGCGTGCGTCAACTCACGGACCAGTCCGAGGCTCTGCGGTTCGTCGCTTTCGTGGACCGCGTGTACGACGCCCAGATACCGATCATCGCGACCGGCCTGGGCCTCGACTCGGTGTTCTCCGACGAGATGCTCGCCGGCGGATACCGCAAGAAGTACCTGCGAGCGGTCTCTCGGCTCAACGCCCTGACGCATTCTGCGTAACCCCTAAGGCCCGCGTAACGCGATGTTCACACCCGGGGCAGCCCTGTAACAGCGGGGAAACAAACCTCACGCATGCGCGAAACGGCGCGTCGTCACACTGAAGCTCTCAATTACTTCGGATGTGAGGTTTTCCTATGGATGCTCCCGGCAACATCTCGTGGGCGATCACCGCGACAGCGCTGGTCCTGCTCATGACGCCCGGCGTCGCCTTCTTCTACGGCGGTCTCGTCAAGGCGAAGAGCGTCGTCAGCATGATGATGATGAGCTTCGGCTCGATCGGCCTTGTCGCCGTGCTGTGGATTCTCTTCGGCTTCTCGATGAGCGCCGTCGACAGCCCGACCGCCTTCGCCGGCAACCCGTTCGCCGACTTCGGGCTCTCCAGCCTGGCGTCCGGTGAGGGCTCGAACGTCGCCCTCCTCGGCGTCGCCTACGGTGCGACCTTCGCGATCATCACCGTCGCGCTGATCTCCGGCGCGATCGCGGACCGCGCCAAGTTCGGCAGCTGGCTGATCTTCGCCGGAATCTTCGCCACGGTCGGCTACTTCCCGGTCGCCGCATGGGTCTGGGGTGGCGGCTGGATCATGAACCTCGGCACCACGCTCTTCGGTGAGGACAGCGGCATCGGCGTGATCGACTACGCCGGTGGTACCGCGGTGCACATCAACGCGGGTGCGGCCGCCCTCGCCCTTGCGCTGGTCCTGGGCAAGCGCATCGGCTTCCAGAAGGGCATCCTCAAGCCGCACAACGTGCCGCTGACGCTGCTCGGCGCCGCACTGCTGTGGTTCGGCTGGTTCGGATTCAACGCCGGTGCAGAGTGGCTGGCGGAGGACATGGGCGGCGTCGGACTCATCGGCCTGAACACCCTCGGTGCCACGGCTGCAGCGATCCTCGGCTGGATCCTGGTGGAGAAGATCAAGGACGGCAAGCCCACGTCGGTCGGCGCCGCGTCCGGTGCGGTCGCGGGTCTCGTCGCCATCACCCCGGCGTGTGCCAACCTGACGCCCGGCTGGGCACTGCTGCTCGGCGCCCTCGCCGGTGTGGTCTGCGCGCTCGCGATCGAACTGAAGTTCCGTCTCGGCTTCGACGACTCGCTCGACGTGGTCGGCATCCACCTCGTCGGCGGACTCATCGGCACCCTGTACCTCGGCTTCTTCGCCAGCGAGACCGGCCTGTTCGTCGGTGGCGACGCCCGTCAGCTCGCGGTGCAGGTCATCGCGGCGCTCGGTGTCCTGATCTACTCCTTCGTGGTCGCCTTCATCATCGGCTTCGCCATCGAGAAGACGATCGGATTCCGTGTCACGAACGAGGACGAGATCGCCGGTGTCGACCAGGTCGTGCACGGCGAGGAGGGCTACGCACTCGCCGACGCATGATCTGCGGTTAGGGTGACCGTGTGAGCAAGACCAACGGCATCCTGACAGCACTCGTGGACATCCTGCTCAAGGCAGTGGGGTCCGGCCGGGCGTCTCGGATGACAGATCCGAGACGCCCGGACGCGCGTCTGCGCACAGCGCAGGAGCGAACCGGCGCCGCGACCTCGTCGGGGCCGGCGCAGGAGCGTGGCACCGCGACCATGCGCATCGATCCCAGCCGGATCCGCGACCTCCAGGTCGCGTATTCACCCCAGCGGGACGGAGCTCCGGATGCGGGCGAGATCGTCTGGACCTGGGTCCCGTACGAGGAGAACGACGGACGCGGCAAAGATCGACCCGTTCTCGTGATCGGACGCGAATCGGCGGACCGCGTGTATGCCGTGCGCATGACGAGCAAGCCGCATGACGGCGATCGCGACTACCTGTCGATCGGCACGGGTGCGTGGGATTCGCAGGGGCGTGAGTCGTGGGTCGACGTCGAGCAGCTGTACAGCGTGCACGAGCGAGGACTGCGGCGGGAGGCCGCCGTCCTCGACAGGCGCCGTTACGACCGTGTCGGAGCCGCTCTCACGCGGCTGTACGGGTGGTCTGTCGCGGGGTGAGAGCGGGGAATGCCTGGAGGACCATCTCGACGAGCTCGGACAACGGTCGAGTCAGGGGGTCTGTCGCCGGGAGACCCGTGTCGAGCTCGATCTCGTCGATCGCTCCGGCCAGCTGATCCGCGGAGAGGTTCTCGTGGTTCACGGTCACCCCGATCACGCGGGTGTCGGCGAAGGCCTCGATCAGAGCGATCTCGCTCGTGACGGTCGGCATCGCGACCATCGGGAAGTCGCCCAGGACCGTGCGACCAGGTGCATGCTGCACGATCACTGCCTCGGGCTGGCTGCCGCGGAGGATGTGCGCCGAAGTGATGTAGGCCGGGTGGCTGAGCGCGCCCTGGCCTTCGACGATGATCACGTCGGGGTGCTCGCCCTCGTACGCGGCGACCACCTGGTTCTCGACCTCGCCCGAGCAGAACTGCGGCACGAGTGCGTCGAGCGCGACGCCGTAGCGACCGCCCTGGATGATCGTGGTCTGTCCGGTGCCGACCATGACGGCATGGATGCCGCGCTCATTGAGCGCACGGACGAGGATCGTGGCCGTCGTGCGCTTGCCGATCGCACCGTCGGTGCCGAGGATCGTGATGCGTGGGCAGGTCACATCGAAGATGCGGCCGGAGAAGAGGTGGAGGTCCTTCTTCTCCTTCGGCCGACGGATGTCGGTGATGGTCACCCCGGCGAGCAGGGCGGCCGCCACGAACTCCGCATCGTCCGTGAGGAACTCGTGCAGACCGTTGATGATGTGCATGCCGCGGGCGATGCCGTCCAGCAGAACCGTGCGCTGGTCGGCTGAGAGCAATCCGTCGGCCGGAGCGACTCCACAGATCAGGTAGTCGGGGACGTGACCGGCGTGCGCGATCGCCGTGGGCAGCCCGCCGAGGATTGGGATGCCGTTCGCGGTGCCGTCCAACAGCATCCCGGCGTCCGCGCCGGCGTGTGTGCTGTCGATGACGCTGAGGATCTCGTACTTCTCGGAGTGGCGGACGAGTCCGTTCGCGGTCTTGCCGTCCTGCTCGCCGAACTGGCCTTCGCAGTACACGATCGCCGTGGTGCCGACGGGGAGAGCGGCAGGCTCCGCCCACGCGTGCGCAGGGTCGATGGAAGAGGGAACTGACGGGGTGGGCATGACGCTCCTCGGTCTCACACAGAGGAGGCGACGGAGAACGAAATGACCCAGAAGGCCCGTTGGTCGACGAGAAGTCTTCCCTGATGCCGGCAAGATACCGGCACGCTCACCGTAGCAGTGCTCGCTGGGACCGGGCCGTGTATACGAAGGCACCTATCCTCGGCTCGCGAACAGGCGGGATCGGCTCGCACCGCGAGGCGATGCAATCCGATCCCTCACGGGCTTCGAACCAGTGATGAGTCGCATCCAGCGGCGACATACAAGGAGGAATCATGCGTTTCATCCCCACCAAGGTCCACGGAGCCCTCGACTACATCGTCGGCATCGCGCTGATCGCCGCGCCCTGGCTGTTCGGCTTCGCGAGCATGGGCGGAGCGGCGGTCATCATCCCGATCGTCCTCGGCGTCGGGCTGATCGTGTACAGCCTGTTCACGAAGTACGAATGGGGTCCCTTCGGCGTCATCCCGATGCCGGTCCACCTCGTGTTCGACATCGTCGCCAGCCTGTTCCTGGCCCTTTCTCCGTGGATCTTCGGTTTCGCGGGCGAGGCGCTCAATGTCTGGCTCCCGCACGTCGTGGTGGGTGCCGCCGTGATCGTCGTCGTGATCTTCTCGCAGCCGCAGCCGGCGAACGCTCGGGGCCACGTCGCGACCGCCTGATCGACTCCCGGACGCGATGCCGGGCGACTGGACTTCCCGAAGCAGTCGCCCGGCATCGTCATGCGTGCTCACAGGAGCTCGTCGGTGCCCTGCAGTGCGCGGCTCAGCCAGCGCGCATAGAGCGTCCACGGGTCGCCCTCGCATCGGAGCGCGGCGACATGCGCCCGTAACTCGGCAGTGAGGGTGAACCACTCACCGCCCTCGCGTATCGCGGCGAACTCGCGGTGGCGCTGCTGCTCGACGGAGCGGTCGCCGCGTTCGAAGGCGAGGAGCTCCTGGTGCCGGATGCTCGCGAGGCGCTGCCGCGGGCGTCTGCTGGTGCCGATCTTCACTCGCTCGTCGTAGCGGATGTAGTAGACGACGTCGACGCGGGGGAGAGGGAGGTCGGGGTCGGGGGCATCGCCGTAGCGCCACCCGCAATCGGCGCAGCACCAGGCGCCGTCGATCCGCACTCCCTGCATGCTGCCGCAGAGCGCACAGGGACTCGGAAGGGCGCGTTTCGTCGGCACCGAAGCAGACTACGCGCGCCCTCCGACACCCGACCCGGCCTCAGCCGGCGTGCACGAGGATCTTCGCCCCGGCACCGCCGCGCAGCGCGTGGATCGCGTCGACGACGTTCTCGAGTGGGGTCTCCTGCACCCAGCCGGTCGTGTCGTAGACCCCACGGGACATGGCCTCGATCACGGCATCGAAGTCCTCGGGAAGATACGCGAGCGCGCCGGCGATCTCGGTCTCGGCCATCACCAGCTGCGTGGGGAGGAAGTCCATCGTGCGCTCGTGGATGGCGACCACCACGACGCGGCCGCCGGGGACCAAGTTGGCCAGCGACGAACTGATGGCTGCGCCCACTCCCGCCGCGTCGAAGGCGACGTCGACGCCTTCGCCGTCGGTCAGGGAGGCGGCGGCGGCGGCGAGATCCTCGTTCACCGGGTCGACCACGGTGGCGCCGAGGGCTGCGATGATGGCGCGACGCTCCGCACTGGGCTCCGAGACGAGCACACGCTCGACGCCGCGGGCCCGCAGGGCGAACCACACGCCGATGCCGATCGGTCCGGCGCCTGCGATGAGCGCGGTACCGCCCGACTCGACGCCACTGCGGGAGACCGCATGCCACGCGACCGACATCGGCTCGACGAGGGCGCCCATGCGCAGATCGACGTTCTCCGGCAGCACGTGCAGCTTCGTCGCGTCGACGGTCGTGAACTCCGCCATGCCGCCACCGTCGGAGCTGAGCCCGTGGAAGCCGATCTTCTGGCAGGCGTTGAACATGCCGCGACGGCAGGCGGGGCATTCACCGCAGTAGTAGATGGGCCAGACAGCCACCCGGTCGCCCACCGCGACGCCCGTCACGCCCTCGCCGAGCTCGACGACGGTACCGGAGAACTCGTGGCCGAGGATCTGGGGCAGTGTCGAACCCGTCACGGGGTGCGGGTGGTCGAGATCGAGTCCGGCGGCCTCGGGGGAGTAGTAGACGTGGAGGTCCGACCCGCAGATCCCCGCATACGCGTTGCGCAGCTTGACCTGTCCGGGCCCGGGCGTGGGCTCGGGGACGTCTTCGATGCGCAGATCTTCCTTGGCGTGGAACAGTGCGGCCTTCATTGGTTCTCTCCTTGTCCGGTGGCCGTCATCGCAGCCACCACTCCGGTGACGCCGCGAGGATCAGTCTCACGGCGCGGTCGATGTCGTCGTCGTCGCTCCGCAGCCACTCCTCGATCGCGCCCACGGTGCCCGCAGCGGCGTACGCCACAGCGATCCGCATCGCGGACGCGTCCGCCGCGAACACGGGCGGAACGATCTCCGAGTGCAGCTCGGCCCACAGCAGCAGACCGGAACGGATGGATGCCTCCAGGTTGCTGCGGACGGGGGCGGCCAGCAGGGGCTGCATCGCCCCGCGGTACACCGAGGCCCGTCGGCGGATGTGCTCCAGGAGGGCTCGTTCACCATCGCCGATGGCATCGGTCTGCGGCAGGACCTCCATGGCGGCGTCGATCTCGGCGGAAAGCGCGTCGGCGAGAAGCTGCACCGGACTCTCCGCGTGCCGGTAGAAGGTGTCTCTGGTGACACCCGCCGCTGCACAGATCGCGGAGACGGTGACATCGGCGACCGGCATCGCTCCGGCGAGTTCGAGCACCGCATGACGGAGACTCTCCCGTGAACGTCGCGACCTCGCATCCATGCCCCCAGTCTATCTGACAGTTGTCAGATAAAGACCTCTTCTGCGTCGTGGATCACGCGCCTAGTCTCGAAGGAAGCGGGAGTTCGCGTCTGCCGGCGAAGGCGACCGTGACGACCAGTGCGGCGAGGGGAGCGGAGATGGTGGACGGGTCCCGGCGCGGCCCGATCGCGTGGATCGTCGTGTCGGCCCTGTCGATCGCTCTTGCGGCGTGTGCACCGACGGGTGCACCCCCGTCGCCCTCGAGGCTTCCCGACGCCTCGGGATCGGTCTCCGCCGGAACCGAGACGACAATCGTCGAGAATCTGGCGGCGCCGTGGTCGATCGCCTTCCACGACGGGGTGGCGCTGATCAGCGAACGCGACAGCGCCCGGATCGTCGAGGTGTCGGACGACGGCGATGTCCGCGAAGTCGCGGTGGTCGACGGCGTCGAACCGGGTGGCGAAGGCGGCTTGCTCGGAATCGCCGTGCACGAGCGATATCTGTACGCGTACTCCACCGGCGCGGACGAGAACCGCGTGCAGCGCTTCCCCCTCACCGGGGCACCCGGCTCCCTCGGCCTCGGCGCGCCGGAGACGATCCTCGACGGCCTGGCCGCTGCGTCGAATCACAACGGCGGTCGCATCGCGTTCGGCCCCGACGGCACGCTGTACGTGACGGTGGGAGATGCGGGCGACCGGGACAGCGCGCAGGATCCGCAGTCACTGTCAGGCAAGATCCTCCGCATAACCCCCGACGGCGAAGTCCCAAGTGACAACCCCATCGAGGGGTCGCTCGTCTACAGCCTCGGTCACCGCAATCCCCAGGGGCTGGCCTGGGACGAGGGCGGCACGCTGTACGCGAGCGAATTCGGGCAGGACACCTGGGACGAGCTGAACGTCATCGAACCCGGCGGGAACTACGGATGGCCCGTCGTCGAGGGCATCGAGGATCGCGAGGAGTTCATCGATCCCGTCCAGCAGTGGGCGCCGGATGCCGCCAGCCCGAGCGGCATGGCGATCGCGGACGGCACGGTGTTCATCGCGAATCTGCGGGGTGAACGGCTACGTGAGGTGCCGTTGGGCGATCTCTCGTCGTTCGCCGAGCACTTCACCGATGCCTACGGACGGCTTCGTGATGTCGTGGTCGCCCCCGACGGTGCGCTGTGGCTGCTCACGAACAACACCGACGGTCGCGGCGATCCCGGAGACGGCGACGACCGCGTCATCCGTGTGCCGCTCGAGTAGCCCCGGTCGCGTCCGCGCCCCAGGAAGCGAGGAGTCGGAGTCGTTCGGCGGAGGGTGAGCCGGGCTCAGCGCTGTAGATCAGCATCACCTGGCCCGGTTCGGCCGTGAGCGCGAGCTCTTCGTAGACGAGGGTCAACTCGCCGACGACCGGATGAGTGAAGCGCTTGATGCCCGAACCGTGGGTGCGCACGTTGTGCGCGGCCCAGAGGGTGCGGAATGCCTCACTGCGGGTGGAGAGCTCACCGACGAGGTCCTGGATGCCCTTGTCGTGCGGGTCGCGGCCCGCCTCGGCGCGGATGACGGCGACGCACATCTCGGCGAAGAGATCCCAGTCGGGGTAGAACTCCCGCGCTGCGGGGTCGAGGAACTGGAATCGGGCCAGGTTGGGGACCCGCCCGCCGTCGCCGATCACCGGTGAATAGAAGGCGCGGCCGAGCGCATTCGTGGCGATGAGGTTCTGCCGCTGGTCGCGGACGAACGCCACCGCCTCCGTCACGGAATCCAGCGCCCACTGCAGGCTGGGTCGCGGAGCTCCCGCCTTCGCCGTGCGGCGTCGAGCGCGTCCGGAAGAGGGAATGCCGTCTGCGGCGCGAGCGAGGTCCAGCAGGTGCGCATGCTCGGCGTCGTTGAGCTGGAGCGCGCGCGACACCGCCTCCAGGACTGAGGAGGAAGCGCCGGCGATGGCACCGCGTTCGAGCTTGGAGTAGTACTCGACGGAGACTCCGGCGAGGAGCGCGACCTCACTGCGACGCAATCCGTCGACGCGCCGGTTGCTCCCGGCGGTGAGACCGGCTGCCTCCGGGGTCACGCGGGCGCGCCGGGTCATCAGGAACTCGCGGACCTCTGCTCGATTGTCCATCAGGTCAGCGTAGATCCGATGCGCGCGGGAAGGGACGCCCTGAGAGGGCACCTCTCGGTGTCACGGGTGGTCCGGCGACCTCGCGATCTCCGGCCGCCGGTCAGCCCGCGGTGACGACGGGTTCCCCGTCGGTACACCCTTCGTCCGGGACTCCCGCCCTTCGGCGGACCGGTGGACGCTGGAACCCATGACACCACCTGTCGCGCTCTCTCGGCGGCTCCTGCCCGCACTGCTTCTGGTCCTGACCGTGTTCGGTCCGATCTCGATGGACCTCTACCTCCCGGCTCTTCCTGCGCTCACTCGCGACCTCGGCTCGGCGACTTCCGTCGCGCAGCTCACGGTCACGGCGTGCCTCATCGGACTCGCGGTCGGACAGCTGACGGCGGGACCGCTGTCGGACCGGCTCGGGCGGCGTCGCGTCCTGCTGGTCGGCATCGTCGCGTACGCGGTGACATCGCTCCTCTGTGCGTTCAGCCCGACGGTCGAGTTCCTGATCGTCGCTCGCCTGGTCCAAGGGCTTGCCGGCGGCGTCGGCATCGTCATCGCCAATGCCGCGGGACGCGACGTGTACGCGGGTGGTCAGCTGATCCGCTTCTACGGGCGCCTCACGGTCGTCGGCGGGTTGGCGGCGATCATCGGGCCACTGCTCGGTGGCGTGCTCACGGCTTTCACCGATTGGCGGGGCCTGTTCGTCTTCCTCGCCATCGCCGGCGTCGCGATCCTGGCTGCCACGGTGTTCCTCTTCGGGGAGACGTTGCCGGTCGAGCAGCGCAGCTCAGGAGGCCTCCGCAACGCGCTGCACGACTTCCGTACTCTGCTGAGCGACCGGGTCTTCCTGGGAGCCGTCCTGAATCAGGGCTTCCTGTACGCGGCCCTGTTCGCCTACCTCGCCGGTGCGACCTTCGTGCTGCAGGACGTGTACGGGCTCACACCGCAGGGGTATGCCGCGGCCTTCGGTGCGAACTCCGCCGGGTTCATGGTGTGCGGCTACCTCGCCGGTCGCGCGGCGGAACGGTGGAGCGTGAGGGGCACTCTCGCGGTCGGAGTCGTCGTCACGGCGGCCGGCGCGCTCGGACTGCTGCTGGCAGGTCTGACGCTGCTGCCACTGTGGGCCGTGCTCGCCGCGCTCTTCACACTCGCCGGCGGAGTGGCCATCGCCTCGCCGCCCGCGACCACCCTCGCGCTCAGCGAGCATCCGCAGTCGGCGGGGACGGCCTCGTCGCTCCTGGGCGTGGCGCGATTCGGGTTCGGCGGCGTCGCGGCACCGTTCGTCGGTCTCGCGGGTGCGTCGAGCATTCTGCCGCTCGGGATCGTGACGACGGTCTCGGCCGTGCTGGCCGGCCTGTCGTACGTCTTGCTGGTGCGGACTCGGCGCGCGGCTGTTCTGCCTGCATCCGGGAGCGAGCTCGCGGCGAGGCACTGATCCGCGCTGCGATCCTCAGCGAGGCCGCGTCCGGGGGAGGGGAGCGGAAGCGGGACGCCGGGCTGTGAATGTCGGAAGCCCCGCACACCGGGAGCTGTGCGGGGCTTCTCTGGTGGGCGATACCGGACTCGAACCGATGACCTCTTCCGTGTGAAGGAAGCGCGCTACCAACTGCGCCAATCGCCCATACCCGTGGGGTACGTCAACCGATACTACCCGACGCTCAGAGGCCGTACGGACCACTCTGTGAGACACGCGCGAGATTCGCTGCGGGTTTGGCGGAGGGGGAATCTTCGGCTAATGTTTCATGAGTGCCCGGGACAACCGGGAACGAAATGCGGATGTAGCGCAGTTGGTAGCGCACAACCTTGCCAAGGTTGGGGTCGCGAGTTCGAGTCTCGTCATCCGCTCGAGTGCAGAGTGTCTTCTTCGGAAGACTCTTCGCACGTGGGGTCAATCCACACGGTGGCGTGGCCGAGCGGCTAGGCACCGGCCTGCAAAGCCGTTTACACGGGTTCGAATCCCGTCGCCACCTCACGGTAAAACTGAATAGCCCCAACGGGCGCGATTGGCGCAGCGGTAGCGCGCTTCCCTGACACGGAAGAGGTCACTGGTTCGATCCCAGTATCGCGCACAGACAAACCCCCGGTCTTCCGGGGGTTTTTTCGTGCCCGGGAGCTGCTGCCCGGGCGTGCCCTCGACGGATCGGTTCACCTGTCGGACGGATTCCCTGGGCGGCGGCCGTAGCACGGCGCTTCTCCCGACGGGTGTGCACGCTCCCTACGGACGTACCGGCGGACACCTGATCCCGGCGACGAGACTCCCGGAACCAGGCGTCCGCACCGTTCACGCCCGGATCATCGTCCCTTCAAAAGCGTGTCCCCGATGAACCCGCCCTCCGTGCAGCCGGGCGGGATCGCGAACACGGCGGACCCGATCGGGGTCGTCCATTCGTTGAGGAGGTCGAGTTCGTCGAGGCGCCGCTGCATCGGGATGAACTGCCGTTCGATGTCGGCCTGGAACGAGACGAACAGCAGCCCGGATTCCGAGACGTCCGCACCGGCCGGCCGCTCGTCGTAGTTGTACGCGCGTCGGAAGATGCGCTCGGCCCCTTCGCCGCGGGCGCGCCGGATGTGCGCGAACTGCGGGATGACCGGGAAGCCGATCGCGGTCTTCGCCTCGAAGTCTGGTTCGTCGAACTCCTCGCGACCTGTGAGGGGGGCGCCGTTGGCGAGTGTCCTGCCCACCGAAGCATCGCGTCCGCTCCGGTCGAGGCGGTCCCACTTGTCGAGGTCCATCCGGATTCTGCGGATCACCATCCCGGTGCCGCCGGCGAGCACTCCCTCGTCGATCCACACGACGCGATCGAAGTCCTCGGTGCCGGGCTGCGGGTTGGTGGTCCCGTCCACCTGTCCGAACAGATTGCGCATGGTCGTTCCGGGCCGCTCCGTCCCATAGGCGCGACGGAATCCCTGCTGGGTCCAGCGGATGCTCGCGAAGCCGCGCGCGTCCTTCAGCAGCATCCGCGTGGCGTGCGCCACCGTCAGGGGATCGTCGCCGGCGATCTGCAGCAGGATGTCGCCGTCCGAGAACTCCGGGCGCAGCCGATCCACACCGAACGCGGGGAGGGGCGCGAGCCATGCGGGGGTCGAACCTCCCGCTCGCCCGACGAAGCCCGGACCGACGCCGAACGTGATCGTGAGGCGCGCCGGCGACGAGGCGAGTTCCGGCTCGGAGTCGGCGAGGGCGGGGAGCCCTTGCGTGAGGCGCGCCGCGTCGTCGGTCAGGAGTCGCATGAGTCGGGCGAGGGCATCTCGGTCGACATCGTCGTGGAGGTCCAGGCCGACGAAGACGCCGTGGGCCTGGGCAGCGGTGTCGATACCGGCCTGATGGGCGCCGAAGAACGGCACGGTCTCGTCTCCGTTCATCGGCACGGATGCGGGTTCCGGCGTGGCGTCCGGTCGATTCAGGGCGAGGTCCGCTCCGACGGCCGCGACCGCGCCGACACCGGCGACAGCTCCTCCGAGGAGGAACTGCCGCCGGGTCGACCCGGTGCGGGGGGAGCGGGCGCCCTCAACGGGCGCCGTCATCAGTGATCCATACCGTCGTGCTCGTCGCCGCCCTCGTAGTTCTCGTTCGCGCCCGAGTAGTCCTTCACGGGGGCGGTGAACTCGTAGGTGGAGTCGTCATCGAACGTGAGGGTGAAGGAGACATCTGTTCCCGCGGCGAGCGGGCCGGTCAGGTCCATCATCATGATGTGGTTCGCCCCCGGCTCCAGCGCGAGCTGCCCGCCGGCGGGGATCACGAATCCGCCGTCGATCTCGCGCATCACCATCTCGCCGGCGTCGTTCTCGACCGTCTCGTGCAACTCGAGCATGGTCGAGGCCGCAGAGGTGACGGACACCACGGTCGCATCGTGGTCGTCCGTGTTGACGAGGGTCCCGAACGCGGCGGACATGCCTTCGTCGGCGGACTTCACCCAGGCGTCTTCGATCCTGACGACGTCACCGGCGGGGCGGCTCTCGGTCTCGGCCGGTGCCGCCTCCGGAGTACACCCCGTCAGAGCGAGGAGCGAGACCGCGATCACGGCCGCGAGTCGGGGGAGGTTTCTGGTGGTGTTCACAATGGTGCCTTTCACAGATCATCTGCCGCAGGGCCGCCGGTCTCCGGCGGTACGGCTGCCGTCCGAGGACGGCGGAGGAATCGAATGAGCACGAGGATCAGAACGGCTGTGGCCGCCCCACCCGCGCCGATGAGCAGCACTCTGAGCGCGCCGCCCGGTTCTGCGTTCTGATCCGCCTGCTCCGAGGTGTCCGCGGGCGCGGCCGTCGCATCGCCGGTGTCCGATGTCTGTGCCATCGGATCGGCGTCCCCCACAGCGAAGGGGATGACCCCCGCGATGGGGTGACCGTCTTCCGAGACGACCTGCCAACGCACCTGGTAGCCGCCGGTCGGCAGCCCGGGTGCGAGCGACGCGGTGACCGTGCGTCCGGCCACTGTGACGTCGCTGGCGACCCAGTCCTCGCCCGAAGCATCGACGACCAGGACGACGGCCCCGGTCAGAGACTCATCGAGCACCAGCAGCTCGCCCGAGAACGTCATCGTGATGGTCTCGGGAGGGGTGGTCAATCGTTCGTCGGCAGCGGGTGTGCTGGAGGTCAGCTGGTCGTGGGCGGACGCGGGCGTCGCGATCGCGAGGGTCGCGATCGTCGCCAACGCCAGCCCGGCCGCGATCCTGCGGACAGGGGACATGGGAATGGCCTCTCATCGGACGTCGCCGGAGCGACGAGCGTGCATGCGTTCGGAGCCCGCGCGCATCGAATGCGCGCGGCGGGACACAACACTCGGCCGGGACCGGCCGAGGATGCGGATCAGATCGCCGCGGTGAGAGGTGGGGCTCGGCCGCGCAGAGTCGCGAGGAGAACCAGATCGGATGCGTGCGCGACATCGAACCGGCCGTGGAGTCGGTGGGCGACGCGAAGAGCCGGAAGAGTCAACACCTGATCGGCACGACGTCGTACCCACCGCACCAGCTGGACCGCGAGGTCGCGCAGCGCGAGCAGCAGGCGTTCGCCGCGGTACAGCGCGGCCACGGTCAGCAGACCGGCGAGCGCGTGCCCGAGCCACATCGAGGCGTCAGCGGTGGCGACTTCGGGGATGCCGTTCACCGCCGGCAGCACGAGGGGTGTGCCGTGCACGTGCGGCGTCGAGACGCCGGACGGGGTGACCGTGCCGAGGACGAAGAGCACATGGAACAGGAACTGGCTCGCGGCGACGGAGATGCCGAGGCGGATCAGCGACAACGAGCGGCCCGCGAGCAGCACGCTGATCATGAACGAGAAGACCCAGGGGACGAGGATGCCGACGGCACCGGGCATCTGCCCTCCGCCGGAGACGTGACCGGCCAGTGCGATGAAGATCGCGAGTGACGAGGCAGCGAAGCCGCGGACGACGGCTGGCTTCCTGGACTCGGTCACGCTTCCAGTCTGGCATGACCTCCGCGACGTCACCGGCGGCTTCGACCGATCGTCCTGGAATCGCCACGGTGCTGTCACCGCGTCTCCTGGACTGTGCCCCCCACCCACCGAAGAATGGGCAGGATTCGCGTTCGACCAGTGAGCCGGGAGTCCGCGTCTCACGTCATCCGTTGAGGTGAATCGTCGCGCTGTTCGGCGCCCGTGCGGGGGGAGACGGAGGCGGCCGGGAGCACTGTCGTGGGGCCGCCCAGCGCGCGGAGCGCGTACAGGATGGTCGCGAGGTCGACGAGTTCCTGGACGAGCGCCCCGACGACAGCGGGGATGAGCCCGGTCATCGCGACGATCATGAGTCCGATGCTCAACCCGATGCCGATCCAGATCGCGGTGAGAGCGACCCGCAGCGTGTGACGACCGATCGAGACGGCGTCGACGAGCTTCGCCAGCGAATCGACGAGGATCACGACGTCGGCGGCATCGCCAGCTGCCGTCGCGCCCTTGGCTCCCATGGCGACGCCGATGTCCGCGGCGGCCAGGACGGGTGCGTCGTTGACGCCGTCGCCGACCATCATGACCGGGCGCGGTTGCAGCTCAGCGGCGAGAGCGACCTTCTCGGGCGGCAGCAGTTCAGCGTGGACCTCGGAGATGCCCACCTGATGAGCCACCGACTCCGCCGTCGGGCCGACATCGCCCGTGAGCATGACGATGCGATCCACCTCGTGTGTGCGCAGCCACGCGATGACAGCCGCTGCTTCGGGCCGCGGATGGTCGGCGAGGACGAGCACCCCGGCGAAGCGACCGTCGACCGCGACGTATGCTGCGGCCTGGCTCAGCTCGAGCGTCGCCCGCGCAGTGTCGGGCGCGAGAGCCGCCACATAAGCGGGCTTGCCCACCACCACCTCTCTTCCGTCGATCTCGGCGACGACACCGTTCGTGGCCTCCTCGCGAGCTTCGGCGGCGCCGAGGAGCGTGATTCCGCGCGCCTCTGCTGCGCGGCGGATCCCCTCGGCGAGCACGTGCGTCGAGTACTGCTCCGCCGAGGCGGCGAGCTGCAGGACCTCATCCGCGCCGAAGCCGTTCGCGGGCCGGACGTCGACGAGCTCCGGTCGGCCCTGAGTGAGCGTGCCCGTCTTGTCGAACGCGGCCGACCGCACACGGGCGATCAGCTCGAGGACGGCCCCTCCCTTCATGATCACGCCTGTCTTCGCCGCACGCGAGAGGCCGCCGAGGAACGCGACCGGGGCAGCGATCAGGAGCGGGCAGGGAGTCGCGAGCACGAGGACTTCGGCGAATCGCGACGCCTCGCCCGATACCGCCCAGGCCGTCCCTGCCAGGACGAGTGACACCGCGGTGAATGGAATCGCGAAGCGGTCGGCCAGGCGGACCACCGGCGCATGGGAGTCTTCCGCGGCGTGCACGAGCGCCACGATCTGCTGATACTGGCTGTCCGCGCTGCTGCGGACGGCCCGGATCCGCACGGCACGGCTTCCGTTGATGGACCCGGACAGCACCTCGTCTCCGGATTCACGTGACACGGGCATGCTCTCACCGGTCAACGAAGACTCATCGAACGTGCCTGATGACGTGAGGAGCTCGCCGTCGACCGGGACGATCTCCGACGGGCGCACGAGGAGTACGGCGCCGACGGCGACCTCGTCGACGGGCACATCCCTGACCTCATCCGACTCCGCGGACTCCGCGTGCACGAGCACGTGTGCGATGCGCGGAGACCGATCCAGCAGAGCCGAGAGGTCACGCTTCGCTCGACGGCCGGCGAAGTCCTCGAGGGCCTCTCCGCCGGAGAGCATGAGCACGATGATGAGCGAGGCGATGTACTCGCCGACGGCCAGCGTCGCCACCATCGCGACCACCGCCAGGATGTCGAGGCCGACATGGCCACGGAGTACGTCGCGCACCATTCCGACGAGGGTCCAGACGACGAACACCGCCACGTAACCGGTGGCGACCCCACGTCCGAGGGCCGGGGCATCGACCGCGTGGAGGACCAGCACGCTCACGAACACGAGGACGGTCGTCGTGATCGCCGGATATCGCCAGAGCACGCGGAGAAACCTCATGCCCCAGCTTCCCGCGTATCGGTGCGCACGTCCACCGCGGCGGAACGACTCGCGGATGCAGCGCGAGCCGCGTCGATTCCGCGCGCCTCACCGGCGACCGTCCCACCCGATAGTGTGTGGGCAACAGAGCAGCGAGGAGCCCCGGATGAGTGCCCAGATCGTCGATGTCGACAACTTCACGCGGGTAGAAACCGACACGATGATCGACCGGATGCTGCCGATCATCGGCGGGGTGGGCGTGTTCCACCACGACCGTGCGCTCCCGCCCCTGGAGCAGCAACCGGTGATTCGACAGAACCGCGACACGCTCTATTCGGTCGCGATCATCGATCTCAGTGGGGGCCCCGTCACCCTCACACTGCCGGAGGTCGGAGACCGGTACGTCTCGGTCATGATCATCAACCAGGACCACTACATCAACCGTGTCTTCCATCGGGCCGGCTCCTATCCCCTCACGATCGAGGAGTTCGAGACCCCGCACGTCATCGCCGCGGCACGCATCCTCTTCGACCCGGCAAGTCCGAGTGACCTCGAAGCGGTGAATGCGATCCAGGACCAGATCACTCTCACCGCGAGCGGTACGCAGGAGTTCTCTCACCCCGAATACGACCACGACAGCTACGTCGAGGTTCGCGAAGCCCTGCTCGTGCTGGGCAAGACGATGGGTGGACTGTCGGGATGCTTCGGAGCGAAGGAAGACGTCGACCCCGTGCGTCACCTGGTCGGCACGGCGCTGGGCTGGGGTGGCCTTCCCGATGCGGAGGCGTCGTACATCAACATCGACCCCAAGCTTCCCGTCGGCCGCTACACCATGACCTTCCGAGACGTGCCCGCCGACGCGTTCTGGTCGGTCAGCGTCTACAACGCGGCCGGCTACTTCGAACCCGGGCCGATCGGCGCCACGAACGTCAACTCGGTGTTCGCCACCAAGAACGAGGACGGATCGACCACCGTGCGCCTCGGCGACCACGGCGACGATGCCGCGAACTCCATTCCCCTCCCGGAGGGCTGGAACCTCCTGATCCGGCTCTACCGGCCGCGGCTCGGTGAGCTCTCCTCATGGGAGGTGCCGGAGATCATCGCCGGCTGACCACACCCCGGCGGTGCAGACCTCGCCGTCTTCGAGCATCAGGAAGGCGCTCGTGGTGCCCGCTTGACCTCGTCGTACGCCGCGAGCGCGGCCTTCCTGGTCTCACCGAGGTCGACGATCGGTTCGGTCGGTGCTTCGGAGGCCCACTGCGAGATGTAGAGCCCCTGCGGGTCGAACTTCTTCGCCTGCAGCTCGGGATTGAAAACGCGGAAGTACGGGGCCGCATCGGCACCGGAGCCCGCCACCCATTGCCAGTTGAACGGGTTGTTGGCCTCGTCGGCGTCGACGAGCGTGTCCCAGAACCACTCCTCGCCGAGTCGCCAGTCGATCAGCAGGTTCTTCACGAGGAAGGAGGCCACGACCATTCGGACGCGGTTGTGCATGTAGCCCGTGTGCCAGAGCTCCCGCATTCCCGCATCCACCAGCGGCACTCCGGTCTCGCCGTGCTGCCAGGCTTCCAGATGCGTGGGATCGAGGGGCGGCCAGGGGAATGCGTCGAACTCGCGACGCAGATTCCGGGTCGCGAGGTCGGGGGAGCGGTACAGCGTGTGCCAAGCGAACTCCCGCCAACCGAGCTCGGAGAGGAATCCGCCGGCACCGTCCACGCCGACGGCCTCGTGCCAGACCGTGAAGGGGCTGATCTCTCCCCAGCGCAGCCGCGGGGAGAGCAGCGAGGTCGCACCGGCAGCGGGTTCGTCGCGCGCGCGGTCATACGAGGGGAGGTCGTGAGCGAGGAACTCCGTGAGGCGTCGCCGGGAGGCGGGTTCCCCAGGCTCCCAGGTGTCGCGCAGGCCCCCGGCCCAATCCGGCCGGGTGGGCAGCAGATCCCAGTCGTCGAGAGCATCGGAGGCGGGGACATGATCCGGGCCATCGACTGTCCGTGGCTCCGGAAGCGGCGCGCGTGGTGCCGGCAGCGCGAGACACGCGCGCCAGAACGGGGTGAAGACGGAATAGTGCGTGCCGCTGCCGGTCGTCACGGTCCACGGCTCGTGCAGCAGGGATGCTGCGAAGGACGCGACCTCGAGCCCCTCGGCCCGGAGTGCCGACTTCAGCGATGAGTCGATCTCGCGCTCGGCGCCCCCGTACCGTCGGTTCCAGAACACGGCGCCGGCGCCGACATCCGCCACCGTCTCGCGCACGACGCGCGCGGCGGGGCCGCGCCGCCGCACGAGTGCACCGCCACGCTCACGGAGACGCGCGTCGAGCGACGCCAGCGAGTGGTGCAGCCACCAGCGGGCTGCGCCGCCGAGGGGGCGGATGCCCGGCGACTCCTCGTCGAGCACATAGAGCGCGATGACCGGTTCACCTCGATCGATCGCGGCGCGCAACGCCGGATTGTCGGCGAGGCGGAGGTCGTCGCGGAACCACACCAGCGAGGGGGATGTCATGGGACCATTCTCTTCGAGCTCACGGGCATGGTCTGTCTCTCAACGCCGACGGTGGTTTCGGCGGGGCGTCTCGCCGCCGGTCGACCACAGCGCCCACAGCACCAGGACCGGCTGCAGGAACAGCCGGCCGAACCGCCGAGCATCCGTGTCGAGTCCCGGCGTCGAGCGCTTGGTCTGCCACTGGTGGATGTTCCCGGGCATCACGGCGACGAAGAATGCGGCCGTCGCCCAGCCGATGCGGCGGCGCTCCTTCGGTAGCGCGAGGAGCCCCGCCGCGAGCGCGACCTCTGCGGCGCCCGATGCGATCACGATCGTGTCCTTGTCGAGCCTGGTCAGGCGAGTGGCCCAATCGGGCACCACGACCCGGAACCCGCGGGTGCTGAGGAAGTGGCCGACACCGATCGCGCCGAGCGCGACCGCCAGAATCCATCGTGCGACTGCTCTGTCCATCCGTTCACGTTACGTGATGTCCAGAGCTCCGGCGTCACTCCGCGGCGGGCATCCTGGTGCGCTCCCACGAGCGGAACCCGTCGACGATCTCCGGCGTGTGCGTGTGGTGGAGGTAGTGCGTCCCATCGAGCGGCACGACCGTTCCATCGTCGACGGCCGCGGCCTGCTCCTCGTGCAGATCCACCCAGGCGGGGACCGTCGGATTGTCGGCCACGACGAACAGCAGCAGGGGGAGGTCTTCGGGGAAGCTCGTGCCGAGCGCATCCTCGAAGTTCGCGTGGAGCAGAGACATCGCGTTCAGGTAGGTGGGGCTCAGCGTGTTCCGGTTGGTGAGCAGGGCGAACTGCTCCTGCGCCTCTACGGAGTAGACGGACTCGTCGTAACCCGTGCCACGGAACGACGCGATCAGTCGCACCAGCCCCAGGTTCTTCGCCGCGCCGAAGAGCCCGACGGGCAGCTCGGTGTCCGAGCCGGGCTGTCCGGGGACGCTGCTGTCGATTCCGACGAACGCCCGCACCTCATCGGGATAGCGGTTCGCGAACTGGATGCCGTAGATGCCGGCGATGGAATGCCCCATCAGGACGTAGTCGTCGACGCCGAGCTCCTGCAGGGCGGAGTGCGTCTCGGTCACGATGTTGTCGGTGGTGCGGGCGCGATCCGTCCCGTCGCTCAGCCCGTAACCGAACGGCTCCACGACGATCACGCGATGGTCCTTGGCCAGCTCGGTGACGAGCGGCTCGAAGTCGAGCACCGGGGATGCGGTGCCGAAACCCGGGAGGAGAACGATGTCCTCCGAGCCCTCACCGGTGATCATGACGTTCATCTCGTGCCCGTCCACGGTGACCTTCTGCCCGTACGGCTCGATGCGATCCTGTTCGACCGCGGTCGCCACCGCGTTGCCGACCGTGGTGGCCACCAGTCCGACCGCGATGACGGCGACGACGGACGTGAGTGCGATGAGCACTCTCTTGACGGGCTTCTTCATGCCGACCTCTCTCGGCGCACGCGCTGTGCGCCCTCATCCCAGCGTGCCGCGCGGCATCCGCTGCCGCGTCGCCCTGCCGCAGACACCCGTGTACTGCGATCGCAGTACACGCAGCTCATCCCGGCGGAGGATCCGGGAATCGGCGTCGCGAGGAATACTGGTGAGATGCCGGCACCTCGTCCCCCACGAATCGCGGCGCCGCTCACCGACGTGATCGCCGTGGCCGTGGTGGTCGTCTTCGCCGTGTCGCCCTTCCCGGACGAGGCGTTCCGCGCCACCGGATGGCAGCTGGTCGTCGCCCTCGTTCCCGCGGTCGCGATGCTGTTCCGTCGCCGGCATCCCCTCGTCGTGCTCGTCGTCAGCCTGCTGTGCGCAGTGGTCCTGGCATTCGCGGGTGTCCTGTCGCCGAGCGCGCTCATCGCCATGGCGATCAGTGCTTTCGCCGTCGTGGACCGTCGAGGGCGACTCATCGGGATCATCTCCGTGACCTCGGCGACGGCTATCGTCTTCTTCTCGAACGCGATCCCGCTCGGCGGGGATCTCTTCGATGCCCGCGCGCTGCAGTTCGTCTTCATCATCGCCCTCGCCGGAGCGCTGGGGGACGCGACCAGGTCACGACGCGAGTTCGTCTCCGCCATGACCGAACGCGCGGAGCGGGCCGAGCGGGGGAGGGACGAGGAAGCGCGACGACGTGTCGCCGAAGAACGGGTGCGCATCGCGCGCGATCTGCACGACGTGGTCGCGCACCAGATCTCGGTCATCAGTCTCAATGCGGGCGTCGCGTCATCCGCGTTGGAGACCCGCCCGGAGCGTGCGCGGGAGGCACTGAGCACCATCCGCCGTTCCTCTCGCACCGTGCTCGCCGACATCGGTGGGCTGATGGCGCTGCTGCGCTCCGACGATCCGGATGATGTTCGCGACCTTCGTCCGCAGGTCGGCCTCGCCGGTCTCGACGAGCTGGTCGTGCAGTTCCGCGAGGCGGGGCTGCGCGTCGATCTCCAGGACGATCCCGATCGGCCTGCTCTGTCGCCGGCCAGTGATCATGCGGCTTACCTCGTGGTCCTCGAAGGATTGACGAATGCGCACAAGCACGGAGCGGATGGCGCGGCGACCGTGCGGCTCCGAGCGGACGGCGGGTCGCTCCGTGTCGTCGTCGACAACCAGGTGGCGACGGAATCCGAGGCGGTGTCGCGTGCGGGTGGCCACGGGCTGCGTGGACTGCGCGAGCGCGTGGTCGCGGTCCGGGGAGATGTGCAGACCGGCCGCGATGGAAGCGCTTTCCGCCTCGAGGTGCGGATCCCCCTCGACGGAGGTGCACGATGATCCGGGTGCTCGTCGTCGACGATCAGCCGTTGGTGCGGCAGGCGGTCCGCGACATCCTCGTCGACGACGGCATCGAAGTGGTGGGCGAAGCAGCGAACGGGCGTGAGGCGGTCACTGCGGTGCGCGAGTCGATGCCGGACGTCGTCGTGATGGACATCCGGATGCCGGAGCTCGACGGCATCGCCGCCACCGCGCAGATCACGAGCGCGGCGCAGTCCACCGCGACCCGCGTGCTCATCCTGACGACCTTCGAGGAGGACGACTACGTGGTCGCCGCGCTCCGCGCCGGTGCGAGTGGCTTCATCGGCAAAGGGGCCGAGCCGGACGACATCGTCAGCGCCGTGCGAGTGGTGCACCGCGGTGAGGCTCTCCTGTCGTCGGCGGCAACACGGTCGCTGATCGAGCGCTCCGTGCTGCCGCAGCATCCGCGAGCCGATGCCTGGCACACCGAGCCGCTGCGACAGCTCACGGAGCGGGAGCGCGAGGTGCTGCTGCTCGTGGCGGGCGGGGCGTCGAACCAGGACATCGCGAACCGCCTCGTGATCTCACCGCACACCGCGAAGACCCATGTGAACCGCATCATGTCGAAGCTGCACGCACGCGATCGTGCGCAGCTCGTGATCCACGCGTACGAGTCGGGGATCATCGTCCCCTCGCGCGGCGCCGACCAGCCGGGCTGAGGGTGACCGACGGCGGCACCGGTCAGGGTGTCCGACACCGTCGCGAAGCGGTCAGGACCCCGTGATCATGCGAGTAACCTGGACACCGACCCAGATGGAGAGTTTCTGTGCCTGAAAACGCCCGGCCGCACGATGGCTTCGCCCTGTTCACTGACCGAAACGTCGTCGCGATGCGCGTCAACGGCGATCTCAAGGACCTCGCCACGACCGTGACCGACACCGACGAGGTCGAGCCGGTCACGATCGACAGTGCGGATGGGCTGAACATCCTCCGCCACTCGGCTGCCCACGTGCTGGCGCAGGCGGTGCAGCGCATCAACCCGCAGGCAAACCTCGGCATCGGCCCGCCCATCACCGACGGGTTCTATTACGACTTCGGCGTGGAGACCCCGTTCACGCCTGACGACATCAAGGCCATCACGAAGGAGATGCAGCGCATCGTCCGCGAGGGCCAGCGCTTCGTCCGCCGTGTCGTGACCGACGACGAGGCGCGCGCCGAGCTCGCGGACGAGCCGTTCAAGCTCGAGCTCATCGGGCTCAAAGGCGGGAAGGAAGCCGCCGAGGGGGCCTCCGTCGAGGTCGGCGAGGGTGAGCTGACGATCTACGACAACACCACCCGCGATGGCGAGGTCGTCTGGAAGGACCTCTGCCGCGGGCCGCACCTGCCCAACACGCGCATGATCGGCAACGGCTGGGACCTCACCCGCATCGCCGCCGCCTACTGGCGCGGCAGCGAGAAGAACCCGCAGCTGCAGCGCATCTACGGCACGGCGTGGCCGACCAAGGACGAGCTGCGTGCCTACCAGGAGCGCATCGCCGAGGCGGAGCGCCGCGATCACCGCAAGCTCGGTGCCGAGATGGACCTGTTCTCCTTCCCGGACGAGATCGGCTCCGGACTCGCGGTGTTCCACCCCAAGGGCGGCATCATCCGCTACGAGATCGAGGAGAACCTGCGCAAGCACCTGCTGCGCAACGGATACGACCTCGTGAACAGCCCGCACATCACGAAGAAGGACCTCTTCATGACGTCGGGTCACCTGCAGACCTATGCGGACGGCATGTTCCCCCCGATGCACCTCGACGAGGTCGTCGATGAGGAGGGCAACGTCACCCGTCAAGGGCAGGACTACTACCTGAAGCCGATGAACTGCCCGTTCCACAACCTCATCTTCCGTTCGCGCGGGCGTTCCTACCGCGAGCTGCCGCTGCGTCTGGCCGAGTTCGGGACGGTCTACCGCTACGAGAAGAGTGGGACGCTGTCGGGTCTGACCCGCGTGCGTGGCCTGACACAGGACGACGCCCACATCTACGTCGCTCAGGACCAGGTCAAGGACGAGCTCACGACGAACCTGAACCTCGTCCTGGACCTGCTCCGCGACTACGGCCTCAACGACTTCTACCTCGAACTGTCGACGAACGAGGTGGGGAACCCCAAGTTCCTCGGCGAGCCGGAGCAGTGGACCACCGCGATCGACACGTTGCGTGAGGTCGCGATCGAGTCCGGACTCGAACTCGTCGCCGACCCCGGCGGCGCCGCCTTCTACGGTCCGAAGATCTCCGTACAGGCACGCGACGCGATCGGACGCACCTGGCAGATGTCGACCATCCAGCTCGACTTCAACCAGCCCGACCGGTTCGAGCTGGAGTACACCGGACCCGACGGGCAGAAGCACCGGCCGGTCATGATCCACCGCGCGCTCCTCGGTTCGGTCGAGCGCTTCTTCGCGATCCTCCTCGAGCACTACGCCGGCGACTTCCCGCTCTGGCTCGCGCCCAGCCAGGTTGTCGGCGTCCCGGTCGCGGAGCAGTACGGAGACTATCTGGACGACGTCATCGCGCGGCTGCGCGAGGCGGGCGTCCGGGCCGACGTCGATCACTCCGACGACCGCATGCAGAAGAAGATCCGCAACCACACGACGGCGAAGGTCCCCGTCATCCTCATCGTCGGGGAGCAGGATCGAGCCGCGGGCACGGTGTCGTTCCGCTTCCGAGACGGGACGCAGGAGAACGGCGTCCCGGTGGCGGATGCGGTACGTCGGATCAGCGCCGCCATCGCCTCGCACGCGCTCGTGCTGAAGGCAGGGGACCTGGCGTGACCGACGGGGCGCAGCCGCTGGAAGATGCCGGACTCCTCGCCGGGGTTCCGGACGAGTTCCAGCGGCTGTGGACCCCGCATCGGATGGCGTACATCCAGGCGGGGCCGGAGCCGCTGCGGGAGGAGTGCCCGTTCTGCGAGGCGCCGAAGTTCCCGGACGAGGAGCGGCTGGTCGTGGCGCGCGGCGAGACGGCCTACGTGCTGCTGAACCTGTTCCCGTACAACTCGGGGCACCTGCTCGTGTGCCCGTATCGCCACATCGCCACGTACGACCAGGCGACGCCCGCCGAGGTCGCCGAGATCGGTGCCCTCACACAGACGGCCATGCGTGTGCTGCGCGAGGTGTCACGCTGCGACGGCTTCAACATCGGCATGAACCAGGGCGCGGTGGCGGGCGCCGGCGTCGACGCCCACCTGCACCAGCACGTGGTGCCGCGGTGGACATCGGACGCCAACTTCTTCCCGATCATCGCGAAGACCAAGGCGCTTCCGCAGCTCCTCGGCGAGGTGCGGGAGGCCGTGGCGAACGCCTGGCCGGCGTCGGAGCCTACTGCGGAGTAGCTCAGCGCACCTGACGGGCGGTGAACTGCATCTGCGGGTTCGCGTAGAACTCCTGCGCCTCGACGAGCTGCAGCTCGCGCTCACCGGATTCGAGCGTGGCTTTCAACAGGTCGTAGACGCTGGATGCCGTGCGCTCCAGAGCGATCTTCGCGCTGCCGGTCTCGACGTAGTGCGCCGTGAACAGTGCCGCAGTCACATCCCCGGAGCCGTTCGCCTTCATCGGCAGGTGCGGGGTCTGCACGAGCCAGGCACCCTGCGCGTCGGCGGCGAGCATCTCGATGGTGCCCTCTTCGCGGTCGGGCCGCTCGACGCTCGTCACCAGCACGGTGCTCGGACCCATCGCGTGGGCGAGGTCGACGGAGGCGAGGGTGGACTCGAGCGTGTCCGGCTCGGTGTCGGTGAGGAAGCCGAGCTCGAACTGGTTCGGCGTGATGATGTCGGCGACCGGGACGACGCGCTCTCGCAGCAGAACCGGGATCGCCGGGGCCACGAAGCACCCCGACTTGGCGTTGCCCATGACCGGGTCGCAGGCGTAGACGGCGCTCGGGTTCGCGGACTTCACACGGGCGACCGCGTCGATGATCACGTCTCCGATGCCTTCGCCGCCCTGGTAGCCGCTGAGGATCGCGTCGATCTGGCCGAAGACGCCACGCTCCTCGATGCCGGTGATGACTTCGCGGACGTCGTCCGGAGCGATCATCGGTCCGCGCCAGGCGCCGTATCCGGTGTGGTTGGAGAAGTTCACGGTGTAGACCGGGAGCACCTCGACGCCGATGCGCTGCAGGGGGAACACCGCGGCGGAGTTGCCGACGTGCCCGTAGGCGACGGCTGACTGGATGGAGAGGATCTTCATTCTCCGGCTCTTTCGTTCAGGGCAGGCGGGTGCCCGCGAGGATGGTCATCGCCCGGCGGCGACGAGGTCGGCGACGAGGGTCTCGGCCTCGTCATCGGACAGGTCGTGCACGGTCAGGCGCAGATGGTGGGATGGGTCCGCGCGGTCATCGAGCGCGAAGTCGTCGCCGGTGCGGGCCAGCCACCCTCGGCGCATCAGCCGATCGGCGACGAGGCGCGCGGGTTGCGGCAGTTCGACCCACAGGCTCATACCGTCGGATGCGGTCGCATCGATGCCGCCGGCGCGCAGTCGCTCCGCGAAGGCGGAATTCCGCTCCGCGTAGTGGGCAGCCGCTGCGGCGACCTCGGTCATCACGCCGTCGTCGGTGAGCTGCGTCAACGCGAGACGCTGCAGCAGGTGGCTCACCCAGGTGGTTCCGGGGCTCAGACGCATGGCGAGCCGTTCCGCTGTCTCGGCATCCGTCGCCGCGATCGCGAGGCACATGTCGGGTCCGAGGAACTTCGATACGGAGCGCACGAGCGCGAACCGACGGTGGTCGGGACCGATGAGTGACTCGTACCGGCGCTGCGAGAGCATCGAGAAATGGTCGTCCTCGATGATCAGCACGTAGGGGTGGTCGGCCAGTACCGCTCGCAGTTCGGCGGCCCGCGTCGCGGTGAGACTCGCTCCGGTGGGGTTCTGCGCGCGCGGGGTGCAGATGATCGCGCGGACTCCGGCGTCCAATGCCGCACGCATCCCGTCGACGGTCATGCCCTCGGCGTCGACCGGCACCGGAACGGCCCGGTATCCGCCGAGTCGCACCGTGTGGATGCTCGCCAGGAAGCACGGGTCCTCGAGCGCCACGGCGTCGTCGCGCATCAGTGCCTGCGCGAGCAGCCGCTCCACGGCGTCGACGGCACCGCTGGTGACGGTGATGCGGAAGTCGACGTCGTCGAGGTCGGCGGCGATCCACCGCCGTGCCCAATCCTCGAGACCACGATCGATCACGGGCTCGCCGTAGAGGACGGGGCGCGAGGCGATGGTCATCAGTGCGGGTGCCGGATCGGGGATGAGGCGTGGGTCCGGGTTGCCGGTGCCGATGTCCCGGAGGACAGTGTCGGGGGCGTAACCCTCCTGCGCCACGGTTTCGTGGCCCGCGACCACGGTGCCGGCACGCCCGCGCGAGACCACGAGACCGGCCTGAGCGAGCTGGCGGTACGCAGCCACGGCGGTGTTGCGATTCACGCTGAGGGTCGCGGCCAGCTCGCGCACCGGGGGGAGGAGGCTACCGGGCTGCAGGGATCCGCGGTCGCGCAGCGAACGCACGCTGTCGGCGATCTCCGACGCGGTGGTACCTGTGATCTGGTCGCTCATGATCCTCCTCAGCGATTCTAGGTCGAATCGGACAGTGCTACGTTTGATCTAGATCAAAACCGACTTCGGTGCATCCGACAGGAGTTCCCCATGACCGAGCAGACAACCACCGGATCCTCGCGCGTCAAGCGCGGCCTCGCCGAGATGCTCAAGGGCGGCGTCATCATGGACGTCGTCACCGCTGAGCAGGCGAAGATCGCCGAAGACGCGGGCGCCGTGGCCGTCATGGCGCTCGAGCGCGTGCCGGCCGACATCCGTGCCCAGGGTGGGGTCTCGCGGATGAGTGATCCCGACATGATCGACAGCATCATCGACGCGGTCTCGATCCCGGTGATGGCGAAGGCGCGCATCGGACACTTCGTCGAGGCCCAGGTGCTGCAGGAGCTCGGCGTCGACTACATCGACGAGTCCGAGGTGCTCTCGCCGGCCGACTACGTGAATCACATCGACAAGTACGAGTTCACCGTGCCGTTCGTGTGCGGTGCGACCAATCTGGGCGAGGCACTCCGACGCATCAACGAGGGCGCCGCGATGATCCGCTCCAAGGGCGAGGCCGGCACCGGCGACGTCTCCGAGGCGATGAAGCACATCCGCAAGATCCGTGGGGAGATCGCGGCCCTCGCTGCGCTGCCCAAGGACGAGCTGTACGTCGCCGCCAAGGAACTGCAGGCGCCCTACGAGCTGGTCGCCGAGATCGCCGAGACCGGCACGCTCCCCGTCGTGCTCTTCGTGGCCGGAGGAGTCGCGACCCCCGCGGACGCCGCGATGATGATGCAGCTCGGAGCAGACGGCGTGTTCGTGGGCTCGGGCATCTTCAAGTCGGGCAACCCCGCCGAACGTGCCAAGGCCATCGTCAAGGCGACCACGTTCTTCGACGACGCCAAGGTGATCGCCGAGGTCTCGCGCGGGCTCGGCGAGGCGATGGTGGGCATCAACGTGAGTGACCTCCCGGCGCCGCACCGTCTCGCCGAGCGTGGCTGGTAACACCCGCGTCGGAGTCCTCGCGCTGCAGGGCGACGTGCGCGAGCACGCCGCCCTGCTCGCGCATCTGGGCGCCGACGTCGTGCTGGTGCGCCGACCGGAAGAGCTCTCGTCCGTCGACGGCCTCGTGATCCCCGGCGGCGAGTCCAGCGTGATCGACAAGCTGTCCCGCATCTTCGGGATGCAGGAGCCGATCCGCGCCGCGATCGGTGCCGGACTGCCCGTCTACGGCACGTGCGCCGGACTCATTCTGCTGGCGGACACGGTGCTCGACGGGATCGACGGCCAGGAGTCCTTCGGCGGGATGGACATCGACGTCCGTCGCAATGCCTTCGGGCGCCAGACGGAGTCGTTCGAGACGCAACTCGCCGTCCCCGCTCTGGGGGAGCTTCCGGTGCGCGCGACGTTCATCCGCGCCCCGGTGGTCGAGCGTGTGGGCCCCGGTGTCGACGTCTTGGCATCGCTCACGGACGGCACGGTGGTCGCCGTCGAGCAGGGCAGCCTGCTCGGCACGAGCTTCCACCCGGAGGTCGATGGCGAGACGCGCTTCCATGAGCGCTTCCTCGACAAGGCCCGGACCCGTGCCGGGACGTCCGTGCGCTAGCGCCGGTGGGAGAGCAGCCAGTCGTACAGCTCGGGGTTGTCGTAGGTCTCGGTCCAGGAATCATGACCGACGCCCGCATATCGCGTGAACCGCACGTCGGCGTCGAGCGACCGGAGCTCGGTGGTGATCTCCTCCGTGGCGGAGATCGGCACGACATCGTCGGCGTCGCCGTGGAAAGCCCAGACGGGCAGGTGCCGAATCGGCTCAGCACTCTGCATCCAGAGCCCACCGCAGATCGGTGCGATAGCGGCGAACCGTTCGGGATAGCGCACCGCCAGGCTCCAGGTTCCGAAGCCGCCCATGCTGAGCCCGGTCACCGAAATGCGGGCCGGATCGACGCGGTGCGTCGAGACGACCTCGTCGACCAGCCCGGACAGGGTCGAGAGCTCCGCGACCCACTGACTCGACTCACCGCACTGCGGGGTGACGAGGACGAAGGGGAACTCGTGACCTTCATCCGCCAACCGCGGCGGGCCATGCACCGCGGCGAGGTCGAGGTCGGAACCTCGTTCGCCCGCACCGTGCAGGAACAGCACCAGAGGCCAGAGCCTGCCCGGGTCGGAGTCGTAGTCATCCGGAAGGTGGACGAGATACCGCAGTACGTCTGCCGGGGTCGGCGCGTCGTCGCGCACGTCCGACGTGCGAACGGCAGGAGTGATGTGTCGTGATCTGCGCATGCCTCCATCCTGCGCCATCCGTGCCGGTCGTCCGACGGTAGGGTCACTTGGCCACTCGTGCCTGGTCGCACCGGTCACCAACGGATACGCAGAAACTCCGCCCGGAGTTTCGCGCCTCGCTGGGGGTTCAGGCTCTCGACCCACGAGATGCGGCCGAGCAGATGTGCGCGGAAATCGTCGAGTCGGCGGTGATTCTGACTGCGCGGACCGTGCACGACGCAGTTGTGGATCGTCGCCTTGAGCCGGTCATAGTCGTCTCGTGAGACATTCGTTCGCTGGTTGACGACGATTCCGGTCACGCTCTGCCTGACGCCCTGGCGTCGGACCCTCGTTTTGTGCGGGTTGGCCACGTGCCCCTCGTCCTCGATGATCCGCTGCACACCGCGGATGAAGGCATCAGGTCGCTTCGCGAGTCTCGGACCGCCGCTGAACGCGAGGTCATCGGCGTATCTCGTGTAGGTCGCATCGACGGCATCCGCCCATCCCGTCAGCCGTGAGTCGAGGCGCCGGATGGCGAGGTTGGCAAGCATAGGCGAGGAGGGGGCGCCCTGCGGCAGATGACTCGTGGCCAGAGCCCGACGCAGGGCGAACCGCTCGTCGGATGATCCGCCCGGTGGCATGGCAGCAAGCACGCGCGGAGGAACGGCGTTGGTGCACAGCCCGGTCACGACGTGCGCGACGGGTTCGGACAGTCCCGACTGCCGAAGTGTTCCGTAGATGCGACCGCCCGTCACGCGCGAGAAGAACGTGGTGAGGTCGAGGGATATGACGATGTCGGCCCCCGTGTGGCGCGCCGCCCCCGTGGCCGCACTGCGACCGGGCATGAAACCGTGGGCGGCATCGTTCACGGCTATGAGGCCGAGCACCTGTTCCAGGAGACTGCGCTGCACGCGGCGCATCCGTTGCTCCGGGATCTCCAGCAACCGGGGGATCCGCCCGTGCCGTGTGCGCCACTCGTATCGGTAGTGGTGCAAGGCCCCTGAGCGTGCGCGCCGATTCCACTGTTTGGTGTCGGCGAACCACTGGAGCCGGCCGACGTCCAGATCGAGTATGGCGGCGAGATCCGGGATGCTGTCGATGCGGGGAAGAGCGCCCGAGGGCGGCTGCGACGCCGATGGAGCGACCACGCGGTGGTGGATGCGCAGCGGCGCACGGCGCTCGTCGGCCTTGCGCACCGCTTCTGCGAAATCGGGCGAGCGGAGGATCACCGACGTCAGCAGTCGCGGGGCATCGACAGGCGGGCGGACGAAGGCGGTCAACACGTCGCCGACGAGCGGAGAGAGCCAACGGCGACGCGCTCCCATGACGTACGCGCCGGCGTCGACGAGCTGCTCCTTCGCCCAGACCTCTGAGGCGAGGAAGGCGTCGGCCAGAGAGGCGGCCACCGACGACGGCAACGGTCGCGGCGTGCGCCCCAGCACGCGTGATGCGGTGGAGGGCGCCATCAGAGGGCAGCCGCGGAACGGGCGCCGGGCGTGCAATGGCCTGCGTACGACTCGTCCATCAGTGCGGGCACCGGTCTGCGCGAAGCGCAGTAAGGCGCCTGCGGCGTTCGTTCCAGGTCAGACTGCGTACCCCGGGGTGACCCCGGAGAGAGCGGAACACGTCGTGAACCACTCGCCTCGTCCGCAAGCCATCGCACGCGGCCACGATAGCAAGGAACACCAACGTCCGGATGGCGTCGTCCGCAGCCCCCGGCGATTGGCCGCGACTACGCGGCCCTGATGGTCTGCCGTGACCGATCATTTCCGGCGGGCGCACCGAGGTGGCCGGCGGAGAACCGTCGCGTGCGAGCCGTGCTGACCTACCTCGACGCCGCGCGATCCTGAACCTGCAGCAGGGCGGCGAGCCACCGCAGCGCGGGTCCGGCTTGCGCCCGCTGGAACGCGCGGAGTCCGGGAAGCTGCGGTATCTCCGGTTGCGCCTGGGCGAACCAGAGGTAAGACGCGAAGCCCGAGATGACCGGCAGCATGTCGTGAACGGGCGGGGCTCCGTGCTCTTCGAACAGCGGCCATGTCTCTTCGCACGCGGGACCGCCCGATGCCTCGACGCTCGGCAGCAGACAGGGGAGATCGATCCAGGGGGCTCCGCGGCGGGCGTGCGGCCAGTCCACGAATCGTGCGTGCCCATCACTGATGAGGATGTTGTCGGCCCGCACGTCGTCGTGCGCGATGACGTCTCCGCCGACCGCAGCACGGAAGCCCTGTTCGATGCGCAGCAGGTCGGTCATCCGCCCACGCACCATGTCCGGGAGACCTGCGAGCAGCCGCTCATCGAGGGAGATATCCTCCCATCGGGTGAAGTCGGACATGCTGTCGGCCGCGTCAGGCAGGTCGAGCGGCGCTTTCGTCGCGCCGACGATGCGGAGGGTCGCAGCGATCGAATGCAGATCATCCGCCGACCAGGGGCTGCCGGGATGGTGTCCGTCGATCGCTTCGAGCACGAGCGCGGAACCGGCAGTCTCGTCGACCTCGCCCAGCACTGCCGGGGCGACCGTCGGTGGCAGCGTCGCGAGCACCTGCATCTCGGTACGGAGGAAGTGCAGGGAATCAGGATGCCAGTCCCGCGCGCAGGCCTTCACGAAGGCCTTTCCCTTCGTGGTGGTGACCACTCCCGCGTAGGACGCGCTGAATCCGCTCTGGGCCGGTTCATCGCGGACGAATCGTCCTCCGATCACGTCGACGATGCGCGCGCGCAGCACCAGGGGGAGTGCGGTCCACTCCGGTCGAAGGCGATCGGCGCCTGCGCTCATCGTGTCGTTCCCTTCGCTCGCAGCGTCGCGGCATCCCCGGGGCACGGGTTCCTCGACGCTAGCAGCAGCCGGCGGAAGGGCCAACGATCTCGATCATTCGGCGCGTGAACCCGCGGCGACCAGGCCGCGGATGGCCTCGACGGTGCGGTCGACATCCTCCGGGGTGGTCGCCCACGACGACATCGAGCACCGCAGGGCCGCACGGCCGCCCCACTCGGCACCCGTCATGGCCGCCGTCCCCTCGGTGAGGATCGCCGCGCCGAGCGCGCGCGTCGCCCGGTCGGAGCCGAGGTGGAACATGACCTGGGTATAGACGACGTCGTTGATGACTTCCACTGTCTCCACGGATCGGAGCCCCGCAGCCATCGCGACGGCGTTCGCGTGCAGACGGTCCATCAGCTCGGCGATGCCCGAGCGTCCGAGACTGCGCAGCGCGGCCCACGCGGGAACCCCGCGGGCGCGTCGCGAGAGCTCGGGCGTCACATCCCACGGGTCGAGCCCCGAATAGATCAGATAGTCGCCTCCGGTGCGGAACGCCGCGATGGAGTCCGCCGGGTCGCGCACGATCGCCATGCCGCAGTCGTAGGGCACGTTCAGAGTCTTGTGGGCGTCCGTCGCCCAGGAGTCGGCATCCGCCATCCCCGCGGTGAGGTGGCTCAACCCGGCAGACGCCGCCGCCCACAGCCCGAACGCGCCGTCGATGTGCACCCAGGCGCCGTGACGCCGCGCGATGGGGATCAGCGCGGCGAAGTCGTCGAAGGCGCCGGTGTGCACCTCTCCCGCCTGCAGACACACGATGAGGGGGCCGTCGCCGCCGGCGAGAGCCTGCTCGAGCGCATCCGGGCTCATACGCCCTTGATCGTCGGACGGGACGACCGTCAGTTCCGCTCGCCCGATCCCCAGGAAGCGTGCGGCGCGGTCGATGGACCCGTGCCGGTCCGCGCCGACGACGAACCGCAGCGGGGGAGAACCGTGGAATCCCTGCTCGGCGATGTCCCACCCTGCGCGCGCCAGCACCGCATGTCGAGCGGTGGCGAGGCAGGTGAAGTTGGCGAGCTGCCCGCCCGTGACGAAACCGACGCTGGCGGTCGCGGGGAGGCCGAAGAGGTCGAGCATCCACTGCCCGGCGACGCGTTCCATCGCGACCGTGGCGGGTGTGAGGGTCGACGAGCCCGAGTTCTGATCCCACGCCGAGACGAGCCAGTCGGCGGCGAGGGCGGCCGGATGGGTGCCACCGATCACGAAGCCGAAGAACCGGCCGCCGGGGATCGCGACGAGGCCGGGATCGGCGAGCACGGCCATCTCCTCGACCACAGTCGCGGGATCCATGCCGTGTTCCGGGAGCGGGCCGCCGAAGGCCGTCAGCATGTCGTCGAGTGAAGCCCGTGGCCACACCGGTCGCTCGGCGACCGAGTCGAGGAAGCGGAGGGCGGCGTGATGCGCGGTATCCAGTGCGCGCGACCTGTCGTCAGGAGCCATCTCGTTCATGCCTCAGGCCTACACCCGGGTGTCTTCTCGCGCCAGAGGTCGCGCGACGCCTCGGTAGGGTTGAGCGCATGATCGGCGCACGGGAATGGCAACTCATCGGCCTCAACAACCTCTACATGAATCTGCAGCGACTGCATGTCTACGATCGCGCGTCGGCGATGATCAACGGGGCCGCCGAAGACGAGGCGCGCACCACTGCGCTGCGCGGATGGATGGACGCGGTCGTGGCGGCGATGGAGCCGGTGCTGCAGGGCGGAGAACTCGATCAGGCGACGCAGGAGTCTCTCCTGCCGCTGGTGCCGTGGCTCCGTGACGAGGTCGCCCGCTACTACGCCCTGCACGATCCCACCGCCCCGTTGCGGGATCAGGCCGCGTTCGGAGCAGCCCACGTGCTCGCCTGCGATTACCAGACGAAGGGCGAGCGGGCGATCGCCGAAGCTGTCGGCAAGCCGGAGGAAGCCGATCGCCTCCTCCAGCGCGTCCCCATGATGATGGCGCTCGTCCGGCAGGCGAACACCGCGGTCGGAACCTGTGCCGAGGGTGAGCCGAGCGGCGAGGTCGCGGGGTACATCACCGAACATGTGCGCGTCGCGCGCGGCGATGAATCGCGCATGTTGCTGCAGATCGGTGCGGCCCCGGTGACCCTGCAGGGCCGCGACCCGCGCGAATGAGGGCTGCGCGGACGGCCGCGGTGGACGCCGCTCGGTCGACCGCGGCTTTTCGATAGAATGGACGACGCCCTGGGCACGTTCCGGGGCGGATACGACGAGCGGAGACTTATGTCCGGGCATTCCAAGTGGGCGACCACGAAGCACAAGAAGGCCATCATCGACTCCAGGCGCGCGAAGTCCTGGGCCAAGCTCATCAAGAACATCGAGGTCGCCGCGAAGCTCGGCGGACCCGACCTGGCGGGCAACCCGACGCTCTTCGACGCCGTTCAGAAGGCCAAGAAGACGTCCGTCCCCAAGGACAACATCGACCGCGCGGTGAAGCGCGGTGCGGGCATCGGTGGCGAAGCCGTCGAGTATCTCTCGATCATGTACGAGGGCTACGGACCCAACGGCGTCGCCCTCATGATCGAGTGTCTGACCGACAACAAGAACCGCGCAGCCGCTGAAGTCCGCACGGCCCTCAGTCGCAACGGTGGGACTCTGGCCGACCCCGGCAGCGTCGCCTACAACTTCAGCCGGAAGGGCGTCATCGTCGTCGGCTCCGAGGGAACCACCGAGGACGACGTCATGATGGCGGCGCTCGAGGCGGGAGCCGAGGAGATCGAGCCGCATGCCGAGGGCTTCGAGGTCATCACCGAGGCGACCGACCTGGTGGCCGTGCGCAGCGCGCTGCAGGAAGCCGGGATCGACTACGAGTCGGCGGACGTCGAGTTCGTCCCGAACCTCAAGGTCGAGATCGACGCCGACACCGCTCGGAAGGTCTTCCGCCTGATCGATGCTCTCGAAGACAGCGAAGACGTGCAGAACGTGTTCACCAACTTCGACCTGTCGGCCGAGGTGCAGGCCGAGCTCGAGAACGACGACGCGTAGGCGCGCCGGACGGCCGGTGTCTCCTCGCGCGCCTAGCCTGGGGGAGTGACCTCCTCTCTGCGCGTGCTCGGCATCGACCCCGGGCTCACGCGTTGTGGTGTCGGGATCGTCGACGTCGATCCTTCGCGTCGCGGCACGCTGGTGCACGTGGGAGTGATCCGGTCATCGCCGGACGCGGAGACCGGCGATCGTCTCGCGATCGTCGCCGCTGGCATCCGCGCCGTGATCGCTGAGCACCGCCCGGACGCGGTCGCGGTCGAGCGCGTCTTCGCCCAGCAGAACACCCACTCCGTGATGGGGACGGCTCAGGCCAGCGGAGTCGCGCTGTTGATCGCGGCCGAGTCCGGGTTGCCCGCCGCCACGCACACGCCGAGCGAGGTCAAGGCCGCCGTGACCGGCTACGGTGCGGCCGACAAGCGGCAGGTGCAGACCATGATCGCGCGCATCCTGCGCCTGGATGCGCTTCCGCAGCCGGCTGACGCCGCGGACGCCCTGGCGATCGCGCTGTGCCACGCCTGGCGTCGCGGTGGCCCCACGGCATCCGGGCAGGGGTCGCTGACTCCGGCGCAACGGGCATGGGCGGACGCCGAGAAGCGTGTCGCTCGAACATAGGTCCGAACCACGCCCTAGGCTGAGGGGATGATCTCCTCACTGCACGGCGTCGTCCTGCATGCGACGTCCGATCAGGTCGTCATCGACGTGGGCGGTGTCGGGTTCGCCGTCGCCGTCCCTGCCGACGTCGCACACACCGCGACCGTGGGGGAGCAGCTCCTCCTGCACACGAGTCTGATCGTCCGCGAGGACTCGCTCTCCCTGTTCGGCTTCGCGGATCGCAGCGAGCTGGAGATCTTCGGACTGCTGATCAGCGTGACCGGTGTCGGACCGAAGTCGGCGCTGGGGGTGCTCTCGCACCTCACGGGCGATCAGATCGCCGAAGCCGTGACCGCGGAAGACGACGCGCCGTTCCGGAGGGTCTCCGGCATCGGGCCCAAGACGGCGAAACTCATCGTGCTGCAGCTGGCCGGCAAGGTGCAGGCTTTCGCGGCGCCGTCGCGGCCCGTGATGTCGGGCGGCACCGACGTGGTCACGCAGGTGGCCGCGGCGCTGGTCGGCCTCGGCTGGTCGGAGAAGGTCGCCGCCGAGGCGGCAGCCCAGACGGCATCCGAGGCGACGGAGGCCGAGCGGGCGACCGTGGCCCTGCTGTTGCGACGCACCCTCGCGCTCCTCGGCCCCGCGCAGGGAGGCCAGGCTCGTGGCTGACCCCCTCGACGCGACCGAACCCTCCGACGAGACCGAGCTCGCCATCGAGGGCGCACTGCGCCCGACCAGCCTGGGCGATTTCGTCGGACAGCAGAAGGTGCGCGGACAGCTGCAGCTGCTGCTCGAAGCTGCGCGCATCCAGAGCCGTCCTGCCGACCACATCCTGCTCGCCGGCCCCCCGGGGCTCGGGAAGACGACTCTGGCGATGATCGTGGCCCACGAGAGCGAGCGGCCGCTGCGCATGTCGAGCGGCCCGGCGATCCAGCACGCCGGCGACCTCGCAGCCCTGCTCTCCAGCCTGGTGCCGGGGGAAGTGCTCTTCATCGACGAGATCCATCGCATGGCGCGCTCCGCAGAAGAGATGCTGTACCTGGCGATGGAGGACTACCGGATCGACATCATGGTCGGCAAGGGCGCCGGAGCGACGAGCATCCCGCTCGAGCTCTCGCCCTTCACACTCGTCGGGGCCACGACGCGATCCGGTCTGCTGCCGAATCCGCTGCGCGACCGATTCGGATTCACCGGACACCTGGAGTTCTACGACGAGTCCGAGCTCGAGCAGGTCATCGCCCGTTCGGCCGCGGTCCTCGGCGTCGACGTGCCGACCGATGCGCTCTCCGAGATCGCACGCCGCTCCCGAGGCACCCCCCGCATCGCGAACCGCCTGCTGCGCCGGGTACGCGACTACGCCCTCGTGCACGGCGAGGGCGGGGCCACGATCCATGACGTACGCGCGGCGCTCGAACTCTACGACGTCGACGCGATCGGCCTCGACCGGCTGGACCGTGCGGTGCTGGAAGCTCTGGTCCGCCGTTTCCGCGGGGGCCCGGTCGGCCTGAGCACGCTCGCCGTGGCGGTCGGCGAAGAGGGCGAGACCGTGGAGAGCGTGGTGGAGCCGTACCTCGTTCGCATCGGCTTCCTCGGACGCACGCCGCGCGGTCGTGTGGCGATGCCGGAGGCGTACGCGCATCTCGGCGTCGCGCATCCGGACGGGATGCTTAAGTTGGATGACCTATAATCACTGAAGACTTCCCGGTTACCTTCGCGCGCCCAAAGGCTGGAGCGTGCACCTGAGAAAGGCGCTTCCCCCATGCCCATGGAATTCCTGCTCTTCGGCCTTCTCGCCGTCCTCCTCGTCTTCATGATCTTCAACACGCGCAAGCGCACGAAGCAGATGAAGGCCGAGCAGGAGGAGAAGGCGACCAAGACCGTTCCCGGTGCCAAGGTGCTCCTGCAGGGCGGCATCTACGGGACGATCGTCTCGTACGACCCCGACGACCTCGACACGCCCGCGCTCGTCGAGATCGCGCCGGGCACCATCATCGACGTCCACAGCCAGGCGATCCTCCGCGTCGTCGAGCCCAAGGACGCGATCGTCGACGCACCTGTCGATGTGATCGAGGAGCCGGCCGTCGACGAGGCGGCCGCCCCCGCGCTCGAGACCCCCGAGGAGACGCGCGCTCGCCTCGAGCGCGACGCCGACGACAAGTAATCTCCGCGGCCGGCGCGGCCCTTCGGATCTCCGTCCTCCCAGAAAGCTGAACACACGTGGCTTCATCTTCTCCCGTCCGTCACGCCTGGCGGGTCCTCCTCGGCCTGCTCCTCGTGACGGGTGTTCTGTTCGGCATCAACTCGCTGGGCGTGTACGTCATCAAGGACGCCGAAGGCCAGCCGGTCAGTTCCTGGACTCCTGAGCTCGCACTCGACCTGCAGGGCGGCACCCAGATCGTCCTCAGCGCCGAGACCGAGGACGGAGCGGCTCCCACGCAGGAGCAGCTCGACCAGGCCGCGGCGATCATCCGCCAGCGCGTGGACGCGTCGGGTGTGGCCGAGGCCGACATCACGACCGAGGGCGGACAGAACATCGTCGTCCAGATCCCGGGCGAGGCGGATGCGCAGACTCGTGAGCGCATCCAGGCGAGCGCGCAGCTCGAGCTGCGACCCGTGCTGTACACGACGGCCGCGAGCACCGAGTTCGTCGGCGAGGACGGGAACTCCACTCCCTACCCCAGTCCGGACCCGTCGCTGAATGCGACGCCGACCGCCGAGCCGACCGACGCGAGCGACCTGTCATGGGTGACCGACAAGCTGGCAGCGGAGTTCCAGGCATACGACTGCGAGAACCCGGACAACGACCCCGCCCGTGCCCCGAAGGACGAGCCGGTCGTCGCCTGCTCCCCGGACAAGGCGCAGAAGTTCCTCCTCGGACCGACCGAGCTCGACGGCACCGCGATCACGGATGCCTCCGCGGGCCGCGATCAGAAGTCCGGCGCGTGGATCGTGCAGCTGACCATGAACGGCGAGGGCGGCGACGCCTTCGGCAAGGTCAGCACGCGCCTCAACCAGAACCGCATCGACGGTCTGTCCCCGCGCGATCAGTTCGCGTTCGTGCTCGACGGCGACGTGATCAGCGCTCCGCGGATGAACGGCGTCATCCTCGACGGCCGTCCCAGCATCTCGGGCAGCTTCACGCAGGAGACGGCGACCACGCTCGCCGACCAGCTGAAGTTCGGTGCCCTGCCGCTCAGCTTCGTCGTGCAGAGCTCCGACACCATCTCGGCGACTCTCGGAACCCAGCAGCTGCAGATCGGTCTGATCGCGGGTCTCATCGGTCTCGCACTCGTCGCGATCTACTCGCTCATCGTGTATCGCGCGCTCGGATCGGTGATCATCGCCTCGATCGCGGTGATGGCCGTCCTGACCTACATCATCATCTGCATCCTCGCCTGGCGGCTCGGCTTCCGTCTCTCGCTCGCCGGCGTCGCCGGTCTGATCGTCTCGATCGGCTTCACCGCCGACTCGTTCATCGTCTACTTCGAACGAATACGAGACGAGCTGCGCGACGGCAAGTCGATCACCGCCGCGGTCGAAGACGGCTGGGGCCGCGCGAAGCGGACCATCTACATCTCGAAGTCGATCAACATCCTGGCTGCGGTCGTGCTCTACATCCTCGCCGACGCCACGGTGAAGGGCTTCGCCTTCACACTCGGTCTCACCACCCTGATCGACGTGTTCATCTTCGTGATCTTCACGCACCCGGTGATGCAGCTCCTTGCGCGCACCCGGTTCTTCGGCGGCGGTCACAAGCTCTCGGGCCTCGACCCCGAGGCGCTCGGTGCGGTGTACCGAAGCCGGTCCCAGTACCGGGAGGTCTCGACGGCATCGGCCGGTCGCGGTGCGAAGAACGCCCGCTCCCGTGGCGAGGCGGATCGCCGCCAGACCATCGCAGAACGAAAGCGCGCCGAGGCACTCGCGGGCGACAGACCCACCAAGCCCGGAAGTGAGGGAGACGCCTGATGCCTTCCATGAATGAGTTCGGAAACAACCTCTATTCCGGCAAGACCTCTTTCCCGTTCGTCGGCAAGCGTCGCCTGTGGTTCATCATCGCCATCGTGCTCGTCGTCGGTTCGGCCCTCGTGCCGCTCATCCGCCCCATCCAGTTCTCCATCGAGTTCACCGGTGGGTCCCAGTTCACGGTGCAGGCGCCCGACACGGTCGATCAGGACACCGCGAAGGAGGCCGTCCAGTCGGTCGTGCCGGGAGCCGCGACCAAGGTCGTCGTCCTGAACGGAAAGGATATCCGCGTCCAGACCGACCAGATGAGCGCCGCCGAGACGCAGGACGTCGCGGAAGCCCTCGCCGACGCCTACGGTGTGGAGCCCGCCAATGTGACGTCGTCGTTCATCGGCCCGGCCTGGGGCGAGAACGTCACGAAGCAGTCGCTGTGGGGTCTCGCGATCTTCCTCGCCCTCACGTTCCTGATCCTCGCGATCTACTTCCGCACGTGGAAGATGTCGGCGGCGGCGATCATCGGCCTGCTCGACGTGCTCGTCATCACGGTCGGCGTCTACGCGCTGGCGGGCTTCGAGATCTCTCCGGCTGCCGTCATCGGCTTCCTGACGATCCTGGCGTACTCGCTGTACGACACCACTGTCGTGTTCGACAAGGTCAGGGAGAACACCACCGAAGACGGGGAGAAGTCTGCCCGACTGTTCGGCGAATCGGTGAACCTCGCCGTGAACCAGACCCTCGTGCGCTCGATCAACACGTCTGTGGTCGCGGCGTTGCCGGTCGGTGCCGTGCTCTTCATCGGCGCCTTCTGGCTCGGTGCGGAATCGCTCACCGACATCTCGCTGTCGATCTTCGTCGGCATCCTCGTCGCGACGTACTCCACGCTGTTCGTGGCCGCACCGCTCTACTCGCTGTTCCGCGAGAACGAGCCCCAGCTCAAGGAGCGCGACGCCCGCATCCGCGAGGCTCGCAGCCGGGCGTCCGTCGAAGCCTGAGGGGTCCGGGCCGAGGGTGCTCCGAGCGGAAGCTCGGCGCCCTCAGCACGCGTAGGATGAAGTGATCGGGAGGTGAGTTGATGGCGGAACCGCAGACGTCATCGCAGGGTTCGAGTCTGCGACGACTGGTTCCCCGCATCTTCTCCCGCGCGTCCCGCATCAACGACCTCGACAACTTGATCCGCACGGTGCGTGCGAATCATCCCAAGGGCGACTTCTCCGTCATCGAACGCGCATACGCGGTCGCGAAGGAGAAGCACGAGGGGCAGAAGCGCCAGAGCGGCGAGCCGTACATCACGCACCCGCTGGCTGTCGCACAGATCCTCGCCGAGCTCGGTCTGGGCCCGCGGGCCATCGCTGCGGCGCTCCTGCACGACACGGTCGAAGACACGGGCTACGCGCTGACCGATCTCACCGCCGAGTTCGGCGACGAGGTCGCGATGCTCGTCGACGGCGTGACCAAGCTCGACAAGGTCAAGTACGGCGAGAGCGCGCAGGCCGAGACGGTCCGCAAGATGATCGTGGCGATGTCGAAGGACATCCGGGTCCTGCTCATCAAGCTGGCCGACCGCCTGCACAATGCGCGCACCTGGGGTTTCGTCCCACCGGAGAAGGCCACGAAGAAGGCCAAGGAGACGCTCGAGATCTACGCCCCGCTGGCGAACCGTCTCGGCATCCAGGCGATCAAGTCCGAGCTCGAAGACCTCTCGTTCGCTGTGCTGCACCCGAAGATCTACAACGAGATCCACAGCCTCATCGCGCAGCGGACCCCGCAGCGCGAGAAGTATCTCGCTCAGGTGGTCGAGGAGATCGACGAGGATCTGCGCGATCTCCGCATCCGCGGCAAAGTCGTCGGGCGCCCGAAGCAGCTCTACTCGGTGTACCAGAAGATGGTCATCCGCGGCCGCGAGTTCGACGACATCTACGATCTGATCGGCATCCGCGTCCTCGTCTCCTCGGTGCGCGACTGCTACGCCGTCCTGGGTGCGATCCACGCTCGCTGGACGCCACTGCCCGGCCGGTTCAAGGACTACATCGCCACCCCGAAGTTCAACCTCTATCAGTCGCTGCACACCACGGTCATCGGTCCCGCCGGTCGCACGGTCGAGATTCAGATCCGTACGCACGAGATGCATCAGCAGGCCGAGTACGGTGTCGCCGCGCACTGGATGTACAAGGAGCGGATGAACGGCGGTGGCAAGACCGAGGTCCGCGCCTCCGACACGGACATGGCGTGGCTCGCGCACATCTCCGACTGGCAGGCCGAGACCGCTGACCCCGGTGAGTTCCTCGACTCGCTGCGCTTCGAGATCGGTGCGAAGGAGGTCTACGTCTTCACGCCCAAGGGGCGGGTGATCGGCCTGCCGGCCAGCGCGACTCCCGTGGACTTCGCCTACGCGGTGCACACCGAGATCGGCCACCGCACGATGGGTGCCAAGGTCAACGGGCGCCTCGTGCCTCTGGAATCGGAACTCAAGAGCGGTGACGTGGTCGAGGTGTTCACCTCGAAGAACCCGGATGCCGGCCCCAGCCAGGACTGGCTCGGTTTCGTCGCGAGCACCCGGGCGCGGAACAAGATCCGCGGCTGGTTCACCAAGGAGCGCCGCGAAGAGGCCATCGAGCAGGGCAAGGAGGCCATCGCCCGCGCGATGCGCCGTCAGAACCTGCCGCTGCAGAAGCTGATGAGCCAGGACTCGTTCGCCGAGGTCGCGCGCGGGCTGCACTACGAAGACGTCTCGGCGCTCTACGCGGCGGTCGGCGAAGGACACGTGTCGACGCAGTCGGTGCTCGAGAAGGTCACGGCTCTGGTCGCGGCCAACGACCCCAGCACGGGCGCCATCGATCTGCCCGGGAGCGTCCCGACGCGTGAGCCGCGATCCGGCGACTCCGGCGTGCTGGTGCGCGGCGCCAACGACATCCTGGTGAAGCTGGCCAAGTGCTGCACCCCGGTTCCCGGTGACCAGATCGTCGGTTTCGTGACGCGCGGTAGTGGCGTCTCGGTGCACCGGGCGGACTGCGTCAACGTCAAGGCGCTCAGCAACGAGCAGGACCGCTTCGTCGAGGTGTCGTGGGCCCCGACGACGAAGAGCGTGTTCCGCGTGCAGATCCAGGTCGAGGCGCTCGACCGCTCGGGCCTTCTCTCCGATGTGACGCGCGTGCTGAGCGAGCACCACGTCAACATCCTCTCGGCGACGGTCACCACCACCGATGAGCGCTTGGCTCTGAGCCGGTTCGTCTTCGAGATGGGCGATGCCGTGCACCTGGACCGTGTACTGAACGCGGTCCGTCGGATCGACGCCGTCTACGACGTCTACCGGGTCACCTCCTCCTGACGGCGAGGCGCTGCAGAGCGGCCGAACCCATGCGGCTGCCCGGCACGCGTCGAAGGTCCTGCAGCGCGTTCATCGCCGCGTCCGGGGTGTCGGGGCAGACGACGGCGAGAAGATCCATCCACGCCAGCACCCGCGGGTCGCGGTGCAGTGTCGTCGCGAGGTCGAGCATCGTCCGGGCCGGGCTCGACACCGCGACGCCGCTGAGCGTGAGGACGTCGGCTGCGGGCAGCAGTGTGTCGTGGAAGACCACGCGCGCGCTGGTGACCGGACGGATCCGACGATCCACGCAGCGCTTGACGTGATGCACGACCGGCGGCGTGTCACCGGCGCCGTGGACCCACGCGGCCGTCTGGTGGCACGCGGCGGTGCCCGGCCGGACGAGCGCGGCGATGGTGCTCGCCCGTACATCCGGCCCCTCGACGAGATCGGCAGGGATGTACGCGTCACCCACGTCGACCACATGGCCGTCGATGCGGGCCGCGCTGAGTTCGGTCTGGCTCAACCGCTCGCCGGGGACATAGAGGAACGCGGGGTGCATCACGCCAGTCTGGCGCAGTGCACCCCGCGTTCGAGACGGTCGCGGAGACCTGTGGAGAAGGTCAGCCGCCCAGAGCACTCAGCCAGGCGCGGCGAGCCTCGAGGGCGTCAGCGGCTTCCTTCGCGGCCTTCTTGTCGCCGGCCTTCTCGGCGGCGGCGACCTCGGCTTCGAGCTTCTCGATGGCCTCCTGCAGCTGCGAGCTCATGTCGTTCGCGCGTGCCTTGGTCTCGGGGTTGTTCTTCTTCCAGTCCACGTCTTCACGGGCCTTCAGCCCCTGCTCGATCGTGCGGAGCTTGTCGTCGAGCGCGCGCTCCTTGTCCCGCGGGAAGATGCGGCCGATCTCATCCCACTGCCGCTGGATGCGGGTGAGCAGCGCGCGAGCACGCTTGATGTTCGACTCGTCGGCGACCGCCTTGGCCTCTTCGAGGAGAGCCTCTCGGGCCTCGATCTTCGGGGCGGATTCCGCTTCTTCCGCGGCGGACTGCTCGGCGCGAGCAGCGTACAGGGCATCGCCCGCCGCCTTGAACCGCGCCCACAGTGCATCGTCTGCCTTGCGCCCGGCGCGCCCGGCCGCCTTCCACTCGTCGAGCAGGGTGCGGTAGGCGGGAATCCCGTCGGTGCCGCGCGGCGCGAGTGCCTCGGCACGCTCGACCAGGCGGGTCTTCACGTCGCGAGCGCTCTTGTGCGCATCGTCGAGCTCGGAGTAGAAGGCGCGACGCTGCTTGTCGACCACGGCGCGCGCATCGCGGAACCGCTTCCAGAGCTGCTGGGAGATGCCCTTGGAGAGGCGGGGGCCACTCTGCTGCTGCGCCTGCCACGCGTCGAACAGCTCACCGAGCTCGGCCGTGACCTGCTTCCACTGCACCTTGCTGAGGTCGCGCGCGGCGATCGCCTCGGCCTTCTCCACGAGCGTGGTGCGCTCGGCGATCGCCTTGTCGACGAGTTCCTTGGCCTGCTGCGCCTCCTGCTCGGTGGCTTCGGACAGCGATGAGGTCAGGGCGTTCAGACGGTCTCGCAGACCTGCGAGGTCGCCGACGGCAGCGGCATCCGTCGCTTCGTCGATGAGATGACCGGCCTGCTTCGCGAGGTCGCTCGCCGAGGCGCCGCCTGCCTGGTGACGCTGTTCGAGCGTGTGCACCTTGAAGGCGATGTCGTCGAACTTGCGCACGAAGTAGGCGAGCGCCTCCTCGGGCGTGCCGTCGGGGTACTGGCCGACCACGCGCCAGACCTCGCCTTCGCGTACCTCGACGGTGCCGTCGTCGGAGACGCGACCCCATTCGGCGGAGGTCGACGACGCGGCCGGAGACGGCGCAGGTGCGGCGGGCACGACGGCTGCCGGCTTGGGGGCCTTCGGCGGCATCGGCACGGCGGGGGGTGCGGGGACGGGGGGAGTCGGCTTCGAGGGCTCGGTGGCAGACACGTGATTCTCCTTGCGCGGTAGGGCCGCGGGAGGCGGAAGGGACGAGGCTCAGCCTAGTACGCCCCGCGGGGCCCTGCCGGACTCGCTCGAAGCGCGATCTCACACGACTGTTACCGAGTTGTGAGAAGAACGTTCGATCCGTGTAACACCGCCCCGGCCTTTCGCGAAACACCGTGTCTCTATCGTCGAGTCCACGGACAGAGGAGGGCTCGTGGTCGTTCGGGAGAGTACATCGTCGGATGTCGTGGTGGTGGGGGCGGGAATGGTCGCGCACCGATTCGTCGAGAGCCTGCTCCGCGGCGACGGTTCGGCGCCGACGGTCACGGTCATCGGCGAGGAGGCGCGAGCGCCGTACGACCGCGTCGGTCTGACCTCGTTCTTCACCGGTGCGAGCGCCGACGACCTCGCACTCGATCCGCAGACCCTCCAGGACGACAGGGTGCGCTTCATCGGCGATGATCGCGTCACCGGGATCGATCGGGCTCGCCGCACGGTGCGCACCCGCTCGGGCGCGGTCCACGCCTACGGGACACTCGTCCTCGCGACCGGCTCCTACGCCATGCGGCCGGCCGTCGACGGCGCTGAGCTCCCCGGCTGCTTCGTCTATCGGACGCTCGACGATGTCGCCGCGATCGACGCGTTCGTCCAGCGCCGCGCGGCGTCACTCGGCCGCCCGTTGCGCGGGACGGTGATCGGCGGCGGACTGTTGGGCCTTGAGGCGGCAGGCGCGTTACAGGGTCTCGACGTCGAGTGCATGGTGGTGCAGTCGTCGGACCGGCTCATGTCCGCCCAGCTCGACCTCGCGGGTGGCACCATCCTGCGCCGCCTGATCGAGTCGAAGGGCATCGATGTGCGCACGGGAACGCGGACCACACGGATCGACCCGGATGCCTCCGGCTCCGTCGCGGCACTGCAGTTCCAGGACGGCAGTATGCAGGGAACGGACGTCGTCATCTTCACCGTCGGCGTGCGCCCGCAGGACTCACTGGCACGCCTCGCCGATCTCGCTGTGCACCCCCACGGTGGCGTACTGATCGATTCGAGGTGCCGCACGGCCGACGACGACATCCTCGCGATCGGCGAGGTCGCCAACTTCGAAGGACGCTCCGTCGGACTCGTGGCCCCCGGATACGCCATGGCGGAGGTCGCGGCCACTCGGATTCTCGGCGGCGATGCCACTTTCCCCGGCTACGACGACTCCTCGAAGTTGAAGCTCTCCGGCGTGGACGTGGCGAGCTTCGGCGACGCGTTCGCCTCCACACCGGATGCCCTGGACGTGGTGTACACCGACCCGGTCAACGGGGTCTACAAGAAGCTGGTCCTCTCGGACGATGCGAAGACACTCTTGGGCGGCATCCTCGTCGGCGATGCCTCGGCATACGGAATGCTCCGCCCCCTGGTGGGTGCTGCGCTGGGCGCAGACCCCGCCGCCTACCTGATGCCGGACGGCGGCACCGCGCTTCCCGACAACGAGCTGCCGGCCGAGGCGGTCGTCTGCTCCTGCTCGAACGTAACCGCCGGACGCATCCGCGATGCGGTGCACGCCGAGGGGTGCACCGACGCCGCGGCCGTGAAGGCCTGCACCAAGGCGGGGGCCACCTGCGGATCCTGCCTCTTCACGGTCAAGAAGATCGTCGGCCAGGAGCTGACCAAGCTCGGTCAGACGACCTCCGACGCCCTGTGCGAGCACTTCTCGATGTCGCGCCGCCAGCTCTTCGACGCGGTGCGCGTGTCGGAACTCGCGACCTTCAGCGCGATCATCGCCCGTTTCGGCACCGGGCGCGGCTGCGACATCTGCAAGCCGGCTTTGGCGAGCATCCTGTCCGTCCTCGTCGGAGCGCACGTGCTCGACGGTGAGAACGCGGCTCTGCAGGACACCAACGACCATGTGATGGCCAACATGCAGAAGGACGGCACGTACTCGGTGGTGCCGCGGATGCCCGGGGGTGAGGTGACTCCCGCGGGGCTCATCGCGATCGGGAACATCGCCGAGACCTACGGGCTCTACACGAAGATCACCGGCGGGCAGCGGATCGACATGTTCGGCGCCCGCCTGGAGCAGCTGCCGCAGATCTGGCAGCGGCTGGTCGACGCCGGGTTCGAGTCCGGGCAGGCGTACGGCAAGGCGCTGCGCACGGTGAAGTCGTGCGTCGGCTCGACCTGGTGCCGGTACGGGGTGCTGGATGCCGTCGGCATGGCCGTGCGCCTCGAGCTCCGCTATCGGGGTCTTCGGGCGCCGCACAAGCTCAAGGTCGGTGTGTCCGGCTGCGCGCGCGAGTGCGCGGAGGCCCGGTCGAAGGACGTCGGTGTGATCGCCACCGAGACGGGGTGGAACATGTACGTCGGCGGCAACGGCGGCTTCTCGCCGCGCCATGCGGAGCTGCTCGCCGCCGACCTCGACGACGAGGGCCTCATCCGCGCGATCGACCGCTTCTTCATGTACTACATCCGCACGGCGGACCGACTCCAGCGCACGGCAGGGTGGTGTGCCGAGCTCGACGGCGGGCTGGACGGTCTCCGCGAGGTGATCTTCGACGACAGTCTCGGCATCTGCGACGACCTCGACGCGGCCATGAGCGTGCACGTCGACCGCTATGAGGACGAGTGGGCGGCGACCCTGCGCGACCCGGTGAAGCTGCGGCGCTTCGAGTCCTTCGTGAATGCGACCGACACCCCTGACCCTTCTCTGGCCTACGTGTCCGAACGCGGTCAGGTGCGGCCGGCGACGACGGAGGAACGATCGGACGCGAGCGTCATGATCGCCGGCACGACTCTGGAGGTGCGGCGATGACCCTCAGCCCTGACATCGGAACGCGAGTCCGCGTCTGCGCGCTCAGCGACCTCGAGGTGGAGCGAGGCAGGGCGGCGCTGTTCGGCTCGGTCCAGATCGCGCTCTTCGTCCTCGCCGACGGCTCGGTGCATGCGGTGTCCAACCTCGATCCCTACAGCGGCGCCCATGTGATGTCCCGCGGGATCGTGGGCACGCGGGGCGATGTGCCGACGCTGGCTTCACCGATGCACAAGCAGGTCTTCGACCTGCGAACGGGGGAGTGTCTCGACACACAGGGCAAAGCCTCGGCGACGCTGCGGGTCTGGGACGTGACCGTTCGAGACGGTCAGATCGAGCTGAACATCGAGGAGATCCGATGACGGTCATGTTGGGAGTCGACCTCACCGGACGCGACGTGCTGCTGGTGGGTGGTGGCGCGGTCGCGGCGAAGAGGATCCGCCGGTTCCTCGACGAAGGGGCGCGAGTGCGGATCGCCGCCCCCGTCCTGCATCCGGACACCGCGCGGCTGGTCGAGCTTCACGGTCTCGTCTGGCGCGCCGGTCGCTTCCGAGGAACGGATCTCGCCGGGGCGTGGCTCGTGCACACGGCCACCGGCGACGCCCGCGTCGACCGCGACGTCGCGGAACGTTGCGAGCGCAAGCGGATCCTCTGCATCAATGCCTCCGACGGCGCCCACGGGTCGACCAGGCTCACCGCACAGGCCGAGATCGGTGACGTGACCGTCGCGGTGACCAGTACGGTCGGTGCGGACCCGCGTCGGTCGGTCGCCGTGCGGGATGCGATCGTCGGCCTCGTGGGCGAAGGCCGCATCCCGCTGCGTCGGCGCCGTGCCGGTCGGAGTGGACGCGTCGACCTGGTCGGAGGCGGGCCGGGCCCCGCGGACCTGATGACGGTGCGCGCGCGTCGGCTCATCGCCGAAGCCGACGTGGTCGTGACCGACCGCCTGGGACCCGCGGCCGAGGTCGTCCGCGGGCTCGACCCCGATGTCGAGGTGATCGACGTGGGGAAGACCCCCGGTCGACACCCCGTGCCGCAGGACGAGATCAACCGCATCATCGTGGGGCGGGCAGCGGAGGGTCGACGCGTCGTCCGGCTCAAGGGCGGGGATCCGTTCGTCTTCGGACGCGGTGGCGAGGAGATGCAGGCGTGCCTGGCTGCGGGCATCCCGGTCGACGTCACTCCGGGGATATCGAGCGCGATCGCTGTTCCGCAAGCGGCAGGCATTCCCGTCACGCATCGAGGCACCGCCGCAGCTTTCCACGTCGTAAACGGTCAGGGCATCATCGGCGAGGGCACGCTCGCGGCGCTGGCCGATGCCACCGTGACCACGGTGGTCCTGATGGGCGTGGCCGCCCTCGAACGTCTGGTCACCGCGGCACTCGCACACGGTGTGCCGGCAGAGAGGCCGATCGCGTTCGTCGAGAGCGGCCACACGGCGCAGCAGCGCACGACGCGGACCACCCTCGGCAGGGCGGTCGCCGATGCCGAGGCCGTCGGCCTCCGCAACCCCGCGGTGATCGTTGTCGGCGAGGTCGCGGGCGCGGGACTGCTCTTTCCCTCGTCGGACACGATCGGGGCTGTCCTGGCGTGACGATCCGCGTTCCATTGACTCCGGTGTTGGCCGGATGCACCATCGTCGTCGCCGCCGACCGACGTTCCGGCGATCTCGTCGCGGCTCTCGAGCGACGCGGCGGCCAGGTGTACCGCGCGCCCGCCCTGAGCATCATCCCCAATGAGGACGATGAGGTGCTCATCGCCCGCACGCGCGATCTCATCGCGTCGCCCCCCGACATCGTGATCGTGACGACCGGGGTGGGTTTCCGCGGGTGGATCGATGCCGCGCACGAGAACGACCTGGCCGAAGACCTCACAGGTGCGCTGGCCGGGGCGCAGTTCATCGCGCGAGGGCCCAAGGCTCACGGGGCGATCCAGCAGGCGGGCTTCATCGCCGACTGGGTCGCGGAGTCCGAGACCTCCGCGGAAGTGGGGGAGTACCTCGCAGCCGAGGGGGTCACCGGGCGACGTATCGCGATTCAGCACCACGGGGCGGGCGCCGACGGGCTCGACACCCTCCTGGCGGGGCTCGGAGCGGACGTGGTCAGCATCACCGTGTACCGCTGGGGGCCGCCGCCGGACCCCCAGGTCGTGCGCCGGTCCGTCGTGCAGGCGGGTGCGGGTGAAGTCGACGCCGTCCTCTTCACCTCCGCACCCGGTGCCGCCGAGTGGGTCCGGACGGCCGTCCGTGCCGGGGCTCTGGAGTCGGTCCGGCGCAGAGCCGCGTCCGGGCGCCTGCTGCTGGCCGCCGTCGGGCCGATCACGGCCGCCCCACTCGCGGATGCCGGGCTCACCGCCACCCTGGCCGCACGTGGACGCCTGGGCTCGCTGGTGCGCTGCGTGGTCGACCACTACGCGTCGGGTGCCGCCCCGCGGCTGCACACGGCTCTCGGCGCGATGGAGATGCGCAGCCGCGGTGTGCTGATCGACGGCGCGTTCGTTCCGCTCTCCCGCGCCGGAGCGAGCATCCTGAGCGAGCTCTTCGATGCCGCCGGACGCGTGCTCTCGCGGGAGGAGCTGGGACTCGCGTTGCCCCGAGGAGGCGAGAGCGCCCACGCCGTCGAGATGGCGGTCGCCCGGCTGCGCGAGGCTCTGGGCGGCGCTGCGGCGATCCAGACCATCGTCAAACGCGGTTACCGACTCACCGTGGAGGAACCCCGATGACCACCCTTGTCGCCTGCTCCCACGGCACGGATTCCCCCGCAGGACGCCGCACTGTCGAAGACATCGTCGATCTCGTGCGCGCACGTATTCCGGGCACCCGTGTCGTCCAGGCCTTCGTCGACGTGCAGGAACCGGCGGTGCCCGAGGTCGTCGAACAGGAACATCTCGACGATGACGTCGTCGTGGTGCCGCTGCTGCTCTCGGTGGGTTTCCACACCGCGGTCGACATCGCGCGCGCGGTCCGTCCGTATGACGGCGTGCGGCAGGGGGAGCCCTTGGGCACCCATCCGCTCATCGCCGAGGTCCTGCGCGCGCGGCTGCGTACGGCGGTTCACGACCGCTGGCTTCCGGGCGATCACGTCGTGCTCGCGGCGGCGGGCTCCAGCAACCCGGCGGCGGTCGCCGATGTCACCACGGCGGCCGCGCACCTCGCCGACCTGATCCCGGTGCCTGTGACGGTCGGGTACGCGTCGGCGATCGAGCCCCGCATCGCCGACGCCGTGAGCTTCGCGCGGGAACGGGGAGCCTCCCGGGTGATCGCCGCGAGCCATGTTCTCGCGCCGGGGTACTTCGCCGGTCTCGTGGAGAGATCAGGAGCAGACCTCGTCTCGGCACCGCTCGGGTCGGATCCGCGCATCGCCGAGGTCATCGTCGAGCGCTTCCGCTCCGCCTGACCCGGAGCGCACCCGGAGCGCATACGGAGAGGGGGCGGATGCCGACGCATCCGCCCCCTCTCGGGCGTGCATTCCCCTCAGACCCGGGACGGTTCGCGCTCAGCCGCGCTGGTGCCGAGGCCCTGCACCGGCTCCTCCGCTGCGGCCGTCGCGACGACCTCCACGCGGGACCGGCGCTCGGTGCGACGCGCTTCGCGGGCGGCCCGAGCCTTCGGGCGGCCGTGCGTGTAGTAGATCGGCAGGCCGACGAAGAGCAGTCCTCCGACGAGGTTCCCCACGACCGTCGGCAGCTCGTTCCAGACGAGGTAATCCCAGACGGTGAAGTCGGCGCCCATCAGGAGTCCGGAGGGGAACAGGAACATGTTCACGATCGAGTGCTCGAAGCCCATGTAGAAGAACAGCATGATCGGCAGCCACATCGCGACGATCTTGCCGATCGTGCTGTCCGACACCATCGCCAGGACCACACCCGTGGAAACCATCCAGTTGCACAGCACACCGCGGATGAAGAGCGTCAGCATGCCTGCGGCGCCGTGATCCGCGTATCCGACCGTGCGCCCGTGGCCGATCTCACTGATGGCCTCGCCCACGGCACTGGGCGCGGTCGAGAACCCGTAGGTGAAGTACACGGCCATCAGGATCGCGACCAGGAAGGCACCGCCGAAGTTGCCGAGGAAGACGAGCCCCCAGTTGCGCATCAGTGCGCCGAACGTGGCACCGGGGCGGCGGTCGAGCACAGCGAGCGGTCCGAGGGTGAACACGCCGGTGAGCAGGTCGTAACCGAGCAGATACAGCATCACGAACCCGACCGGGAACAGGACGGCGCCCAGCAACGGCTGACCGGTCTGTGTCGAGACCGTGACCGCGAAGGCAGCCGCGATCGTGAGGAGTGCCGCGCCCATGAAGGCGCGGATCAGGGTGTCGCGGGTGGACAGTTGCAGCTTGTAGGCGCCGGCATCCACCATGCGTGTGGCGAGTTCGGCGGGCTTGATGTAGGACACAGGACCTCCACGGGGACGGGAGCACGGATGCTCGACTGACTCGAGCATGCGGGAGCCTCGTTTCCGCGGGCCGCACCGGACGTTACGTCTGTGGTGCGAATCTCTCACTTCCCCTTCAGCGAGGTGTGAGATGCGCGGTCGTTATCCATCCGTGATGCGATCGTTCGCGGCGTGAAACACCTCGCGTGACATCCGGGAAACACAGTCCGCATAGCCTCAGCGCTACGGCACGATCGCCGCCGACAGGAGCTGTACCGATGAATCATCCGCTCGCCACCGAGATCGTCGTCGTCGGTGCGGGGATGGCCGCGCAGCGCTTCGTCGAACAGCTCCTGCAGCGGGCGGGCGACGACGTGCGGGTCACGGTGATCGGCGATGAGGGCCGCCGACCGTACGACCGCACCCGCCTTCGAGAGCTGTTCCTCGGCGGGTCGGCCGACGATCTCCCCTTGCCCTTCGACGCGTTCGAGGATGACCGCGTCGAGTTGGTCGTCGACGATCGCGTGCTGCACATCGACCGGCGGGCGAAGACCGTGCGCACGCGCTCGCGTCGCCTGCATCGGTATGACCTCCTGGTGCTCGCGACCGGGGCTTCCGCCGGCAGGGTGGCGGTGGAAGGTGCGGGGCTTCCCGGTTGCTTCTCGTATCGCACCGTCGAAGATGCGGAGGCGCTGCGTGACTTCGTGGGCGCTCGCGCGTCGGAGCTCGAGCGGGATCTGCGCGGGGTGGTCGTCGGTGGCGGCCCCATCGGGCTCGAGGCCGCCGGGGCGCTGCAGGCCATCGGGGTCGATGCCACGGTGGTGCAGTACGCGGATCGGCTGATGGAGGCGCAGCTCGACGGCACCGCCGGAAGCATCGTGAAGCGGCATCTGCAGGCGCGGGGGATCGCGGTGCGCACAGGGACACGCGTGACGCGGCTGGACCCTGACGAGTCCGGCGTCATCACGGCGATCGAGTTCCAGGACGGCTCCTTCCAACGTGTCGACGTCGTCGTGTTCACGGTCGGGCTGCGCGCGCGCGACGAGCTCGCACGCAATGCCGGGATCGCGGTTCATCCCTACGGAGGCATCGTCATCGACGACGCCTGCCGGACGTCGGATCCGGCGGTGCTGGCAATCGGAGAGGTCGCCAGCCTCGACGGGCGCCGCTTCGGTCTGGTCGCTCCGGCCCGCGAGATGGCCGATGTGGCGGTGCGGCGCATCCTCGGCCACGAAGCGAGGTTCGGCGGGTTCGATGAATCCGCTGCCATCACCCTGGCGGGTGTCGATGTGGCGAGCTTCGGGGACGCGCTCGCACGGACACCGGACGCGGTCGACGTGCTCTACGCGGATCCCGTCGCCGGGGTGTACCGGAAACTGGTGCTGGCAGGTGATGCGCACACGCTGCTCGGGGGGATCCTGGTCGGCGACGCCTCGGCGTACCCGGCTCTGCACACCCTCGTCGGCGCCCGGCTCGAAGCGGACCCGTCGTCCTACGTGCTGCCGAGCCGCGGTTAGCGAGACCGGTCGGCCTGGGGAGCTACTCGGCGGGGCTCTCGGAGGGGAGCGGTGCCGGGCTCTCCGTGGGCGTGTCGGTGGGAGCCGTCGTCGGCTCGACGGTCGGCGTCGGAGTCGGCTCGGGTGCGGTCACCTGCGCGTGCACGACCTGACTGCCGATCGCGGCGACGACGATGAGGCTGCCGACGATCGCGGCGATCGTGTTGTCCCGGACGCGGCGCCGGATCTGCCCCTCGTGCCATTGGGTACGCGCGGTGTGCAGTCGTGCGCGCTCTGCCGCGGTGCGTGACTGTGCGTTCTTGGAACCGCGTGCGGCCATGCCCTGGATCTCCCGTTCCGACGCCGGTGCGCAGCGTCGCCTGAGAGCCTACCGGGAGCTGCCCGATCGTCCGAAGTGTCGGGGGCCGCCGGTAGCCTGGAGGGATGACCTCCCCTGCCGCGCTGCTCTCCGGGCAGACGCCTCTCGCCGTGCGCATGCGCCCGATCTCGCTCGACGAGGTCGCGGGGCAGCGGCACCTGTTGCGCGCAGGGTCCCCCATCGTCGCCCTCGCCGATCCGGAGGCGACCTCGCCCGGAGCGGTCTCGATCATCCTGTGGGGCCCGCCGGGCACCGGAAAGACCACGCTCGCGCAGGCGATCGCGCGCTCATCCGGGCGCCGCTTCGTCGAGCTGTCCGCCATCACCGCCGGCGTCAAAGACGTGCGCGAGGTGATGCAGGAGGCGATCACGCAGCGCGACCTCTACGGTCAGACAACGATCCTCTTCCTCGATGAGATCCACCGGTTCACGAAGGCGCAGCAGGACGCTCTGCTGCCCGGCGTCGAGAACGGGTGGGTGATCCTGATCGCCGCGACCACCGAGAACCCCTCGTTCTCGGTGATCTCTCCGCTGCTGTCCCGTTCCCTGCTGCTCACGCTCCAGCCGCTCACCGACGATGACATCGGTGTACTCGTGGATCGTGCCGTCGTCGACGCACGGGGGATGAACGGGGCCGTGGCGCTGAGCGCCGAAGCTCGCGCCGCACTGATCCGGCTCGCCTCGGGGGACGCCAGGCGCGCGCTGACCGGTCTCGAGGCCGGTGCTGCTGTCGCCCTCTCGCACGCATCCTCCGCGGAGGCCGGCTCCGACGAAGGCGAGGACAGCGGATCGGCCGAGGCGGACGCCGCGGCGACGGTACCGGAGGTCTCCGCCGACGACGTCGCCCAGGCCGTCGACAAGGCGCTTCTGCGCTACGACCGGCAGGGCGACGAGCACTACGACGTCATCAGTGCGTTCATCAAGTCGATCAGAGGGTCCGACCCCGATGCGGCGCTGCACTACCTCGCGCGCATGATCGAGGCGGGGGAGGACCCGCGGTTCATCGCCCGACGCCTGGTGATCTCCGCGTCGGAAGATGTCGGTCTCGCCGACCCTCAGGGCCTCGTCATCGCGGTCGCCGCTGCGGATGCGGTCGCGTTCATCGGCATGCCGGAGGGGCGGATCCCGCTCGCCGAAGCGACCGTGTACCTCGCCACCACCGCGAAATCCAACGCCGCCTATGTGGGGATCGATGCCGCGATCGCCGACATCCGCTCCGGAGGCTTCGGACGTGTGCCGCTGCACCTGCGCGACGCGCACTATCCGGGCGCCAAGCGCCTCGGGCACGGGCGCGGTTACGTCTACTCGCACGACAGCGAGTACGGCGTGGTGGCGCAGCAGTATCTGCCCGACGAGCTCGACGGCAAGCACTACTACGAGCCGAAGAACCTGGGTGCCGAGCGCGACATCGGTTCGCGACTGGAGCGCATCCGCCGCATCCTCGGCGACCGGTGACCCACGCGATCAGGCGCGCAGCCGCGATCTGTTAGACTTGAGCGGCTCGAAACCGTGTTTTCGGGCATCTCCTCGTTCACACCACACCTTGCTGGCGCCCCGGCGTGCGCTCCAAGGCAGAACGCGGACGATACGTCCGTGAGTCGTGAAAGTCGCGACCACGTCATCGGAAGGACAGCTTCGTGACCACGAAGTCCCAGGACCGCCGCAAGGTGCGTCTGAGCCGTGCCCTCGGCATCCCGCTCACCCCGAAGGCCGCCCGCTACCTCGAGAAGCGCCCCTACGCTCCGGGTGAGCACGGCCGCACCAAGCGCAAGGCAGACAGCGACTACGCCGTCCGTCTGCGTGAGAAGCAGCGTCTGCGCGAGCAGTACGGCATCCGCGAGAAGCAGATGCGCAACACGTTCAACGAGGCCCGTCGCCACGACGGTCTGACCGGTGAGAACCTGGTCGAGCTCCTCGAGATGCGTCTCGACGCTCTCGTGGTGCGTTCGGGCTTCGCCCGCACCACCGCACAGGCTCGCCAGCTCGTCGTGCACCGTCACATCCTCGTCGACGGCCAGCTCGTCGACCGCCCGTCGTTCCGCGTGAAGCCGGGTCAGCTCATCCACGTCAAGCCCAAGAGCGAGGGCACCGAGCCCTTCCAGGTGGCAGCAGCCGGCGGTCACGCCGAGGTTCTGCCGCCCGTTCCCGGTTACCTCGAGGTCGAGCTCGACAAGCTCCAGTCGCGTCTGGTTCGTCGTCCGAAGCGCGCCGAGGTCCCCGTGACCTGTGAAGTGCAGCTCGTCGTCGAGTACTACGCAGCACGCTGAGCATCGCTCACGCTGCTCTCTGAGAGCAGCAGCGCAAGAGGCGTCGGGGTGACCCGACGCCTCTTGTCGTTTCGGCATACGATGGTGACACCGCGCCTTCGCGGATCAAGGGCAAGGATGACGACATGAAGAACGTGCAATGGTTCCTGGTCGGTGTGATCGGCGGCTTCGTCGCGGCTCACTTCATGAACAAGGACCCGCGCGGTCACGACATCCTCGCTGAGGTCGACGCCAGGATCAACGGATTCACCGCTCTTATCGGCGACGCCTACCGCGAGCAGGAGGCACGGCTCACGGAGCCGGGCGACAACTGAACCACCGCAGCAGCGCCACGGCGCGGCATCTTCACGCAAGGACACCCGGCACTCTATGAAAACTGCGGAGATCGCGCAGCGTTACCTCGACTTCTTCGAGAAGAACGACCACCTCATCGTCCCTTCGGCCTCACTCGTCAGCGACGATCCGTCGCTGCTGTTCACGGTGGCCGGGATGGTGCCGATGATCCCGTACCTCACGGGCGTCGTCCCCGCCCCGCATCCGCGCATCGCCGATGTGCAGAAGTGCATCCGCACGAACGACATCGAAGAGGTCGGTCGCACCGCGCGTCACGGCACGTTCTTCCAGATGCTCGGCAACTGGTCGTTCGGCGACTACTTCAAAGAAGGCGCGATCCGCTACGCCTGGGAGCTGCTGACGAGCTCCGAGTCCGACGGCGGTCTCGGCTTCGATGAGAAGGACCTCTGGGTCACCGTCTACGAGACCGACGACGAGGCCGAGGCAATCTGGCGCGACATCATCGGGCTGAAGCCCGAGCGTATCCAGCGTCTCGGACGCGCGGACAACTACTGGAACACCGGACAGCCCGGCCCCGGTGGCCCCGACTCGGAGATCTTCTTCGATCGCGGTCCGGCCTACGGCAAGGAGGGCGGCCCGGCCGTCGACGACTCGCGGTTCCTGGAGATCTGGAACCTCGTGTTCATGCAGGACCTCCTCGAGAACATCCGCAGCAAGACGGAGTTCGACATCATCGGCGAACTGCCGATGAAGAACATCGACACGGGCATGGGCCTCGAGCGCGTCGCGTTCCTCAAGCAGGGCGTCGAGAACATGTACGAGTCCGACCAGGTGCGTCCGGTGCTGGACCGCGCCGTCGAGCTCTCCGGGCGCCCCTACGGCGTGCAGCACGAGGACGACGTGCGCTTCCGCGTCGTCGCCGACCATGTGCGCTCCTCTCTCATGCTCCTCTCCGACGGGGTTCGTCCCTCCAACGAGGGACGCGGGTACATCCTCCGCCGCCTGATGCGCCGCACCGTTCGCTCCATGCGTCTGCTCGGCGTCGACGAGCCGGTGTTCCCCGAGCTGTTCGCCGCCTCGCGCGACGTGATGAAGACCACATACCCGGAGCTCGAGAAGGACTGGTCTGTGCTCTCGGCGTCGGCCTTCGCGGAGGAGGAGACCTTCCGTCGCACGCTCGTCGCCGGTTCGACGATCCTCGACCTCGCTCTGGACGAGACCAAGAAGGGCGGCAGCAAGACCCTCAGTGGTCCCGAGGCCTTCCTGCTGCACGACACCTACGGCTTCCCGATCGATCTCACCCTCGAGGTTGCCGAAGAGGCCGGGCTCGAGGTCGACCGCACCGCGTTCGACACGCTCATGCAGGAGCAGCGCCAGCGCGCCAAGGACGACGCTCGCAATCGCAAGCGTCAGCTCGCCGACGTCTCGGTGTACCGCGACCTGCGCGGCCTGGGCGAGACCGGCTTCGACGGATACACGGCGCTCGAGGTCGAGTCCCGTGTCATCGGGCTGCTCGTCGACGGGGTTCCGGTGCGCAGCGCCGCCGAGGGGCAGATCGCCGAGGTCGTACTCAGCGAGACCACGCTGTATGCGGAGTCGGGCGGTCAGGTCGCCGACAAGGGCACGATCGTCGGACCGGGCTACGAGCTCGAGGTCCTCGATGTGCAGAAGCCCGTTCCCGGTCTCATCAGCCACACCGTCGAGGTCGCGCGCGGAAGCGTCGCGGTCGACGACGTCGCGACGACCGTCGTGGACGCCGCCAACCGTCGCGCGGCACGCCAGGCGCACTCGGCGACGCACCTCGTGCATGCCGCTCTCCGGGACACGCTCGGACCGACCGCCACGCAGGCGGGGTCGTTGAACCGCGCGGGTTACATGCGATTCGACTTCTCGTGGTCGCAGGCGCTCTCCGCGGACACGCGCAGCGAGATCGAGGAGATCACCAACCGCGCCGTGCAGGACGCCCTCGAGGTGACCACGCGCATCGTCTCCCTCGACGAGGCGAAGGAAGCCGGCGCCATGGCGCTGTTCGGCGAGAAGTACGGCGACGTCGTGCGCATGGTCGACATCGGCGGGCCCTGGTCGCGTGAGCTGTGCGCCGGTACACACGTGGGCACGAGTGCCGAGATCGGTCTGGTCAGCCTCGTCGGAGAGTCGTCCGTCGGCGCATCCAACCGCCGTATCGAGGCCCTCGTCGGCGCCGATGCCTTCCGCGAGCTCGCAGCCGAGCGGGCGATCGTCTCGCAGCTCACCAGCTCGCTGAAGACGCCCCGTGAGCAGTTGCCCGAGCGGATCGCCGATCTCACGGCGAGCCTGAAGGCCGCGGAGAAGCGCATCGCGCAGTTCGAGTCCCAGCAGCGCGCGGGGCAGATCCCGGCGATCGTCGAGGCCGCGAAGCGCGTCGGCGCCTTCCGGCTCGCGGCGCTGAACCTCGGCGATGTGGCATCTGCCGATGATGTGCGCGACCTCGTCAACGGCGTGCGCGATCGGCTCGGCTCCGATGCGGCGGTCGTCGCCCTGGGGGCGGTCGTCAACGGCCGCCCGGTCGTGGTCGTGGCGACGAACGATTCTGCTCGATCCGCCGGCGCGAAGGCGGGTGCGCTCGCGAAGCGCGCCGCCGGTGTACTCGGCGGCGGTGGCGGAGGACGCGATGATGTCGCGCAGGGCGGCGGCGCGGACGCCGAGGCTCTTCCCGCGGCTCTCGAGGCCATCTCGCAGGAGCTGCACGGCGCGTGAGCGGCTTCCGCCGCGGTGTGCGGCTCGGCATCGACGTGGGTCGGGCGAGGGTCGGTGTCGCCCGCTGCGACCCCGACGGCATGCTCGCCGTGCCGGTCGAGACGGTCCCGCGGGACGAGGCGTCGATCGATCGCCTCGTCCAGCTCGCGGGGGAGTACGAGCCTCTGGAGTTCGTGGTCGGACTGCCGGTGAACATGCGGGGCGCCGATACGCCGTCGACAACGGACGCACGGGAGTTCGCGGCGGCTCTCCAGCTGCGCAGTGGCATCGTCGTGCGGCTCGTCGACGAGCGTCTGAGCACCGTTTCCGCGCACGCCGCCCTGCGCAGTTCCGGGAGATCTCAGAAGAAGTCTCGTAGCATTGTGGATCAGGTCGCCGCCGTGGTGCTTCTGCAGCAGGCGATCGATATGGAGAAGAGCACCGGAAACCCGGCCGGTGCGGCCATCTCGCCTGACGAGGAGCACGCCTGACGATGTCCGAACGCGACAACGAAACGCCGCGGCATGACGCAGACTCCCGCCTGGGGGAGCTGTTCGAGAACCTTCCGGAGCCGACCACGCAGATTCCGACGGTCGACAACAGTGCGCCCGCTCCGGGTTCGCGTCGTGCGGCTCGTGAAGCCGCCTCGGGGGACGCCACGGCGCCCACGAACGGCGCATCGGGTGACCATCTGCAGCCATCGCCCGTGCCGGTTCGTGCGTCCGCCGACGAGGCGGCCGCGGCGAACCGCGAGTCCCCGTCGCCGATCCCGGTGCGCGACTCGGCCGACTCCGTGGACGCGGGCGATACGCCGACGCGAGCCGTTCCGGTGACCCGGCCGCCGGCAGCATCCGCGTCGCCGGCCGCGACGCCGGAGCCCGTGATCGGCGGCGGGCTCGACGATCTCTTCGCCCCGCACGACGATCACGTCGACGCCACGCCGAAGAAGAAGCGTCGCAAGGGATGCCTGATCGCGTTGATCATCGTCCTCGCAATCGTCGGCGGCCTCGCGGGAGCCGGCGTCTGGGTGGCGAACACCTACGGTGACAGGATCAGCGAGGCCATGGGCTGGGGGCCGTCGAAGGACTGGGAACCGGGTCAGGCGACCGGCGAAGCACTGGTCACTATCAAGGAAGGCGACACGGGCGGACCGGTCTCGATCACTCTCCACGAAGCGGGCGTCACGAAGACCGAGGATGTGTTCTACGACTACCTGGTCGATGAGGGCATCAACCCGACGTTCTACCCCGGTGTGTACCGCCTGCAGCAGAAGATGACGGCCGAGGCCGCTCTCGCCGCTCTCGAGGATGAGGCCAACAAGCTCGAGAACACGGTGTCGGTCGGCGAGGGCGCGACGATCGTCTCGTCGCTGCCCGGCATGGCCGAGACTCTCGGCCTCCCGCTCGCCGACTTCGAGGCGGCCGTCAAGGACCCGTCGCAGTACGGCGTCGACGCGCGTAGCCTCGAAGGCTGGCTGTTCCCGGCCGTGTACACCTTCGACCCTGAGGTCACCCCGACGCAGGTCATCCAGCGGATGGTCGACCGCACCCGCCAAGCGCTCGATGAGGCAGGAGTGCCGCCCGAAGACGCGCAGCGCGTGCTGACGATCGCCTCGATCATCCAGCGTGAAGGCCGACTGGACGACTTCGCGAAGGTGTCGCGAGTCATCCAGAACCGTCTGGACATCGACATGCTGCTGCAGATGGACTCGACAGCCCAGTACGGCTATGGATCGCTGCACGAGGGTGTCGTCTCGAGCTCCAAGGAGGCGCTCGAGAGCGACAACGAGTGGAACACCTATAAGCGCCAGGGGCTCCCCGCGACCCCGATCTCGAGCGCGAGCGACGCTGCCATCGATGCCGCCATGCATCCGGTGGACGGTCCCTGGCTGTACTTCGTCACGATCAATCTGGAGACCGGAGAGACACAGTTCTCCGAGACCATGTCCGAGCACGAACAGGGGATCGAGAAGTGGCGCGCTTGGTGCCGGGACAACCCCGACGCGGGCTGCTGAGACGGTGACCGGTACCCGTCTGGCGGTCTGGGGCGACCCGATCGCGCACTCCAAGTCACCGGACCTGCACGCCGCGGCCTACCGCGTGCTGGGCATGGACTGGGAGTACGGGCGCCGTCAGGTCACCGCCGACGGATTCGCGGGGGCGCTCCGAGGACTCGACGACTCCTGGCGCGGTCTCTCGCTGACCATGCCGTTGAAGGAGGAGGCGTTTCGCGCCGCTGAGACGAGGGACGCCCACGCCGAGCTCACCGGCGCCGTCAACACCCTGCTGCTCGGGGACGCACCCGCGGGTTTCAACACCGACGTCGGAGGGATCGTCGACGCACTGGCCGAGGCCGGGGTGACCGAGGCGGGAACGGTCCGCATCCTCGGGGCCGGCGCCACGGCTGCCTCCGCGCTCGTGGCGGCGTCGGAGCTGGGTGCGACCCGGGTGTTCGTGCACGCCCGACGCCCCGAACGGGCGGAGGGGCTCGTGGCTCTCGGAGGGCGCATCGACCTCCTGGTGGAAGCCCTCCCTCTCGATGGGCCGACCGCGTACGCCGACCTCACGATCGCCACGCTGCCGAGTGGGACCGCACTCCCCGTCGACACCTCGACGGCCTTGGCGGCGAGCGGGGGAGCGCTCTTCGACGCCGCGTACGCGCCGTGGCCTTCGGCTCTCGCGGCGGGTTGGGACGACGGGGCCGTGATCTCCGGACTCGGCATGCTGCTGCACCAGGCCGTTCGTCAGATCCGCGTCTTCCATCACGGGGATCCCCGCACAGAGCTGCCGAATGAGGACTCGGTCGTGGCCGCGATGCGCGCCGCGCTCTGACCCGACGCGCAGGACGAAACGCGTCGCGGCGGGGGGCCGAACACGTGGGAGACTGGAGCAATGCTCCGCGTGCTCACGGCCGGCGAATCCCACGGCCCAGAACTCATCGCCGTCATGGAGGGTCTGCCCTCCGGCGTCCCTGTCTCCTCCGAAGCCATCCAGGCCGATCTCGCCCGCCGCAAGCTGGGCTACGGCCGTGGCTCGCGAATGAAGTTCGAGCAGGACGAGCTGACCCTCTCGGGCGGCGTCCGTCACGGCAAGAGCCTGGGTAGCCCGATCGCCCTGCGCATCGGTAACACCGAGTGGCCGAAGTGGATCGAGGTCATGAACCCCGATCCCGTCGAGCTCACCGACAAGTCCCGTGGGCGCAGCGCTCCGCTGACGCGGCCGCGCCCGGGGCACGCCGACCTCGTCGGCATGCAGAAGTATGACTTCGACGAGGCGCGTCCGATCCTCGAGCGTGCGAGCGCCCGCGAGACGGCGGCACGCGTCGCTCTCGGCGCCATCGCCCGTTCGTTCCTCGGCGAGCTCGGCATCCGTCTGGTCAGCCACACGCTCTCGATCGGTCCTGTGCAGGTTCCTCCGGGATCTGCTCTTCCGACTCCGGATGACGTGGATGCCCTGGACGCCGATCCGCTGCGTTGCTTCGACCCCGCGACCTCGGCGCTGATGGTCGCCGAGGTCGACGATGCGAAGAAGGACGGCGACACGCTCGGCGGCATCGTCGAGGTGCTGGCGTACGGCCTCCCGCCCGGGCTCGGCTCGCACGTGCACTGGGACCGGCGCCTGGACGCCCGTCTCGCCCAGGCACTGATGAGCATCCAGGCGATCAAGGGCGTCGAGGTGGGCGACGGATTCGAGACCACGCGCCGTCGTGGCTCGGCGGCGCACGACGAGCTGTTCGCGACCGCTGACGGCATCACGCGCGGCTCTGACCGCGCCGGCGGCACCGAGGGCGGTATGTCCACGGGAACCGTCCTGCGCGTGCGTGCCGGCATGAAGCCGATCGCCACGGTGCCGCACGCGCTGCGCACCATCGACATCGCGACCGGCGACGACGCGACCGCCCACCACCAGCGCTCCGACGTGTGCGCGGTTCCCGCTGCGGGTGTGGTCGCCGAGGCCATGGTCGCGGTCGAGCTGGCGAACGCCGTGCTCGAGAAGTTCGGCGGCGACAGCATCCGTGAGACGCGGCGCAACCTCGACGGGTACCTCGACGGCATCCCCGCGGAACTGCGCACGACACCCGCGTCCGAGGCGGCGCTCATCGCGCATGACGAGCGAGGCTGACCCGCTGACGCTGGTGCTGGTCGGCCCGATGGCCGCCGGCAAGACCAGCGTCGGTCGACGCGTTGCGCGTCGACTGGGAGTCGCCTTCGTCGACACCGACAAGCGCATCGTCGCGACGCACGGCCCGATCCCTGCCATCTTCGCCGAGCACGGAGAGGCGCACTTCCGCGACCTCGAGCGGGCAGCGGTGGCGGAGGCGCTCTCCGAGGGCGGCGTGATCTCCCTCGGAGGCGGCGCGGTGACGCAGGCCGACACGCGCGATCTGCTCAAGGATCAACCGGTCGTCTTCCTGACGGTGAGCGTCGATGCGGTGGCCGATCGGCTGCGCGGGAGCAATCGCCCCCTGCTGGCGGGCGAGGAGGATCCGGTCGAGCGCTGGAAGAAGATCTTCGAGGAACGCCGGAGGTGGTACGCCGAGGTCGCCTCGACGACCTTCGACACCTCACGTCGTCCGATGCAGAGGATCGCGGACGACATCGTGACATGGAGGAGAGAGCAGCGATGAGCACGACGACCATCAGTGTCACCGGAAACGATGCCTACGACATCACGATCGGGCGGGGGATCCTCGAGCAGGTCTCCGCTGCCCTCGCGCCGGGTGTGCGCAAGATCCTGGTCGTGCACCCGCCGACGCTCGCGGCGCGCGCGGCCGAGCTGCGGGACCGTCTGCTCGCCGACACGGCCGAAGGACCGCGCGAAGTTCTGCTCGCCGAGATCCCGGACGCGGAGCAGGGCAAGCGCATCGAGGTCGCCGCATTCTGCTGGCAGGTCATGGGGCAGGCCGACTTCACCCGCAGCGACGCCGTCGTCGGCTACGGCGGCGGTGCAGTGACCGATCTCGCCGGTTTCGTCGCGGCGACCTGGCTGCGCGGTGTGCAGCTGGTCCAGGTGCCCACCACCGTTCTCGGGCTGGTCGACGCCGCGGTCGGCGGGAAGACCGGCGTGAACACCGCCGAGGGCAAGAACCTCGTCGGCGCGTTCTGGGCCCCCAGCGCCGTGATCGGCGACCTCGACGAGCTCGCCAGCCTGAGCCCGAACGAGGCGACGGCAGGGTTCGCCGAGGTGGTCAAGGCCGGGTTCATCTGGGCACCGGAGATCCTCGACATCATCGAGGCTGATCCCGTCCGCGCGGTGGATACGACCACCGACGAATTCCGTCGTGCGATCGAGCTGGCTATCGGTATGAAGGCGGAGGTGGTCTCCGACGACTTCCGCGAGGCCGGCCTCCGCGAGATCCTGAACTACGGACACACCCTCGGGCACGCGATCGAGCATGCCGAGCGGTACCGCTGGCGGCATGGTGCGGCGATCTCGGTGGGGATGCTGTACGCCGCGGAGCTCTCTCGCCTCGCGGGCCGGCTCTCCGACGCCGCGGCCGAACGCCACCGCACCGTCCTCGACTCTCTGGGGCTTCCCACGTCGTACCGCGCCGGAGCGTGGCCGCAACTGCTCGCCACGATGCAGCGCGACAAGAAGAGCCGCGGCGGGATGCTCCGTTTCATCCTGCTCGATGACATCGCCAAGCCCACCGTGCTGCAGGCCCCGGACGAGTCGCTGATGTTCGCCGCCTACCAGGAGGTGGGCGCGTGACCCGCCGCATCCTCCTGGTCAACGGCCCGAACCTGAACCTGCTGGGCACGCGCGAACCCGAGGTCTACGGCACGGCGACGCTCGCTGATGTGGAGCGGATCACCGCCGCCGCCGCCGCCGAGTTCGACTTCGAGGTGCGCGCGGTGCAGAGCAACCACGAGGGCGTCCTGATCGACGCGATCCATGCCGCCCGCGAGGACTGCACGGCCATCGTCATCAACCCCGGCGGCCTCACGCACACCTCCGTGGTGCTGCGGGACGCGCTGACGGGTGTGTCGCTGCCGTTCGCCGAGGTGCACATCTCCGATGTGTACGCGCGCGAGGAGTTCCGCCACCACTCCTACCTGCATGATGTCGCCGTGGTCCGCATCGTCGGACGCGGCGTCGACGGATATGCCGACGCCGTGCGCGAACTGGTCACGCACCTCTGATCGAAACGAGTCGCCGTCCACCGCGATGGCCATCAGCTGAGCGCCGAAACGGATGACGTCCACGGGGCGTGCGAGGCGGTGCTGCGTGCCTACGTTCTCGTGGGATGGGCTGATCCACGGCATGGGCCGTGCGGGGGTCCGGCCGCTCATCCCTTAGACTCGACTGTCGGCCTCGTCCGAACCCGCAGACACACGAACGGAACTCGCAGCGCATGGCATCTACCGCAGACATCAAGAACGGCGTCGTCCTCAGCATCGACGGGCAGCTCTGGAGCGTCATCGAGTTCCAGCACGTCAAGCCCGGCAAGGGTGGCGCGTTCGTGCGCACGAAGCTGAAGAACGTCGTCTCCGGCAAGGTCGTCGACCGCACGTACAACGCGGGCGCGAAGATCGAGATCGAGAACGTCGACCGCCGCGACTACACGTACCTGTACACCGACGGCGACGGCTACGTCTTCATGGATCAGACCGACTTCGACCAGATCACGGTCGGCGCCGCCACTGTCGGCGACGCGAAGAACTTCCTTCTCGAGAACCAGGCCGTGACCATCGCCCTGAACAACGGCAACCCGCTGTACATCGACCTTCCGGCATCCGTGATCCTCGAGATCACCTACACCGAGCCGGGCCTGCAGGGCGACCGCTCGTCGGCCGGCACCAAGCCCGCGACGCTCGAGACCGGCTACGAGATCCAGGTGCCGCTGTTCGTCGAGACCGGCACCAAGGTCAAGGTCGACACCCGCACGGGTGACTACCTCGGCCGCGAGAAGTAAGGCGTGAGCGCCCGGACGAAGGCGCGCAAGCGCGCTCTCGACATCCTGTTCTCCGCCGATGTGCGCGGGGATGACATCGCCGTGACGTTGGCGGCCGAGGCGAAGCGTGCGGCCAGCGAGCCGGCACGTGAGGCCTCCTGGCTCTACGCCCGCGAGATCGTCGACGGCATCATCGACCAGCGCGATGAGATCGATGAGCAGATCACGACGCACAGCCGCGACTGGAAGCTCGAGCGGATGCCCGCGGTCGACCGCGCGCTGCTCCGCATCGCGGTGTGGGAGATCCTCTACAACGACGAGGTTCCGACGGCCGTGGCGATCGACGAGGCCGTGGAGCTCGCGAAGGAGTTCTCGACCGACGACTCCGGCGCGTTCGTGCACGGCGTCCTCGCGCGGGTCGCCCGCTCCGCCTGATCGTCCGCCGCGAGGCACTGTCGGTGGTGTCGGAGAGGATGGGGGCATGTCCTTCGCGTCCGATCCGTCCCGCTCGGAGGGCTCGTCATCCGCGGACTGGCGGTCGATTCTCGGTTCTCCGCGCGACGACGCAGAAACTCCACTCGCACTCGGTGTGGAACTGCGGCTGCGCGACGGCCGAGGCGCGAACCCGTGGGCGTCCCGCCCGCAGCGCACGGCGACCGCGCGCGACGTGGCGAAGCGTACCGGCGAGATCCTGCTCGGCATCCGGCCGCTCGAGAAGAGTGCGTCGACCGGAGCCTGGGTGCAGGGCACGGCATCGTGGGACGCCGTCCGCCGCTCACCCACGCAGTACGGACGCGACCGGTCGCGGTGGTTCGCCGATCTGCTCAGCATCGCGCGCGACACTCTTCTGTCGGGCACGGCCGGCGACTGGCTGGTCGCCGACCTGATCGAGTCCGGCCTGCTCTGGGGGCATCTGCGTGCCGCGGCCGACGTCGGCATCCCGCTGGTCGCCACCCAGAAGAGCACGACCGTCGTGCTCGCGGAGCGTGCATCGATCGGTGCGACCGTCGCACGCGAGGGCGGTGGCCTCGTCGTGCACCCCGCCGTCACGATCGACGGCCGCGAGGTCGAACCGCTCGCCGTGCATCCGATCGGGCACAGTGGTCTGTACGAGGTCGCACAACGCGGCACGAATCTCCGTGTCACGCTGGCCGAGGTGGCGATCAGCCGCCCCGTGCACGCCCTGCTCGGCGCCGGCAAGGGTCTCGAGGTGCCTGCCGGTGACGAGGCGGCATTCTTCCGTGATGCCTACCCGCTGCTGGCGCGTCGCATCGATGTGCGGCCGGTCGGTCGGGTCGAGCTGCCTCCTCTTCCGGCGCCCCGTGCCGTGGTGGCGCTGTCCTTCCAACGGGGCGACACCGTCAAGTATTCGTTCGCGTGGGACTACCGCGGGTTCGGTCTCGTGCCTTTCATGCCGAGTTCCGATGCGGTGCGAGACACCGTCGCCGAAGATGCGCTCAGGGATGCGCTTCAGGCCGTGTGGACGGAACGACTGGGGGAGGAGCTCGCTCCCACCGGGGCTTTCCACGACGTCGCGGCCGCCGAATTCGTCACCCGAGTGGTGCCGGCGCTCGAGGCCGAGGGCGTCACCGTCACCGTCACCGGCCGCAGCAAGAGCTATCACGAGCTCACGGGCGAGCCGGAGATCACGGTGACCACGGTAGAGAGCACTGATCCCGACTGGTTCGATCTCGGCGTCCTGGTGAAGATCGACGGCCGCACCATCCCGTTCGGACCCCTCTTCACCGCATTGAGCAAGGGCAAGAAGAAGCTCCTGCTCTCCGACGGCGGCTATTTCTCCCTGAATCACCGGGCGCTCGACCGCCTCCGCGAACTGATCGAGGAGGCCGGCGAACTCGAGGAGTGGGAAGCCGGCCCGCGGATCAGCCGACATCAGACCGATCTCTGGGAGGAGTTCGAGGATCTCGCCGACGAGGCTCTTCCCGCCGTGACATGGCGGGCGACGGCCGACGGGCTGCGTCGGGCGAGTTCCGTACCGGCGGTCGCGGTGCCGCAGGGAATCACGGCCGAACTCCGCCCTTATCAGAAAGAGGGTCTGGACTGGCTCGCCTTTCTCTGGGCGCACCGTCTCGGCGGCATCCTCGCCGACGACATGGGCCTCGGCAAGACGCTGCAGCTGCTGGCGCTCATCATGCACGCGCGCGAAGCGGGGGAGCGGCGACCGTTCCTCGTCGTCGTGCCCACGTCTGTCCTCGCGACCTGGCGCAGCGAGGCCGCACGATTCGCGCCGGCGCTGCGCGTGCAGGTCAGGGCGAACACACAGGGGCCACCGCTGGCATCCTCGCTGGGTGACATCGACCTCGTGATCACGACCTATGCCGTCGCACGGCTCGACGAAGACTCGTACGCCGGTGTCGAGTGGGCCGGACTCATCCTCGACGAAGCCCAGTTCGTGAAGAACCCCGAGACCAAGCTGCACCGCGCGGTCGCGACTTTCCCCGCCGACGTCACCTTCGCGGTCACCGGAACGCCGATGGAGAACAGCCTCAGCGAGCTGTGGGCACTGCTCAAGCTGACCGCTCCGGGCCTCTTCGCCTCTGCCCGGAAGTTCCGCGAGGACTACATCCAGCCGATCGAGCAGGGCAAGGTCCCCGAGAACGAGGAGGGCGGGGCCTATCGGCAGCGCCGGCTCGAACGGCTGCGCCGCCGCATCCGCCCGCTCCTGCTGCGCCGCACGAAGGAGCTGGTAGCACCGGAGCTGCCGGCGAAACAGGAGCAGATCCTCGAGGTCGAGCTGAGTTCCTCCCACCGGGCGCTCTACGAGGTCGTTCTACAGCGAGAGCGGCAGAAGGTGCTGGGACTGCTGGAAGACCTCGACCGCAACCGCTTCATCGTGTTCCGCTCCCTGACGCTGATGCGCATGCTCAGCCTGGCTCCCGGACTGATCGATCCCGAAGACGCGAAGATCGGATCCCGCAAGCTCGATGTTCTGCTCGAGCGCGTGATCGAGCTGCAGGCGGAGGGGCATCGGGCTCTGGTGTTCAGCCAGTTCACGTCGTTCCTCGACATGGCCGCGGCGCGCCTCGATGGCGCAGGCATCCCGTATGCGCATCTCGACGGTTCGACGCGACACCGCCAGAAGGTGGTCGTAGGCTTCACATCGGGGGAGCAGCCGGTGTTCCTCATCAGCCTGAAGGCCGGCGGATTCGGACTCACCCTCACCGAGGCCGACTACGTGTTCCTTCTCGACCCATGGTGGAACCCGGCCGCCGAGGCGCAGGCCGTGGACCGCACGCACCGCATCGGTCAGGACAACCAGGTGTTCGTCTACCGCATGATCGCCACGGGCACGATCGAGGAGAAGGTGCTCGAACTCCAGCGTCGGAAGGCGCGCCTGTTCACGGCGGTGCTGGACGACGAGGCACTGTTCGCGCAGTCCCTCTCCGCCGAAGACATCCGCGGGCTGTTCGACGCCTGACCTGTCTCTCGCCGCGAGGTTCGAAGGAGGACGAGCGCGGGCACGTCGTTTGGACAGCTCAAGCCGGACGGGGTGGGTGGGGCGCATCTACGGGAAGTTCGGTGCGCAAGCAGTCGCAACTCGTACACAGCTAGCGTGTTACCGGTTAGCGGGGATCAAATAGAGGAGGCTTGGAGATGCACATGAGAACGAACCGGACAGTAGGAATCATCATCGCGGGAGCGTTGGCTGCAACAATAGTGACGGCTACACCGGCTCTCGCCGAGGAAGGTACGTCCTCATATGGTGAGGAGGATCCAGAGATGGCGTTTCCATGACCGTAGGGGAGTTCTCGCTCGGGATATCTCTCCCCAATGCAGCAACCTCAGGCCCCGCCAGTACGCTAGAGAACGGCGCCGTCGCGTTTGCCTCTGGCGGTGAGAGCTCCAACGCCGTCGTTCCAACGGAGGGAGGCGTACAGCTCCTCTCGGTCATCGAGAATGAACTGGCGTCCGAGTCTTACGCGTATGGCCTGTCGATTCCCGCAGGGCACAGGCTCGTGGCGACCGACGAAGGCGGGGCGCAGATCATTGACGCGCAAGGTGTGACCAAGGTGGTCTTTGAGCCGGCTTGGGCCCGCGACGCCAATGGCGAGGCAGTACCAACGCATTACATCGTCGAGGGAACGACCTTGACGCAGATCGTCAAGCATCAGGAGCTCAGCGACGTGGCGTACCCCGTCGTTGCCGATCCTCTCCCCCTGGTCGTCATCGTCGTGACGACGATTGCGATGATCGTCGTTGCCGCGGCGGTACTCGGTGTCGCTACGTGGATCGTTGTCAGCTGGTGGAACACGTGCCGGGCGATGGGGAAGTATCCCGAGCTGTCCACGAAGAATGGCTTCACTGCCAGGTGCGTACGATGACGAGCGCTGAAGGGGCGATCGGAATGCGCGGCTCGGCTTCGTCGATGGTTGGCTATTGCCTGGTCGTTCTCCATTCACTCCTCATCTCGGTCGGGATCGTGCTCGTCGGATGGATGCTATGCGCGGCCGTGGCGTTCGGCGGCGGGACGACGATCGCGATTCCATTTATCGCGACGTTTCGCGGCGCTGCCGGACGGGAGTATGCTCCGGCCGTGACGATCACCGGATCCGTAGGCGCCACTGCTCTCCTGATAGTCGCATTGGCAGCGCTCATCACCTTGTTGGTCATCGGAGCGGCCCGCCTGCGATACCCCCACGGCTCCAACGCCTGAAGTGTGGCACGGCGGCCTCGCGCGGCGATGTGTCGGTGAGGCCGCCGCGGGTTCTTCGACGCCTGACCGGAATACTCACGGCGAGGTCGACCGGGCCCACAGGGAGCCCTCGGTACAATCAAACGGTTCACTTTCGGGAGGAATGCAATGCGGATCACGGGACTCGGCCACGCCGGGATGTTCATCGAGACCTTGGGCGGGAACATCATCTGCGACCCGGTCCTCGGGCCTTCTTTCTACGGATCCTGGTTCCCGTTCCCCGACAACCGAGGGCTCGACTGGGAGCGTTTCGGGCGTGAGGCCGACTTCCTCTGGATCTCGCACCGCCACCGCGACCACTTCGACCCGAAGCTGCTCGAGCGCTACATCCGCAAGGACATCGAGGTGCTTCTTCCGGAGTACCCGACCGATGACCTCGAGAAGGACATCCGCGCGCTCGGCTACACGAACATCACCTACGCACCCGCGGGTCGGATCATCGAGCGCGGTGAGCTCAAGATGATGATCACACCGCTGCGCGCGCCCAGCGACGGTCCGATCGGCGACTCCTCCCTGAGCGTCGACGACGGTACCGGCTCGGTGCTCAACCAGAACGACTCGCACCCGCTCGACCTCGAGAAGCTGCTCGATTTCGGCAAGCCCGACGCGTACTTCACGCAGGTCTCCGGAGCTATCTGGTGGCCCATGGTCTACGACCTGCCGCTGGATGCCAAGCAGAACTTCGCTCGGCTCAAGCGCGAGGCGCAGAACAAGCGCGCCATGTACTACATCGAGAAGGTCGATGCCCCGCACGTCTTCCCGATGGCCGGCCCGCCCATGTTCCTCCGCGACGACCTGTTCGACTTCAACGGGCTCGGCAAGAACGGCGAGTCTATCTTCACGGATCAGAAGCAGTTCCTCGCGCACATGAAGGAACTCGCGCCGCAGTACGACGGCCAGCTCTTCATCCCCGGCACCGTGGTCACGGTCGATGGGGGAGCAGTCACGAGTGAGCAGACCCTCTACACCGAGGCCGAGATCGCGCACATCTTCGATGAGAAGTGGGACTACCTCGAGGAGCAGCGCGCGAGCCGACAGCAGGAGATCCGCGATGAGGAGGCCTCTCGCGCCGAGATCATCCCGCCCGCGGAGATGCTCGAAGCCCTCAAGACGTGGTGGGAGCCGCTGCTGAAGAAGTCCCGCACGATCCGGCTCGGCGTCGGTGGCTGCGTGCGCTTCCGCATCGGCGAGCTCGACATGGTCGTCGACTTTCCGCGCGCGAAGGTCCGCGAGTACGCGGGCGAAGAGTGCGTGTACTGGTACACCATCCCCGCCGATCTGGTGTCGACCAACATCGTCGACCACGAGATCGACTGGTCGAACTCGATCTTCCTCTCGATGCAGTTCTCCGTGGGCCGCAGCGGCAAGTTCAACGAGTTCCTCACCACGTTCCTCAAGTGCCTGTCGGTCGACCGCATCGAGTACGTCGAGAACTGGTATCAGGAGCAGACCGACCAGACCGAAGACACCGAGATCGGTGACTGGGTCGTTCAGCGTCGCTGCCCGCACCTGCGCGCAGACCTCACCCGCACCGGCACGGTCGACGAAGACGGGATCCTCACGTGCAGCATGCACGACTGGAAGTGGGATCTGAAGACCGGGCGCTGCCTTTCCACCGCCGGTCACGCGATCCGTTCGTCGAAGATCGACGACGTCACCGATCCGGTGCTGCAAGAGGCCAGCTGACCCTCGGGAGCCTCATCGCTCCGATACACTGGCATGACAAGCAACCTTTAACACCGTCCTGTGAGGCGGAGAAGGGAGCGGCCGATGAGCATGCGCACCGTGCTGCACGAAGCCGACATCTCACGAGCGCTGACCCGTATCGCGCACGAGATCCTCGAGTCCAATCGAGGCGCCGAGAACCTCGTCCTGCTGGGCATTCCGACCCGGGGCGTCACTCTCGCCCACCGACTCGGCCTGCTGATCAGCGAGATCGCACAGCAGTCCGTCCCGGTCGGATCGCTCGATGTCACGCTGTTCCGCGATGACCTCGCCAAGCACCCGACCCGTTCTCCGCAGCCGACCGAGATCCCTGTGGGCGGCATCGACGGCAAGACCGTCGTCCTCGTCGACGACGTGCTCTTCTCCGGTCGCAGCATCCGCGCCGCTCTCGACGCGATCCAGTCCATCGGACGCCCCGCCGTCGTGCGCCTCGCGATCCTCGTGGACCGTGGGCACCGTGAGCTTCCGATCCGGCCGGACTTCATCGGCAAGAACATCCCCTCCGCCCGCACCGAACGGGTCAACGTGCGCCTCCTCGAGAACGACGGGGCCGAGGAGGTGACGATCGGCGAATGAGACACCTCCTCGACACACGCACCCTCGACAGGACCACTGCCCTGCGCATCCTCGACGTCGCCGAAGACATGTCCGACACGCAGTCGCGCGAGGTCAAGAAGCTCCCGACTCTGCGGGGCAAGACGGTCGTCAACCTCTTCTTCGAGGACTCGACGCGCACGCGCATTTCGTTCGAAGCCGCCGCCAAGCGACTCTCCGCCGATGTCATCAACTTCGCCGCGAAGGGCTCCAGCGTCTCGAAGGGCGAGAGCCTGAAGGACACCGCGCAGACGCTCGAGGCGATCGGTGCCGATGCGGTCGTGGTCCGTCACCCGGGCTCCGGTGCGCCACAGACCCTCGCGACCAGCGGGTGGATCTCGGCGGGGGTGGTGAATGCCGGCGACGGCACCCACGAGCATCCGACGCAGGCGCTGCTCGACGCCTTCACGATCCGCAAGCGCCGGTTCGGGGTCGACAGCCGCGGCCAGGACCTGAGCGGAATGCGGGTCGTGATCGTGGGCGACGTCCTGCACTCACGGGTCGCCCGCTCGAATGTCTGGCTGCTCACCACGCTCGGCGCCGAGGTCACCCTGGTGGCTCCGCCGACGCTGGTTCCGCAGAACGTCTCGCTCTGGCCGGTCCGGGTCGTGTACGACCTCGATCACGCGCTGGCGGACGAGCCGGACGCGGTGATGATGCTGCGCATCCAGCTCGAACGGATGAACGCCGCGTATTTCCCGACTGAGCGGGAGTATTCCCGCCGCTGGGGCCTGGACGCGCGGCGAGTGGCGGCTCTTCCGGGCGGTAGCATTGTGATGCACCCCGGCCCCATGAACCGGGGACTGGAGATCTCTTCGGAAGCAGCCGATTCCCCCCGTTCGACGGTGCTGGAACAGGTCACGAACGGGGTGTCCGTCCGCATGGCGGTGCTGTACCTGCTGCTGGCAGGAGAACGAGACGACGAACGAGGGGGAGACCTGTGAACGAGACCCTCGTCATCACCGGCGCACAGCTTCTCGGTGCCGAGAGCGCCGACATCATCATCGAGGACGGCCGGATCGCCGAGATCGGCAGCGGGTTGAGCCGCTCCGGCGCCCGCGTCGTCGACGCGGCGGGACTCGTCGCGCTGCCCGGACTCGTCGACCTGCACACGCATCTGCGCGAGCCGGGCTACGAAGCGTCCGAGACGATCCTCACCGGCACGAGGGCTGCGGCCGCCGGCGGCTTCACGGCCGTCTTCGCCATGCCCAACACCTCGCCGGTCGCCGACACCGCGGGTGTGGTCGAGCAGGAGCTCGCCCTCGGTGAAGCAGCCGGCTACGCCACCGTGCAGCCCATCGGCGCGGTCACCGTCGGCCAGAAGGGCGAGCGTCTCGCCGAGCTGGGCGCCATGGCGACCTCCCGCGCGCAGGTCCGCGTCTTCAGCGACGACGGCTTCTGCGTGTTCGACCCGCTGATCATGCGCCGTGCGCTGGAGTATGTGAAGTCCTTCGGGGGAGTCATCGCCCAGCACGCGCAGGATCCCCGCCTCACCGAGGGCGCCCAGATGAACGAGGGCACGGTCTCGGCAGAGCTGGGCCTCGCAGGCTGGCCCGCCGTCGCCGAGGAGTCGATCATCGCCCGCGACGTGCTGCTCGCGGAGCATGTCGGCTCGCGCCTGCACGTCTGCCACCTCTCCACCGCGGGGTCGGTGGACATCATCCGCTGGGCCAAGAAGCGCGGTATCGATGTCACGGCCGAGGTCACCCCGCACCACCTGCTGCTGACCGACGAGCTGGTGCGCGGATACGACGCGCGGTACAAGGTCAACCCGCCGCTGCGCCGGGAAGAGGATGTGCTCGCCGTGCGCGAGGGCCTCGCCGACGGCACGATCGACATCGTGGCCACCGACCACGCCCCGCACCCGAGCGAACACAAGGCGTGCGAGTGGCAGGCTGCCGCGAACGGCATGGTGGGCCTCGAGAGCGCGCTGCGCGTCGTGCACCAGTCGATGGTGCAGACCGGACTGCTGGAGTGGTCCGATGTCGCACGCGTGATGAGTGCGACGCCGGCGCGCATCGGCCGACTCGCCGGTCACGGCACCCCGCTCGAGGTCGGTCAGCCGGCGCAGATCACGCTCTACGACGCCTCCGTCGACGGCGTCTTCACCGAAGCGGATCTGCACGGCCGCAGTGTGAACTCGCCGTACCTCGGCAGGGCTCTTCCCGGACGGGTCGAATACACGATCCACGGGGGCGTCCTCACGGTCGACGGCGGCAACGTCGTCGAGGAGCTCGGCGCATGAGCGCTCGGGATCTCGCCGTCGCGATCACGATCGCGGTCGCGCTCCTGGTGCTGCTCACAATGCTCTTCGCCTGGCGACGACGAATCCGCCGCGACTCCGTGTTCACGGCCCCGCTGGGGGTTCCGGAGCATGCGGAGGTCTCCCGCCGCGACGAGGTGCTGTACGTGTCGACGACACGGCACGAGCAGCCGCTCGAGCGTCTGGCGGTGTCGCCCCTCGCGTACCGGGCCCGCGGCGAACTCGCCCTCACGGATCGCGGCATCGCCCTCTGCCTCGACGGCGAGCCGACGGTGTTCCTCGCGAGCGCCCGGCTCGTCGCCGTCGACCGCGCCACGGTCACGATCGACCGGGTCGTCGAGCCCGGTGGCCTCGTGCGCATCGCCTGGAACATCGACGACGACACGATCGTCGACAGCTACCTGCGGCTCGCCACCGGCGACCCGCGGACTCTCATCTCCGACCTGCAGCGGCTCGTCCCCGCCGCCCCCGACACAGGAGCAACGTCATGACACTCTCGACACCCCCCGGACAGGCCCGCGCGGCCCAGCTCCCCGATCCCGCAGTCCTCGTCCTGGAAGACGGCACCCGCCACACCGGACGCGCCTACGGCGCCCGCGGACGCACCCTGGGCGAAGTCGTCTTCGCGACCGGCATGTCCGGTTACCAGGAGACGATCACCGACCCCTCCTACGCGGGCCAGATCGTCCTGCAGACGGCACCGCACATCGGCAACACCGGCATGAACGACGAGGATGCGGAATCCCGTCGCATCTGGGTCTCCGGATACATCGTGCGCGACCCCTCGCGTGTGGTCTCCAACTGGCGTGCGAACGCCTCGCTCGACGACGTGCTCGTCGAAGACGGCATCGTGGGCATCAGCGGCATCGACACCCGGGCGATCACCCGCCACATCCGCTCGGCCGGCTCCATGCGCGGCGGAATCTTCTCCGGCCCGGATGCCGCCCTCGATCCGGAGGAGCAGGTGCGCATCGTCCGCGAAGCGCCCGAGATGGCGGGACGCAACCTCTCCGCCGAGGTCTCGGTCGACGTCGCGACCATCACGACGGCGATGGGCAACCGGATCGGCAACCTCGCCGTCCTCGACCTCGGCGTGAAGCAGGCGACGATCGACAACCTCGCCGCCCGCGGCTTCGAGGTGCACGTGCTTCCGCAGGATGTCACGATCGACGAGATCCGGGCGATCGACCCCGTGGCGGTCTTCTACTCGAACGGCCCCGGTGACCCCGCGGCCTCCGGCGACCACGTCGAGCTGCTCCGCTCGGTGCTCGATGACGGCCTCCCGTTCTTCGGCATCTGCTTCGGCAACCAGCTGCTCGGTCGCGCGCTCGGCCTCGGCACCTACAAGCTGCCCTTCGGCCACCGCGGTATCAACCAGCCGGTGCTCGACAAGCAGACCGGCAAGGTCGAGATCACGGCCCACAACCACGGCTTCGCGGTCGAGGCGCCCCTGGAGGGCTCCTTCGACAGCCCGAACGGCTACGGCAAGGTCGAGGTCAGCCACGTCGGCCTCAACGACAACGTCGTCGAGGGTCTCCGCGCCCTCGACATCCCGGCCTTCTCGGTGCAGTACCACCCCGAGGCGGCGGCCGGCCCGCACGATGCCAACTACCTCTTCGACAGGTTCCGCGACCTGGTCATCGCCAGCCAGAAGGACTCCAAGTAATGCCCAAGCGCGACGACATCAACTCCGTCCTCGTCATCGGCTCCGGCCCGATCGTCATCGGTCAGGCCTGCGAGTTCGACTACTCCGGCACCCAGGCGTGCCGCGTGCTCCGTGAAGAGGGTGTCCGGGTCATCCTGGTCAACTCCAACCCGGCCACGATCATGACCGACCCCGACTTCGCCGACGCGACCTACATCGAGCCGATCACCTGGCAGGTCATCGAGACGATCATCGCCAAGGAGCGCCCCGACGCGATCCTCCCGACCCTCGGCGGCCAGACCGCGCTGAACGCGGCGATCGAACTGCACAACCACGGCATCCTCGAGAAGTACGACGTCGAGCTCATCGGCGCGAACTTCGAGGCGATCAACAAGGGCGAGGACCGCCAGATCTTCAAGCAGCTGGTCCTCGATGCCGGTGCCGACGTGGCGGATTCCCGCATCGCCCACACGATGGACGAGGTTCTCGCGGCCGCCGACGAGCTCGGCTACCCGCTCGTGGTCCGCCCGAGCTTCACGATGGGCGGCCTGGGGTCCGGCTTCGCGTACGACGAGAGCGACCTGCGTCGCATCGCCGGTGCGGGCCTGCGCGACTCGCCCACCACCGAGGTGCTCCTGGAGGAGTCCATCCTCGGCTGGAAGGAGTACGAACTCGAGCTCATGCGCGACACGGCCGACAACACGGTCGTGGTCTGCTCCATCGAGAACGTCGACCCGGTCGGCGTGCACACGGGCGACTCGATCACGGTCGCTCCCGCGCTGACCCTCACCGACCGCGAGTACCAGAAGATGCGCGACATCGGCATCGACATCATCCGTGCCGTCGGCGTCGACACCGGTGGCTGCAACATCCAGTTCGCGGTTGATCCGTCGAACGGCCGCATCATCGTCATCGAGATGAACCCGCGCGTCTCGCGCTCCAGCGCCCTGGCCTCGAAGGCGACGGGATTCCCGATCGCCAAGCTCGCGGCCAAGCTCGCGCTCGGCTACCGCCTCGACGAGATTCCGAACGACATCACCGGCGTGACACCGGCGAGCTTCGAGCCCACGCTCGACTACGTCGTGGTCAAGGTGCCGCGCTTCGCGTTCGAGAAGTTCCCGGCGGCCGACGCGACGCTGACCACGACCATGAAGTCGGTGGGCGAGGCGATGGCGATCGGCCGCAACTACGCGACCGCGCTGCAGAAGGCGCTCCGCTCGCTGGAGAAGCGCGGATCCAGCTTCCACTGGGGCCCGGAGGAGCGCTCGGTGGAGGAACTCCTCGAGATCTCGAAGATCCCGACCGACGGCCGGATCGTGACGCTGCAGCAGGCGCTGCGCAAGGGAGCGACCGTCGAGCAGGCCTTCGACGCGACCGCGATCGACCCGTGGTTCCTCGACCAGATCGTGCTGATCAACGAGGTCGCCGAGATCGTCCGCACGGCTCCCGAGCTCGACGCCGCGACCCTCCGGTACGCCAAGGAGCACGGCTTCTCCGACGCGCAGCTCGCCGAGATCCGCGGCACGAACGAGGCAGAGGTGCGCGGCGTCCGCCACGGCCTCGGCATCCGCCCGGTGTACAAGACGGTCGACACCTGCGCCGGCGAGTTCCCGGCTCTCACGCCGTACCACTACTCGAGCTACGACTACGAGACCGAGGTGGCACCGTCCGAGCGGACCAAGGTCGTCATCATCGGCTCGGGCCCGAACCGCATCGGTCAGGGCGTCGAATTCGACTACTCGTGCGTGCACGCCTCGTTCGCGCTGTCGGACGCCGGCTTCGAGACCGTGATGGTCAACTGCAACCCGGAGACCGTGTCAACCGACTACGACACCTCCGACCGCCTGTACTTCGAGCCGCTGACGCTCGAAGACGTGCTGGAGGTGCTCGACGCGGAAGCCGCGAGCGGAACCATCCTCGGCGTCGTGTGCCAGCTCGGCGGCCAGACGCCGCTCGGGCTCGCGAAGGGCATCGAGGCAGCCGGGTACACGGTGCTCGGCACCAGCCCCGAGGCGATCGACCTGGCCGAGGAGCGCGAGCTCTTCTCCCGTCTGCTCGACGAGGCAGGGCTCGTGGCGCCGCGAAACGGCACCGCGATCGACGTCGAGGGCGCCGTACGCATCGCCGAGGAGATCGGCTACCCGGTGCTGGTGCGCCCGAGCTTCGTGCTCGGCGGACGCGGCATGGAGATCGTCTACGACACCGCGTCGCTGCGTGACTACTTCGTGCGCACCGCGGGCGAGGTCGTCATCGAGGAGGGCAAGCCGCTCCTGGTCGACCGCTTCCTCGACGACGCGATCGAACTCGACGTGGACGCGCTCTACGACGGCACCGATCTGTACATCGGCGGCGTCATGGAGCACCTCGAAGAGGCCGGCATCCACTCCGGCGACTCGAGCTGCACCTTGCCTCCGGTCTCGCTCGGCCGCACCGATGTGGACCGCGTGCGCGAGGCCACTCTGGCCATCGCGAAGGGCGTCGGCGTGCGCGGACTGCTGAACGTGCAGTTCGCCATCAGCGCCGGTGTGCTCTACGTCATCGAGGCGAACCCCCGCGCCAGCCGGACCGTGCCCTTCGTCTCCAAGGCGCTCGGCATCCCGATGGCCAAGGCCGCGAGCCGTGTGATGACCGGTTCCACGATCGCCGAGCTGCGCGCCGAGGGCATGCTGCCGGAGCAGGACGGATCCCGCGTTCCGCTCGACGCCCCGGTGTCGGTCAAGGAGGCCGTGCTCCCGTTCAAGCGGTTCCGTACGGCCGACGGCAAGACGGTCGACTCCATCCTCGGCCCGGAGATGCGCTCCACCGGTGAGGTCATGGGCATCGACCGTGACTTCCCGACAGCGTTCGCGAAGAGCCAGGCCGCGGCCTACGGCGGCATGCCCACCTCGGGCACCGTGTTCATCTCGGTCGCCGACTCGGACAAGCGCGCCGTGATCCTGCCCGCGCACCGACTGCAGCAGCTGGGCTTCACGATCGTCGCGACCGAGGGCACCGCCGAGATCCTCTCCCGTAACGGCATCGCCGTGACCGTCGTCGAGAAGTTCAGTGCGACGCAGGAGTCCGGGGCGAAGAACATCGTCGACCTCATCAACGAGGGGGCGATCGACATCGTCGTGAACACCCCGTCTGGCGGGGCGGCCCGTGCCGACGGGTATGAGATCCGCGCGGCAGCGGTCGCCGCTGACAAGGCCCTGTTCACGACCATGGCCGTGCTCGGCGCCGCGGTGAGCGGCATGGACGCGGCCCACGAGGGCTTCCAGGTCAAGAGCCTCCAGGAGTACGCGCTGGAGCGGAAGGCGGCACTGTGAGCGCACGCTTCGGCGAGCGAGTCCGCGCGGCGCTGCACGCACGCGGACCGCTCTGCGTCGGCATCGACCCCCACGCCGCGTTGCTCGCGGCGTGGGGGCTGAGCGACGATGCGCAGGGCGTCCGCGAGTTCGGCCTGCGCACGGTCGAGGCCGCTTCCGGGCGGGTGGGCATCGTCAAGCCCCAGGTCTCGTTCTTCGAGCGCTTCGGCTCCCAGGGCATCGCCGCACTCGAAGATGTTCTCGCAGCGGCACGCGCGGCCGGTCTCGTCGTGATCGCCGACGCCAAGCGGGGAGACATCGGTTCGACGATGGACGACTACGCGCGTGCGTGGCTGACTCCGGGTTCGCCACTGGAGGCCGACGCGCTCACGGTCAACCCGTTCCTCGGAGTCGGTGCTCTCGACGGGGCATTTGCGCTGGCCGCCGACCACGGCAAGGGGCTGTTCGTGCTCGCCGCGACCAGCAACCCCGAGGCCGAACTCCTGCAGCGCTCCACCGGCTCGACGGGTGCGACGGTGTCCGCCGCTGTCATCAGCGAGGTCTCCGCTCGCAACGCCGCGGAGTCAGCGGCAGGGGAGTGGGGGAGCTTCGGTTTCGTGATCGGCGCGACCGTCGACTGGACCCTGGCCGGCATCGAACCCTTCTCCCCAGCAGCTCCCATCCTCGCTCCCGGCTTCGGCGCCCAGGGGGCCACGCCGGCCGACCTGCGTCGCCGCTTCGGCCCGATGTCGGAAGCGGTGATCGCGAGCGAGAGCCGCAGCATCCTCTCGGCGGGTCCCGCGGATCTGGCCGTGGCGATCACCGCACGCGCCGCCGAGTACCGCGAGGTGGCCGGTGTCTGACGCGCAGCGCACGGTTCCCGAAGTCGACAGGGCTGCTGCGGCACGCCGCGCCGTGGAGCGGCGGCGCGCCAGGGCTTCGGTGAAGCGCGATCTCACGATGCGGGTGGTGACCCCGCAGACCGTTCTGCACCGCGCCACCGCGGATGCCGACTCCGTCGAGGGGTCGATGCGCATCACCGACTTCCTCCTCGCTCTCCCCGCGATCGGTGCCGGCAAGCGCGACCGGGTACTGGAGGAGCTGCAGATCTCTCCGGTCAAGCGCCTCGGTGGTCTCGGAGCTCGTCAGCGCCGGGTACTCGAGGAATGGCTCGACACGCGCTTCCCCGCGCCGAGCGCGCGAGGAGCGCGGAGTCGACTCCTCGTGCTCGCCGGCCCCACCGCGGTCGGCAAGGGCACGGTCGCCGCGCACATCCGCGAGCACAACCCGGAGATCCACCTCTCGGTGTCAGCGACCACACGGCCCCCGCGCCCCGGCGAGATCCACGGCGTGCACTACTACTTCGTCGACGACGCGGAGTTCGATCGGCTGATCGCCGACGGGGAACTCCTCGAGTACGCGGTGGTCCACAACAAGTCGCGCTACGGCACGCCGCGGGGGCCCATCGACGAGGCTCTGGCCGCAGGCAAGACCGTGCTGCTCGAGATCGACCTGCAGGGCGCTCGTCAGGTGCGCGCCGCAGAACCCGCCGCGACGCTCATCTTCCTGCTGCCTCCGAGCTGGGACGAACTGGTGCACCGGCTGGTCGGCCGTGGCACCGAGGATGCCGAGGAGCGCGCCCGTCGACTGCGCACCGCGAAGGGCGAACTCGCCGCTCAAAACGAGTTCGATCACCTCATCGTGAACGAGGACGTCGCCACGGCGGCCCGCGAGGTCGTAGAATTGTCTTCAAGCTCTGCGCGCTGAGCGTCTTCGCGCGCCATTTCGCACCGACTTCGCGACGATCCCGTCGCCTGACCAGGAGGTCTCACCATGGCCGGACACAACAACGGCATCATCGATCCCCCCATCGACAACCTGCTCGACCGCGTCGACTCCAAGTACGAGCTCGTGATCTACGCCGCCAAGCGCGCGCGCCAGATCAACGATTACTACTCCGATCTGCACGAGGGCAACCTCTTCGACAACGTGGGCCCGCTGGTCGACTCCTCCGTCGAGGACAAGCCGCTCACCATCGCACTGCACGAGATCAACGAGGACAAGCTCCGCCTGCGTCACGCAGAGTGATATTCGAGGCCGCGCCTCCCTTCTGTCGGAGGCGCGGTCCAGAATGGGTGCAACACCCTCCCTCTGTCCGTCCCGTTCTGGAGTTTCGATGAGCGCCCTGCGTCTGTTCACGTCCGAGTCCGTCACCGAGGGGCATCCGGACAAGATCTGCGATCAGATCTCGGACAGCATCCTCGACGGGCTCATCGCCAAGGACAGAGACTCCCGCGTGGCGGTCGAGACGCTCGTCACGACGGGCCTCGTGCACGTCGCCGGCGAGATCCGCACCGAGGCCTACGTCGACATCCCCACGATCGTCCGCCAGGTCGTGAACGGCATCGGCTACACATCCAGTGAGACCGGCTTCGACGGCGACTCCTGCGGTGTCAGTGTCTCGGTGGGCGAGCAGTCGACCGACATCGCGCACGGCGTCGACAGCGCTCAGGAGCACCGCGACGGATCGTCGGTCGATCCGCTCGACGCCCTCGGCGCCGGCGACCAGGGCATCATGTTCGGCTTCGCGACGAACGAGACGCCGCAGCTCATGCCGATGGCCGCGTGGACCGCGCACCGGCTCGCCGAGCGGCTGACGGAGGTGCGCCGCTCCGGTGTTCTGCCGTTCCTCCGCCCCGACGGCAAGACCCAGGTGACCCTCGGTTACGACGGCTTCACCCCGAAGACGGTCGACGCCGTCGTGGTCTCGACACAGCATCACCCCGACATCTCGCAGGAAGACCTGCAGGCGCGGGTTCGCGAGCACGTCATCGACCCCGTGCTGGCCACGACCGGTCTCGACCTCGACGACGTCACCCTCTACATCAACCCGGCCGGTCCCTTCGTGACCGGTGGCCCCAAGGGAGACGCCGGGCTCACCGGCCGCAAGATCATCATCGACACCTACGGTGGCGCCTCCCGCCACGGCGGAGGAGCCTTCAGCGGCAAGGACCCGTCGAAGGTCGACCGCTCCGGCGCCTACGCGACCCGATGGGTGGCGAAGAACGCGGTGGCAGCGGGACTCGCAGACAGGCTCGAGGTGCAGATCGCCTATGCGATCGGTGTCGCACGTCCGGTCGGTCTCTACGTCGAGACCTTCGGCACCGGCAAGGTGTCCGACGAGGTCATCACACAGGCGATCACGTCGGTGTTCGATCTGCGTCCGCAGGCGATCATCGAGCAGCTCGACCTGCTGCGTCCGATCTACGCCCAGACGGCCGCGTACGGTCACTTCGGTCGAGAACTCCCTGATTTCACGTGGGAGCGCACCGACCGCGTCGAAGAACTGCGCCGCGCTGCCGGGCTCTGATGGGACCGCGGTCCTGATGTCTCCGGTGAGCCGGCGCATCGCGCGCGTGCTCCTCGATTCCCCGCTGCCTCAACTCGATCGGCTCTTCGACTACGCGCTCCCTGCGGAACTGGGCGACGTCCCGCTCGGGGTTCGGGTCCGCGTGCCGCTGCGCACCGCTGGGCGCGTGATCGACGGCTACGTCGTCGAGATCGGCACCGAGGACGACGCGGACCGCCCGCTCTCCGAGGTGGAGAGCGTCGTGTCGGAGGTCCCGGTCCTGCCGGAACGTCTGCACACGCTCGCGCGCCGGGTGGCCGACCGGGCAGCCGGCTCTGCCTCAGATGTGCTGCGCCTGGTGATCCCCAAGCGTCAGGTGCGTGTCGAGAAGGCGTGGACCGCCGATGCGCCGGCGGAGACGCCCGACCCGGATGCGCTCGCGGTGGCCGAGGGCACCGTCGGACTGTACGAGGGCCTCGGGGCCGTGCTCGACTCGGGCGGACGCGCCGCTGTGGAGGCGATTCCTCAGCTCGTCGATGGCCTGCAGGGGTGGGCCCGACTGCTGGCATCTTCCGCGGCCCGGATGCTCGCGGCGGGCAAGTCGTCGATCATCGTCGTCCCCGACAGCCGTGATCTCGACAGGCTCCTCGCTGCGCTCGACGCTCTCGTCCCCACCGGAGCGGTCGTGCGCCACGACTCCCGGCAGACGAATCCCGACCGCTACCGCGGATTCCTGCGCACGCTCGAGGATGCGCCGTGCATCGTGGTGGGCAACCGCTCGGCCGTGTACTCCCCGGTCGTGGCGGGGATGGTCGCGATCTGGGACGACGGCGATCCGCTCCTGGGGGAGCCGCTCGCTCCGTATGTCAACGCTCGCGACGCGGCTCTCCTTCGACAGGAGCTCGAGGGGTCGGCGCTGCTCTTCGCGGGACACACCCGCACCACGGATGTGGAGCGCCTCGTGGTTCTCGGCTGGCTGCAGGATGTGAGGGCGGCACGCCGCGTGCTTCCTCGCGTCGTGCTCAGCACACCGCAGGAGATGGAGCAGCCGACGGCCCAGCGGATGCCGTCCTCCGCCTTCCTCGCCGCGCGCACCGCAGCGGCCGAGGGGCCGGTGCTCGTTCAGGTCTCGCGACCCGGCTTCTCGCCCTCGCTCGTCTGTGCCGAGTGCCGCGCGCCGGCGCGATGCGCCCACTGCGGCGGCCCGCTCGGCGCGAAGCATCGGGGTGCAGTGCCCGTGTGCGGCTGGTGTGGCCGGGCAGCCAGCGCCTGGGCGTGCCCTGCGTGCTCCTCGACCAAGCTGCGACTCGCCTCCTCAGGGAGCGAGCGCACCGCCGACGAGCTCGGGCGGGCGTTCCCGGGTGTACGCGTGATCGTCGCCGACAGTGCGCACCCGGTCGAGCGCGTGCCGGCCAAACCCGCACTCGTGGTCGCGACCCGCGGCGCGGAGCCGATCGCGGAGGGCGGATACCGTGCCGTCGTCCTCCTCGACGGCCCTCGCATGCTCCAGGCGCCCGACCTGCGAGTCGCGGAATCCTGTCTGCGATGGTGGTCCAACGCGACCGCCCTGGCCGCGCCCGGCGCTCCGATCCATCTCGTCGGTGTCAACGGTGCGGCGGCGAAGGCACTCGCGACCTGGAACCAGGCAGGCCACGCGCGGTCTGAGCTGGAGAGCAGGGCGCCGCTGCACATGCCCCCGACGACCAGAGTGGCTCTGGTCCAGGGCTCGGTTCCGGCGGTCGCGAACGCTCTCGCCGCCCTCACCGAGCTCGCCCTACCCGGGGATGCCGTACTCGGCCCTGTCCCCGTCGAGTCCGACGACGTTCCCCCTCGGGTGCGAGCCCTCGTGAGGTTCGACTACGGCTCGGGCCCTCGCGTGGCGACCGCCCTGCGCGCCGCTGTCGTCGCCGAAGCAGTGAGTGGCCGCCGCAGAAAGGGGCGTGCGACCAAGAGCACGCTCTCCGTCCGCCTCGATATCCTCGAACCAGAGCTCTGACCCTTCCGGAGAACCTTCATGCGCCTCGTCTTCGCCGGCACACCCGCTGCCGCCGTGCCCACCCTGCGACGTCTCGCGACCTCGCACGACATCGCCGCGGTCGTCACGCGACCCGATGCCCCGCTCGGGAGAAGGCGGGTGCTGACGCCGTCTCCGGTCGCCCAGGCCGCCGTCGAGCTGGGTCTTCCCGTGATCAAGACGGCGCGGCTCGACGAGGCCGCGACAGCCGAGATCTCGGCGCTGCAGGTCGAGCTCGGAGTGATCGTCGCGTACGGCGGGCTGGTGCGCGAGCCGCTGCTCTCCGCCCCGACCGCCGGGTGGATCAACCTGCACTTCTCTCTGCTGCCCGCATGGCGGGGAGCCGCCCCCGTGCAGCGCGCACTCATCGCGGGGGATCGGGTGCTCGGTGCGAGCGTGTTCCAGCTCGTCGCCGAGCTGGATGCCGGTGACGTATTCGCCATGCGGGAGATCGACCTTCCCGAGACGGCGACCGCAGGAGAGGCGCTCGAGGCGCTCGCGCTGGACGGAGCAGAGCTCACGGCCGATGTGGTCTCCGCCATCGCGGACGGCACGGCGCGGGCGGTTCCGCAGCAGGGCGAGCCGACCTTCGCCGCCAAGCTCACGCTCGCCGACGGACTGCTCGATTGGGACCAGCCGCTCGACGCCGTGTTCGCCCGCTTCCGCGGCGTGACTCCCGAGCCGGGAGCGCACACGACCGTCGCCGGTCAGCCCCTCAAGGTACTCGAGGCGGCTCCGGCAACGGATGCCGAATCGCTGCCCCCCGGACGACTCCGGGGTACCAAGACCGCTCTGCACATCGGTACGGGCACCGGGGCACTCGCCGTCACGAGGGTGCAGCCTGCGGGCAAGGGAGCGATGAACGCGGTCGACTGGTGGCACGGCCTGCGCGGGGGAGATGAGCTGGTGGCCGGATCATGAGCGACGAGCGACGCAACCGTCGAAGCACGCCGTCGATCGGTCGACCCCGCGGCTCCCAGAGCTCGGCGGAGGGGCATCGCGGCGGTCAGCGCGGTCCCGCTCGCACCGTGCAGCCCGCGAGACGGGTGGCCTACGACGTTCTGCGTGCCGTCTCCGAGACCGACGCGTACGCGAACCTCGTGCTTCCCTCGGCCATCGCCGACGCGAAGCTCACGCCTCAGGACGCGGCGCTCGCGACCGAGCTGACCTATGGGACCCTGCGACGGCTCGGGACCTATGACGCGATCATCGCCTCGGCGGCAGATCGTGCGACAGACGGCATCGACCCGGCGGTTCTCGATGCGCTCCGGCTCGCGGTGCACCAGCTGCTCGCGACACGTGTCGCCTCGCACGCCGCGGTGAACGAGTCGGTGAACCTGGTCGCCATCGAATCAGGTCGCGGTGCGTCGAGTTTCGCGAACGCGGTTCTGCGGCGCATCACCCGGGATTCGGCGGAGGCCTGGCAGGAGCGCATCGAAGAGCAGGCGCGCTCCGACGACGAGCGCCTGGCGCTGCGTTCCGCACATCCGGTCTGGGTGATCCGGGCGCTCCGTCGCGCCCTTGCGGCGGAAGGTCGCGACGCCGAGCTCGACGCCCTCCTCGAGGCCGACAACGCCTCGCCCGATGTGACGCTCGTCGCCCTGCCCGGTCTCGCGGAGCCCGGCGAACCTCGTCTGCCTTACGCCCCGACGGCCTTCGCCTCTCCCGGTGGCGATCCGCGTCTGTCGGTCGAGGCCTCCGGCGGCACGGTGCGCGTGCAGGACGAGGGCTCCCAGCTCGTCGCGCTCGCCCTGGCCGGAGTCTCACCGATCGCCGCGGGGGAGCGGTGGCTCGATCTCTGTGCCGGCCCGGGTGGGAAGACCGCGCTCCTGGCGGCGATCGCGCTCGAGAAGGATGTCGTCCTCGAGGCCAACGAGGTCGTCCCCGTCCGCGCGCGCCTGGTGCGCAAGGCGCTCCGCGCTGTCCCCGGCGAGATCGTGGTGCACGAGCAGGACGGCCGCGAGATCGCGGCCTCGCGTGCCGGCGAGTTCGACCGGATCCTCGTCGACGCGCCGTGCACGGGGCTGGGTGCGCTGCGCCGCCGGCCCGAGGCTCGGTGGCGCAAGTCACCCGCCGACGTGGCCGAGCTCGTACCGCTCCAGGTGGAGCTGCTCTCCGCCGCGCTCGACGCGCTCGCCCCGGGCGGGATCGTCGCATACGTCACATGCTCGCCCCACCTCGCCGAGACCACGGGCGTCGTGCAGGAGGTGCTGCGCGGGCGCACCGACATCGTCGAGCTCGATGCGCGCGCAGCGATCGCCGACGTCTCGCGGTCGCCGATCGACCTCGCGTCCGAGGGGCGCTCCGGTTCCGGCAGCGCACAGCTCTGGCCGCATCGACACGGTACCGATGCGATGTTCCTCGCGCTCCTGCAGCGCTCCGCAACCGTCAACACCACAGGGAAGGAAGACTAGGACCGTGGATCTGCCTCGCGCACCGCGCATCAACCCCAGCATCCTCGCCGCCGACTTCGTGAACATGCAGGCGGACCTCGCCCGCATCGCGACAGCGGACTTCGCGCACGTCGACGTGATGGACAACCACTTCGTCCCCAACCTGACGTTCGGACCGCAGATGGTCGAGCGCATCCAGGCGACCAGCCCGATCCCGCTCGACGTGCACCTGATGATCACCGACCCGGAGCGCTGGGCACCCGAGTATGCCGAGATCGGCGCGGCGAGCGTCACGTTCCACCTCGAGGCCGCCGCCGATCCTGTGGCCCTCGCCCGGCGCCTGCGCGACGTCGGTTCCCGCGCCGGCGTCGCGGTGAAGCCGGAAACCCCGGTCGATTCGCTGTTCGACGTGCTCGACGAGTTCGATCAGATCCTCGTGATGACGGTCGAGCCGGGATTCGGCGGACAGAGCTTCATGCCCGAGACGATGCCGAAGCTCCGCTCCCTGGCGAAGGAGGCGCGTCGGCGCGGCTCCTCCGTCTGGCTCCAGGTCGACGGCGGTATCTCGGACAGCACGATCGAGTACGCCGCCGCCGCCGGAGCAGACACCTTCGTCGCAGGTTCGGCCGTGTACGGCGCCGACGACATCGAAGCGGCCGTCACCCGGCTGAGAGACCTCGCCCGAGCCGGTAGCCTGGAATCGTGAAGACTTTCGACGAGCTGTTCGCCGAGCTCAGCGTCAAGGCCGAGACCCGTCCCGAAGGATCGGGCACGGTCGCCGAGCTCGACGGCGGCGTGCACACGATCGGCAAGAAGATCGTCGAAGAGGCCGCCGAGGTGTGGATGGCGTCGGAGTACGAGTCCGATGAGGCCGCCGCCGAGGAGATCTCGCAACTCCTCTATCACGTCCAGGTGATGATGCTCGCGAAGGGTCTCAGCCTGCAAGACGTCTACCGACATCTGTGATGCGCTCCGTTCCTCTCCTCTCGAACTGAAAGCACTCCATGCTGCGCATCGCCGTTCCCAACAAGGGCTCGCTCTCCGAGACCGCCGCCGACATGCTCGCCGAGGCGGGCTACGCCGGACGCCGGGACCCCAAGACCCTGCATGTCATCGACGCCGAGAACGACGTCGAGTTCTTCTTCCTCCGCCCCAAGGACATCGCGACCTACGTCGGTTCCGGTGCGATCGATGTGGGCATCACGGGTCGTGACCTGCTGCTCGACGCCCGCATGCCCGGCGCACGCGAGATCGAGGCTCTCGGCTTCGCGGGATCCACGTTCCGCTTCGCGGCACCCACCGGTCGCTACACCGACGTGGCCGAGCTCGACGGACTGCGCATCGCCACCTCCTACCCGGGGCTGGTCGACGCGTTCCTCGACGAGCGCGACATCGCGGTAGACCTCGTTCCGCTCGACGGAGCGGTCGAATCGGCCGTCCGACTCGGTGTGGCCGACGCGGTCGCCGATGTCGTCGAGACGGGGACCACACTCCGCCAGGCCGGGCTCGAGGTCTTCGGTCCGGTCATCCTGCAGTCCGAGGCCGTGCTCATCGCCGGCCCCACCGATGCCGAGGGTGCCGAGACGCTCCTGCGCCGGCTTCGCGGCGTCATGGTCGCTCGCCGCTTCGTGATGATCGACTACGACCTGCCGGTCGCTCTGCTCGATGAGGCCGTGAAGATCGCCGGTGGCGTGGAGTCGCCGACCGTCTCACCGCTGCGTGACCCGGAATGGGTGGCCGTACGCGTCATGGTCGCGCGCACGCGGGTCAACCCGGTCATGGATGCGCTCTATGCCCTCGGCGCCCGCGCCATCCTGGTCACCGCCATCCACAACGCGAGGCTCTGATGGCCCTCGCCAGTCGTGTCATCCCGTGTCTGGATGTGGCCGAAGGCCGTGTCGTCAAGGGCGTGAACTTCGAGAACCTGCGCGACATGGGCGACCCGGTCGAACTCGCCAGGCACTACGCGGCGCAGGGGGCCGACGAGATCACGTTCCTCGACGTGACCGCGACGGTCGATGCGCGAGCCACGACCTACGACGTCGTGCAGCGCACCGCCGAGCAGGTCTTCGTGCCGCTCACGGTCGGCGGGGGAGTGCGCAGCGCCGAAGACGTCGCCCGGCTGCTCTCGGTCGGCGCCGACAAGGTGGGGGTCAACTCGGCCGCCATCGCACGCCCCGAGCTGATCGGCGAGATCGCCGACCGCTTCGGTGCACAGGTGCTCGTCCTGTCGCTCGACGTGAAGCGTGCGCCGACCACGCCCTCCGGCTTCGTCGTCACGACGCACGGCGGTCGCACGCAGACCACCCTCGACGCGGTCGCCTGGGCGCGAGAGGCCGTCGAGCGCGGCGCCGGTGAGCTGCTGGTCAACTCGATCGATGCCGACGGCACGCGCGACGGGTTCGACCTCGAGCTCGTACGACTCATGCGGGAAGCGGCCTCCGTGCCCGTCATCGCTTCGGGCGGTGCCGGTCAGGTCTCCGATTTCGCGCCGGCCATCAAGGCCGGAGCCGATGCCGTGCTCGCGGCGAGCGTCTTCCATACGGGGGCGCTCACCGTCGGCGACGTCAAGGACGCCCTGCGCGCAGAAGGGGTGGTGGTCCGATGACCTCCGTGGAAGAGCGCATCGCCCAGGTCGCCTTCAACGCAGACGGGCTCGCGCCGGTGATCGTGCAGCAGTTCGACACGCATGAGGTGCTGATGCTCGCGTGGGTCGATGCCGAGGCGCTGCGGCGCACGCTGACCTCAGGGCGGGCGACCTACTGGTCCCGATCCCGCCAGGAGTATTGGCGCAAGGGCGACACGTCGGGCCACATCCAGGTGGTTCACGAGGCGCGCCTCGACTGCGACGGCGACGCCATCCTGCTCCTGGTCGCGCAGACCGGCCCCGCGTGTCACACCGGCACGCGCACCTGTTTCGACACCACCGACCTCGAGGCGACGACGGGAGCGGATCAGTCATGAGCCTCGCGCAGCGCGGTCGCTCGCTCTCTGTCTCCGGCTTCCTGCTCGCCGGGGCGATCGGCATCATCTCGTCGACCCAGACGTGGTTGACGGTGGAGCGTGCGGATGCCGGCGAAGCGATCCTGGTTCCGGGAGCCTCGGCCCTGGTACTGCTCGCTCCGCTCAGCCTCGCGGTGCTCGCCCTCGGGGCGGCACTCGCCATCTCCGGCAAGGTCGTGCGCCTCGTCTTCGGCGTGCTCGCGGCCGCGACGGCGCTGTTCCTCGGCTGGTCGACGATCCAGCTCCTCCTCACCGAACCGTTCGACGCCGTCGCCGCGACAGTGACCGAGGTCACGGGTCTCGCCGGTGGTGGCGCTGTCCACGAGGTCGTCACGAGCATCGTGCCGTCGGCGTGGCCGTACATCGCCCTCGTCGGATGGGTGATCCTGCTCGTCGCGTCGGTGGTGGTCCTCACGACTTGGCGTGGCTGGAAGGCGGGTGGGCGGCGGTACCGCACCGACCACGTCGAGGCCGCGCACGACGGCCCGGTGGACGCGGTCGATTCCTGGGACGAGCTGTCCCGGGGAACCGATCCGACGCGTTGACCCCGATAGACTGATTCCGAACTGCACGTCGTCCCCCGGAGGAGAACATGACCAACCCGATCGCCGATCCCGGCCACGGACACTCGCCTGCAGCCTGGACCGCCGTGGTCATCATGCTGGTCGGCGTCGCCGCCGCGACTGTCGCATTCTGCTTCGAGCAGCCGGTGCTCGTCATGATCTCTCTGGTGCTCGTCCCGATCGGTGCGATCGCGGGTTGGGTGCTCGCGAGGGCCGGTTACGGCGTGAAGGGTCCGAAGTACGCTCCGAAGGCGCACTAATGGTGCTCGCCGACCTGACGGCCGGCGCAGTCGCAGACGCTGAGCGTCGTGCTCTGTCGCGCCCGCTGGATGCGGTCGAACGCGCGGCGCTTGCGCGCCCGGCCGCGAAGGACGCACTCTCGTTCCTCGCCCCGGCCGATCGCGTCAAGATCATCGCCGAGGTCAAGCGGGCGAGCCCGTCGCGTGGCGCACTCGCCGAGATCCCCGACCCTGCTCTGCAGGCCTCCCTGTACGAGACGGGTGGAGCCTCGGCGATCAGCGTGCTCACGGAGGAGCGTCGCTTCGGCGGCAGTCTCGCCGACCTCGAGGCCGTCACCGCCCGAGTGTCGCTCCCGGTGCTGCGCAAGGACTTCATCGCCACCCGCTACCAGGTGCTCGAGGCACGGGCAGCGGGCGCTGATCTGGTGCTGCTGATCGTCGCCGGTCTCGAACCCGATGTCCTTCGCGATCTGTTCGGCTTCATCGGCGAGCTGGGTATGACACCCCTCGTCGAGACGCACTCGGCCGATGAGCTCGAGGCCGCGATCGACCTGGGCGCACCGCTGATCGGTGTGAACGCCCGCGATCTGAAGACCCTCGAACTCGACCGCGACCTGTTCGGACGCCTGGTCGACCGCATCCCGACGACCGCGGTGAAGATCGCCGAATCCGCGGTTCTCACGCCCGCCGACGTCGTGCATTACCGCTCCGCCGGCGCTGACGTCGTCCTGATCGGCGAGGCGCTCGTGACCGGCGATCCCGTCGCCACCCTCAAGAGTTTCCTGGAGGCATGATGAGCCTGCGCGACCAGCACGGCCCCTTCTTCGGCGAGTTCGGCGGGCGCTTCATGCCCGAGTCGCTCATCGCCGCGATCGACGAGCTGACCGTCGCGTATGAGGAGGCGATAGTCGACCCGGCCTTCCGGGACGAGCTCGCACACCTCCTGAGCTCGTATGCGGGCCGCCCCTCGGCGATCACCGAGGTGCCGCGGTTCGCAGAGCACGCCGGGGGTGCGCGCGTCTTCCTCAAGCGTGAAGACCTGAACCACACGGGATCGCACAAGATCAACAACGTGCTCGGTCAGGCGCTGCTCACGAAGCGGCTCGGCAAGACCCGCGTGATCGCCGAGACGGGTGCCGGACAGCACGGTGTCGCCACGGCGACCGCCGCCGCACTGTTCGGTCTGGACTGCACGATCTACATGGGCGAGGTCGACACCGAGCGTCAGGCGCTCAACGTCGCCCGTATGCGCCTGCTCGGCGCGGAGGTCATCCCGGTCACCTCGGGTTCGCGCACGCTCAAGGACGCGATCAACGATGCCTACCGCGACTGGGTGGCATCGGTCGAGACGACCAACTACATCTTCGGCACCGCCGCCGGTCCGCACCCGTTCCCGGCGATGGTCCGCGACTTCCAGAAGATCATCGGCGAAGAGGCCCGCGCGCAACTGCTCGACGAGGTCGGTCGGCTCCCGGATGCGGTCGTCGCCTGTGTGGGTGGCGGATCCAACGCCATCGGCATGTTCGACGCGTTCCTCGACGATGAGGGCGTCAAGCTCTACGGCGTGGAGGCAGCCGGTGACGGCGTCGACACCGAGAAGCACGCGGCCTCGATCGAGCGCGGACGACCCGGCGTGCTGCACGGTGCCAAGACCTACGTGCTGCAGAACGAAGACGGCCAGACCATCGAGTCGCACTCCATCTCCGCGGGGCTCGACTATCCGGGAGTCGGTCCGGAGCACTCGTGGCTCGCCGACATCGGACGCGCCGAGTACATCCCGGCCACCGATGACGAGGCCATGCAGGCGCTGCGGCTGCTCAGCCGCACGGAGGGCATCATCCCGGCCATCGAATCGGCGCATGCCCTCGCCGGCGCTCTGCGGATCGGGCGTGACCTCGGCCCGGACGGCCTCATCGCGATCTGTCTCTCCGGCCGCGGCGACAAAGACATGGACACCGCGGCGCGCTACTTCGAGCTGTACGACGAAGCCGCTCTCGCGCACGACGTCGACGACGAGAGCGAGGCCGAAGAGACGGCCTCGAAGGGGGAGCCTCAGCTATGAGTCGCGTCGAACAGGCGATCCAGCGCGCACAGGACGCCGGTCGCAGCGCCTTCGTCGGATACCTCCCGGTCGGTTTCCCCGACCTCGAGACCAGCATCCAGGCCGCCATCGCCCTCGCCGAGAACGGCGTCGACATCATCGAGCTGGGCCCGCCGTACAGCGACCCGGTGATGGACGGCGCGATCATCCAGGAAGCGACCACCACGGCTCTCGCCGCGGGGTTCCGGATGGCCGACCTCTTCACAGCGATCCGTGCGATCACCGCGGCCACCGACGTACCCGTCCTCGTGATGACGTACTGGAACCCGGTCATGCAGTACGGCGTCGACCGCTATGCCGACGACCTGCTCGCCGCGGGTGGCGCGGGGCTCATCACACCCGACATCACCCCCGACGCGGCAGGGGAGTGGATCGCCGCCAGTGAGCGGACCGGTCTCGATCGGGTGTTCCTCGCAGCCCCCACCTCCTCCGACGAGCGGCTCGACCTGGTGGTGAAGTCGTCCACCGGTTTCGTCTACACCGTCTCGACGATGGGAATCACGGGAGAGCGCGCCGAACTCGACCGCGCCGCCCGTACCCTGGTCGGACGCCTCCGCGCACACGGAGCGCACCGCGCGTGCGTGGGCATCGGCATCTCCACCGCCGAACAGATCGCCGGTGTCTCGGAGTACGCCGACGGCGCCATCGTCGGGACCGCACTGGTCCGCGCTCTCCGTGACGGCGGCGTCCCCGCCCTCGCCGAGGTCACCCGAAACCTGGCAGCCGGCACCTCGTCGGCGCGCCCCGAAACCGAGAACTAGAATCGCACTCATGTCACTCGCGTTCCCCAGCACCGTCACCAGCGTGCTCGCCAGCATCCCGAGCCCTCCGGTGTCGTACATCGACCTCGGACCCGTACGGATCCACTTCTACGCGCTGTGCATCATCGCGGGCATCATCGCGGCGACGCTGCTGACCAACTACCGCCTGACCAAGCGCGGAGCGGAGCCGTGGGTCGTGATCGACATCTCGATCCTCGCCGTGCCGCTGGCGATCATCGGCGCCCGAATCTTCCACGTGCTCACGCACCCGAACTTCTACTTCGGCGAGGGCAGGAACACCTGGAACCCGTTCGAACCCGGTTCGGTGTGGGCCATCTGGGAGGGCGGCATCGCGATCTTCGGCGCCCTCATCGGCGGCGCGATCGGCGCATACTTCGGCTGCCGTTGGACGGGCATCCGCTTCTGGACGTTCGCCGACGCGCTGGCGCCCGGTCTGCTGCTGGCTCAGGCCATGGGCCGTTTCGGCAACTGGTTCAACCACGAACTGTTCGGCCTTCCCACAGGCCTGCCGTGGGGACTGGAGATCGAGTCGACGAACTCCGCGTTCCCGGCCGGTCTGCCGGAAGGCACCCTCTTCCACCCGACCTTCCTCTACGAGATCATCTGGAACGGTCTGGGTGTGCTGGTCCTCCTGTGGCTCGGCCGCAAGCTCTTCTTCCAGTGGGGTCGCCTGTTCGCGATCTACCTCATCTGGTACAGCGCGGGCCGCATCGTCTGGGAGTCGATCCGCATCGATCCGAGCGAGATCATCCTGGGGCTGCGCAGCAACGTCTGGGCAGCGATCATCGGAGTCGTCGTCGGACTCGTGATCCTCGTCGTGCAGACGCGTCGTCACCCCGGTCTCGAGCCGTCACCGTACCAGCCGGGCCGCGAGAAGGTCGACGCCGACGCTGATGTACAATCGCAGAACAATCCCTCTGACTTCGTGGACGTGAGCGAGCCTCCGACCGAGGAAGTCACCGCAGGAGCCACTGCCACAAGCACTGCTCCCACGAGCGAGAACGGCTCCCGATAAAAACGCCACCTCGTGGCGGGAGAACCATTGCACTGAACGAGCGGGCCGACGTCGTCCCCGGGTTTCACTGAAGATCTGAGGACGGTAACTGGTGTACTTCCAGCCACCCTACGGCGCGTCCGGCGCCTACCCCCCGAAGCAGGGCATGTACAACCCGGCGTTCGAAAAGGACGCCTGCGGCCTCGCCATGGTCGCGACCCTGCGCGGCGAAGCCGGGCACGACATCATCGCGTTGGCCCTCGAGGCCCTGCGCAACCTGGAGCACCGCGGAGCCATCGGTTCCGACGCGGGCACCGGGGACGGCGCCGGCATCCTGACGCAGATGCCCGATGCGTTCCTCCGCGCAGTCGTCGGCTTCGAACTGCCGCCCGTGGGGGAGTACGCCGCTGGATTGGCCTTCCTGCCTCGCGACTCGAGCGAGCGCCGCCAGCAGAAAGCCGGGATCGAGAAGATCGCCCGCTCCGAAGGACTCCGCGTCCTCGGCTGGCGCGAGGTCCCCACCGCCAACGAGAATCTCGGCAAGCTCGCCGATGAGGCGCGTCCCGCCTTCGAGCAGCTGTTCGTCAGCGCCGGCGGAGCGACCCACACCGATGCACCGCTCACGGGCATCGCCCTCGACCGCGTCGCCTACCGGCTCCGCAAGCGCGCCGGCCATGAGCTCGGCGCCTACTTCGTCTCGCTCTCGGCCCGCACCCTCGGTTACAAGGGCATGGTCACCACGCTGCAGCTCGAGCCGTTCTACCCCGATCTGCAGGACGAACGCCTCGCCTCGGAGCTGGCCGTCGTGCACTCCCGCTACTCCACGAACACCTTCCCGTCGTGGCCTCTGGCGCAGCCGCTGCGCATGCTCGCCCACAACGGCGAGATCAACACGGTCGGCGGCAACCGCAACTGGATGCGCGCCCGCCAGTCGCAGCTCGAGTCCGAGCTGCTCGGCGACATCCAGCCGTTGCTCCCGATCTGCACCGACGGCGCCAGCGACTCCGCGTCGTTCGACGAGGTGCTCGAGCTGCTGACCCTGACCGGGCGCAGTCTGCCGCACGCCATCATGATGATGGTTCCCGAGGCGTACGAGAAGCAGGCCGACATCACGCCGGAGCTGCGCTCGTTCTATGAGTACCACTCCAACCAGATGGAGCCGTGGGACGGTCCGGCCGCCCTCATCTTCACCGACGGCACGCTCGTCGGCGCCACGCTGGACCGCAACGGTCTGCGCCCCGGACGCTGGACCGAGACGACCGACGGCCTGGTCGTGATCGGCTCCGAGACCGGCGTGCTGCAGTTCGAGCCGGAGCGCATCAAGCGTCGCGGACGCCTGCAGCCGGGCAAGATGTTCCTGGTCGACACCTCGCAGCGTCGCATCGTCGAAGACAGCGAGATCAAGCACGACCTCGCCACGATGCACCCGTGGCAGGAGTGGCTGGATGCCGGCGCCGTCCGGCTTGCCGAGCTCCCCGAGCGCGAGCACATCGTGCACCCGCCCGCGTCGATCACCCGTCGTCAGCGCACGTTCGGATACACCGAGGAAGAGGTCCGCATCCTCCTCACCCCGATGGGGCAGACCGGTGTCGAGCCGCTCGGCGCCATGGGATCCGACACTCCGATCGCCGTGCTCAGCAAGCGTCCGCGTCTGCTGTTCGACTACTTCACGCAGCAGTTCGCGCAGGTCACGAACCCGCCCCTGGACTCGATCCGCGAAGAGGTCGTCACGAGCCTCAAGCTGGGCCTCGGCCCCGAGAGCAACCTGCTCTCCTGGGGTCCGGAGCACACGCGCACGGTGTCGCTGGACTTCCCCGTCATCGACAACGATGAGCTCGCGAAGATCCGTCACATCGACAAGGCCATGCCCGGTCGGTCGAGTGCGACTATCCGCGGTCTCTACCACTTCGACGCCGGCCCCCAGACGCTGCAGGACCGGCTCACCGAGATGTGCGCAGAGGTCGATGAAGCGATCGAGAACGGCACCGAGTTCATCATCCTGTCCGACCGCGACTCGAACAAGGACCTGACGCCGATCCCCTCGCTGCTCATGGTCTCGGCGATCCACCACCACCTCATCCGCCGTGAGAACCGGATGAAGGTGGGCCTGATCGTCGAAGCCGGCGATGTGCGCGAGGTGCACCACGTCGCCACGCTGATCGGCTACGGCGCCTCCGCCGTCAACCCGTACCTGGCGATGGAGTCGGTCGAGCACCTGGTGCGCACCGGCTACATCACCGGGATCACGCCCGAGAAGGCCGTCAAGAACCTGATCTACGCGCTGGGCAAGGGTGTGCTCAAGATCATGTCGAAGATGGGCATCTCCACGGTGTCGTCGTATGCGGGTGCCCAGGTGTTCGAGGCGATCGGCCTCAGCCAAGAGTTCATCGACGCGTACTTCACCCGCACCGAGTCCAAGCTCGGTGGTATCGGCATCGAAGAGATCTTCGCCGAGAACCAGGCGCGTCATGACTACGCCTACCCGGAAGATGCCGCGGCACGTGCGCACGAGCGGCTGTGGACCGGCGGCGAGTACCAGTGGCGGCGCGACGGCTCGCCGCACCTCTTCAACCCGGAGACGGTGTTCAAGCTGCAGCACTCGACCCGCACCCGGCGCTACGACATCTTCCGCGAGTACACGAAGCTCGTCGACGAGCAGGCTGCCGAGCTGAAGACGCTGCGCGGCCTGTTCCAGCTGCGAACCGGAACCCGCAAGCCCGTGCCGCTGGACGAGGTCGAGCCGGTGTCCGCGATCGTCAAGCGCTTCTCCACGGGAGCCATGAGCTACGGCTCGATCTCCCGTGAGGCACACGAGACGCTCGCGATCGCGATGAACAGCATCGGCGGCAAGTCGAACACCGGTGAGGGCGGCGAGGATCCGGACCGGCTGCTCGACCCCCAGCGCCGCAGCTCGATCAAGCAGGTGGCCTCCGGGCGCTTCGGCGTGACCAGCCTGTACCTGACCGAGTCGGACGACATCCAGATCAAGCTCGCTCAGGGCGCCAAGCCCGGCGAGGGCGGCCAGCTGCCGCCGACCAAGGTGTACCCGTGGGTGGCCCGCACCCGTCATGCGACGGCCGGCGTCGGCCTCATCTCCCCGCCGCCGCACCACGACATCTACTCGATCGAAGACCTCAAGCAGCTCATCTTCGACCTGAAGCGGGCGAACCCCGAGGCGCGCATCCACACGAAGCTCGTGAGCCAGTCGGGTATCGGCGCGGTGTCGGCCGGCGTGGCCAAGGCGCTCAGCGACGTCATCCTGGTCTCCGGCCACGACGGCGGAACGGGCGCGAGTCCCTTGAACTCCCTCAAGCACGCGGGAACGCCGTGGGAGCTCGGTCTCGCCGAGACACAGCAGACGCTCATGCTCAACGGCATGCGCGACCGCGTCGTGGTGCAGGTCGACGGTCAGCTCAAGACCGGCCGCGATGTGATCATCGGCGCGCTGCTGGGTGCGGAGGAATTCGGCTTCGCTACCGCGCCACTCGTGGTCAGCGGGTGCATCATGATGCGCGTCTGCCACCTCGACACCTGCCCGGTGGGCGTCGCGACCCAGAACCCGGTGCTGCGCGAGCGGTTCACGGGCAAGCCGGAGTTCGTCGTCAACTTCATGGAGTTCATCGCCGAAGAGGTGCGTGAGCTCCTCGCCGAGCTCGGCTACCGCTCGATCGACGAGATCGTCGGCCGCGCCGACCTCATCGAGGTCAACGCCGCGGTCGAGCACTGGAAGGCCGAAGGACTCGACCTGACCCCGGTGCTGGAAGGACCGGTGTTCCCGGCGGGCGAACCGCGTCGCAGCGGTCGCACGCAGGATCACGAGCTGGAGAAGCACTTCGACGTGCAGTTGATCGACATCGCCAAGGGCGCACTGCTCAACGGCGAGCCTGTCGTAGTCGAGTTGCCCATCGCCAACACCGAGCGCGCCGTCGGCACCATGCTGGGGCACCAGGTGACCTCCCGGCACGGCGCCGCCGGTCTGCCCGAGGGCACGATCGACGTGACGCTGCACGGCACCGCAGGACAGTCGCTGGGTGCCTTCCTTCCGCCGGGAATCGTGCTGCGCCTGGAGGGCGACGCGAACGACTACGTCGGCAAGGGACTCTCGGGCGGCGACATCACGATCCGTCCGCCGCGCGGAGCTGCCATCGCGCCTCATGAGAACGTGATCGCCGGCAACGTGATCGGCTACGGCGCGACCTCGGGGACGATGTTCATCTCGGGTGTCGTCGGTGAGCGGTTCCTCGTCCGCAACTCGGGCGCGACCGCGGTCGTCGAGGGCGTGGGAGACCACGCGCTGGAATACATGACCGGCGGGCTCGCGGTGATCCTCGGATCGACCGGACGCAACTTCGGTGCCGGTATGTCCGGGGGAGTGGCGTACGTGCACGCGCTCGACACGAGCAAGGTGAACGCGCAGTCGCTCGGCAGCGGGGAGCTCCTGCTCGAACCGCTCGACCGTGCCGACCTCGAGGTGCTGCGCAGCCTGCTGGTCGCGCACGTCGAACGCACGGCCTCGCCGCGAGCGTCCGCGCTTCTCGAGAGCTTCGAGGAGACCGCTGCAGAGTTCGTGAAGGTGCTGCCTCGTGACTTCGCCGCCGTGCGGAGCATGCGCGAGGAAGCGCTGGCCGAAGGGATCGACCCCGACGGCGACATCGTGTGGAACCGCATCCTGGAGGTGACCGGTGGCTGACCCCAAAGGCTTTCTGAAGGTGACCGAGCGGGAACTTCCCGCCCGTCGCCCCGTGCCCGTGCGCATCATGGACTGGAAAGAGGTCTATGAGCCCGGCGACAAGCAGGTCCTGCGTCGTCAGGCCGGTCGCTGCATGGACTGCGGTGTGCCGTTCTGCCATCAGGGCTGCCCGCTCGGCAACCTGATCCCCGAGTGGAACGACCTGACGTGGCGTGGCGAGGGTCGCGAGGCGATCGAGCGGCTCCACGCCACGAACAACTTCCCGGAGTTCACCGGTCGTCTGTGCCCCGCTCCGTGCGAAAGCTCGTGCGTGCTCGGCATCAACCAGCCCGCCGTGACCATCAAGCAGATCGAGGTCTCGATCATCGATGAGGCCTTCGCCAAGGGCTGGGTCGAGGCGGAACCGCCGGAGCGTCTGACCGGCAAGACGGTCGCGGTCGTCGGATCGGGGCCCGCGGGTCTCGCCGCCGCCCAGCAGCTCACGCGTGCAGGCCACACGGTCGCGGTCTTCGAGCGCGACGACCGCATCGGTGGTCTGCTGCGCTACGGCATCCCGGACTTCAAGATGGAGAAGTCGCAGCTCGAGTCGCGCCTGCGCCAGATGCAGGAGGAGGGCACCCGCTTCCGCGCGGGTGTCGAGATCGGCAAGGACATCTCCTGGCCCGACCTGCGCGCCCGCTACGACGCAGTCGTCATCGCGACGGGTTCCACGGTTCCGCGCGATCTCGCGATCCCCGGACGCGACCTCGACGGCGTGCATTTCGCCATGGAGTACCTCGTCGAGTCCAATCACGCAGTCGCCGGCGACAAGGTCACCGACCAGATCAGCGCCGAGGGCAAGCACGTCATCGTGATCGGCGGCGGCGACACCGGGGCCGACTGCATCGGTACCGCACACCGTCAGGGCGCGCTGAGCGTCACCAACCTCGCGATCGGCAAGCAGCCGGGCGACGCACGTCCCGACCACCAGCCGTGGCCGATGATGCCGACGCTCTTCGAGGTGTCCTCTGCGCACGAGGAAGGCGGCGAGCGGGTGTTCCTCGCGTCCACCGTCGAGTTCCTCGGCAACGAGGTGGGCGAGGTCCGTGCGCTGCGCGTCGCCGAGACCGAGTACATCGACGGTCGTCGTGTTCCCAAGAGCGGCACCGAGCGCGAGATCCCGGCCGACCTGATCCTGATCGCCATGGGCTTCACCGGACCGGAGCAGGACGGGTATACCGACGAGACGCTTCCGCAGGTCACCGACCGCGGCGCATTCCGTCGCGACTCCGGCTACGAGTCGACGGTTCCCGGCGTGTTCGTGGCCGGCGACGCCGGCCGTGGACAGTCGCTCATCGTCTGGGCCATCGCCGAGGGCCGCGCGGCCGCCGCGAACGTCGATCGGTTCCTGATGGGCACCACGGTTCTTCCCGAGCCGGTGCGCCCGAGCGATGTCGCGATCGGTCTCCAGCCCGCGTAGGCTGAGGCCGGCACCGTCGCCTGATTCACCTTCCCCCACTTCTACCCTGGAGAAATCTTTGAGACGCGCGAAAATCGTCGCCACCCTGGGCCCCGCCACCTCCACCTATGAGACGGTGCGTGCACTGATCGACGCGGGGGTGGATGTCGCTCGACTGAACCTCAGCCACGGCGACTACTCCGTGCACGAGAACAACTACGCCAACGTGCGGCGTGCCGCAGAGGACGCCGGCCGTCCGGTCGCGATCCTCGTCGACCTGCAGGGACCGAAGATCCGTCTCGGCAAGTTCGAGGACGGCCCCTACGAGCTCGCCAAGGGCGACATCTTCAAGATCACCACCGAAGACATCATCGGCAACAAGGAGATCTCCGGGACCACCTTCAAGGGGCTCCCGCAGGATGTGAAGCCCGGTGACTTCCTCCTCATCGACGACGGCAAGGTGCGCGTCGAGGTCGTGGAGACCGACGGCGTGACCGTGACGACGAAGGTCATCGTCGCCGGAGCGGTGTCGAACAACAAGGGCATCAACCTGCCCGGCGTCGCCGTGAACGTCCCCGCACTGAGCGAGAAGGACGAGGACGACCTGCGCTGGGGTCTGCGCATCGGCGCCGACCTGATCGCGCTGTCGTTCGTGCGCAATGCCTCCGACGTCACCCGTGTGCACGAGATCATGGCGGAGGAGGGCGTTCGCGTCCCCGTCATCGCGAAGGTCGAGAAGCCGCAGGCGGTCGACGCACTCGAAGAGATCGTCGACGCGTTCGACTCGATCATGGTCGCCCGAGGCGACCTGGGCGTCGAGCTTCCGCTCGAGGCCGTCCCGATCGTGCAGAAGCGCGCGGTCGAGATCGCCCGCCGCATGGCGAAGCCGGTCATCGTCGCGACGCAGATGCTCGAGTCGATGATCAGCAGCCCCGTCCCCACGCGCGCCGAGACCTCGGACGTCGCGAACGCCGTCCTCGACGGTGCGGACGCGGTCATGCTCTCCGGCGAGACAAGCGTCGGGGACTACCCGGTCGTGGTCGTCGAGACGATGGCGCGGATCATCGCATCCACCGAGGAGCACGGCCTGGAGCGTATCGCGCCGCTGACGACCAAGCCCCGCACGCAGGGTGGTGCGATCACGCTGGCCGCCCTCGAGGTCGCCGAGTTCGTCGACGCGAAGTTCCTCTGCGTGTTCACGCAGTCGGGCGACTCCGCTCGTCGTCTGTCGCGTCTGCGCTCGCGCATCCCCATGATCGCGTTCACGCCGGAGCCGGACATCCGCCGTCGTATGGCGCTCACGTGGGGCATCCGCTCGACCCTGGTCGACATGGTGCAGCACACCGACCTGATGTATCACCAGGTCGACGAGTATCTGCTCGGCAACGGACTCGCTGAGGAAGGGGACAAGGTCGTCGTGATCTCCGGTTCCCCTCCCGGAATCATCGGATCGACGAACGACCTCCGCGTGCACAAGGTCGGCGATGCGATCCGCGGTGCAGCCCCGATCTACAAGGCCGGCGTCTGACATTCAGCATCCAGAGGGGGCGAGACTTCGGTCTCGCCCCCTCTGTCGTGCGGTCGGGTAGTTTTTCCCTCATGAGTCGAAGCCGTCTGCCGAGGAGCACGTCATCAGCGTGCTGAGGAACGCGGGCTGGTGGCTGGCCGACTACGCGTACGCGGGCTACTGGCAGTTGCGTGCGACGTTCGATCGCACATCTCCCGCGACCTTCGCCTCAGGGAGCGCTGCGCACATCGTCGTGCTTCCGGGTGTGTACGAGACCTGGAAGTTCATGCAGCCCCTCGTGGGGCAGATGCACGCGCGCGGCCACGCCGTCCACATCGTCGACACGCTTCGTCGGAACGAGCGTCCGGTCGCCGACATCGCGGCGGCTGTCGCGGAGTTCCTGGAGCGCCAAGGGCTCACCGACGTGATCCTGGTCGCACACAGCAAGGGAGGGCTCGCCGGCAAGCTCGTCATGACCGGCCCGGCGGGGGAGCGGGTGCGCTCGATGCTCGCGATCGCTACGCCGTTCGGCGGCTCGCGCTACGCCCGTCTGATGCTGTCGCGCACCCTGCGCGCCTTCTCGCCGGAAGACCCATCGATCGTGGACATCGCCCGGCAGCTCACGGTCAATGAACGGATCGTGTCGATCTATGCGGCGTTCGATCCCCACATACCGGAGGGGAGCGAGCTGGCCGGGGCCAAGAACGTCCGACTCGAGACCGGAGGACACTTCCGGATCCTTGCGCATCCTCGAGTCCTGGCCGAACTGGCCGTGCTGGCCGAGTAGTCGCTTCAGCGCGAGGTGAAAGAAAGGAACGCGGCGATCAGGCCCGCGAGAACCAGGATGCCGATCGCGACACCGTGGACGACCCGACCGGCGACGAGCATCGGGAGGTCACGTCCGTCGTAGGACGCGGGATTGAACATCAAGCGCCGTGCACCGTGGCTCCAGCGGATGCGGAAACCGATGCCGCGGAGCGCCTGCGATGGGGCGGCGAAGGTCTGGCCACGCGCTTCGCGCGATGCCTTCCACGTCGCCTGTACCGCGTACCAGGCGATGACGAAGAACGGCATCACCAGGGATGCTGCCCACGCGATGAGCGCGACGCCGATCAGGAGTCCCGCCCCCGAACCGAGCGAGCGGTACAGGAACACGCCGAGGGCGGCGAGCCCCACTGCCGCGGGAACGAGCAGCAGACCCCAGCCCCAGCCGGGATGGAGTTCGACCGGCTGAGGGCGAGTGATCACTTCGTCTTCGGGCCAGGTCATCGCAGTCCCCTCCGGTCATCGCGTCCGCAGGCCCGGGACACGAGGTCGATCTGAGGCTGTGCGAGTGATTCAGCGGTCTCGACCGCGATTCGTGTGCCGGCGGTGGGACTCGAACCCACACGCCCTTTCGGACAAAGCATTTTGAGTGCTCCGCGTCTGCCATTCCGCCACGCCGGCTCGTGTGTCGCGTCTACGACTTTAGCGCAGGGTCGGGGCGCGATCCTCCGCCGCGAGCACCTACAGCCCGCGCACGGACCTCTCCACTAGGATGGTTCTGTGACAGAGCAAGAAGAGCAGGCCGAGCAGCCCACGTCATCCGCCCCGCGACGCGTCGTCGTCGCCGAGGATGAGTCGCTGATCCGCCTCGACATCGTCGAGATCCTCCGCGACAACGGCTTCGATGTCGTCGGTGAAGCCGGTGACGGCGAGACCGCGGTCGCGCTCGCGACCGAGCTGCGCCCCGACCTCGTCATCATGGACGTGAAGATGCCTCAGCTCGACGGCATCAGCGCCGCCGAGAAGCTGCACAAGGGCAACATCGCGCCGGTCGTCCTCCTCACGGCGTTCAGCCAGAAGGAGCTCGTCGAGCGGGCCAGCGAAGCAGGCGCACTCGCCTACGTCGTGAAGCCGTTCACGCCGAACGACCTGCTGCCCGCGATCGAGATCGCCCTCGCCCGCCACGAGCAGATCATCACGCTCGAGGCCGAGGTCGCCGACATGGTCGAGCGCTTCGAGACCCGCAAGCTCGTCGACCGCGCCAAGGGCCTGCTCAACGAGAAGATGGGCCTGAGCGAGCCTGAGGCGTTCCGCTGGATCCAGAAGGCATCCATGGACCGTCGTCTGACCATGCAGGACGTCGCCAAGGCCATCATCGAGCAGCTCGCCCCCAAGAAGTAGCGGTGAGCGCCGGAGTCCTCCGGCTCGATGGCGAGCACATCCTGCGGCCCGTCCGTATCGGTGACGGTGCAGCGCTCTCGAGGGCGTATCTGTCGAACCGGGAGCACCTCGCACCGTGGGAGCCGACTCGTGGCGAGTCCTTCTTCACGATCGACTCCCAGGAGCGCCACGCTCAGGAGTGCGTCACCGACGCCGCGTCCGGCCGTAGCATCCGTTTCGTGATCGAGTCGGACGACGGTGAGATCCGTGGACGGATGAACATCAACAACATCGTCCGTGGCGCGTTCTGGAGCGCCGACCTCGGCTATTGGGTCGACGCCGCGAGGCAGCACCGCGGACTCGCGACCCGCGCGGTGTCACAGATCCTGGAGTATTCGCGCATGGAGCTGCGCCTCCACCGGATGCAGGCCGCGACACTGCTGCACAACATCGGATCCCAGCGTGTGCTGCTCGGAAACGGTTTCGAGCGCATCGGACTGGCTCCGAAGTACCTCCGCATCGCGGGGGAGTGGCAGGATCACGTACTGTTCCAGCGACTGCTGGAGGAGCCGCTCAGCGCTCGGCGGGAACGTCCTTGATCATGTTGGTGATGCGGATCGTCGAGCAGCGCCGACCCTGATCGTCGGTCACCACGATCTCGTGCACGGTGATGCTCCGGCCCAGGTGCACGGGCGTGCACACGCCGGTCACGACTCCGGAAGTGGCCGAGCGCGTGTGGGTGGCGTTGATGTCGACGCCGACCGCGAGCCGCCCGACGCCGGCGTGGAGGTTCGCGGCCATCGAGCCGAGCGATTCTCCGAGCACCACGTACGCGCCGCCGTGCATGAGCCCGACCGGCTGCGTGTTGCCCTCGACGGGAATCGTCGCCACGCAGCGTTCGACGCTGAACTCGACGAACTCCATGCCCATCTTCTCGGCCAGAGCACCCATCCCGCGGGCCGTGGCCCAGTCGAGTCCTTCGCTCGTCGCGACGTCGCTCATGCATCCTCCTCAGCGGGTGTCTGTCGTCCTCGTTAGGCTGACAGGGTGACGGACTCCGCAAAGCCTACCCTCATGGTCGTCGACGGCCATTCGCTCGCCTATCGTGCCTTCTTCGCCCTTCCGGTCGAGAACTTCACGACCAAGGACAACCAGCACACGAACGGGATCTACGGGTTCCTGTCGATGCTGGTGAACCTCATCAAAGCCGAGCAGCCGACGCACCTGGCCATCGCCTTCGACACCTCGCGGCACTCGTTCCGCACCGATGAGTATCCGGAGTACAAGGCCACGCGCTCCGAGTCGCCGCAGGAGTTCAAGGGACAGATCCCGCTCCTGCAGGACTGCCTCGCCGCCATGTCGATACCGGTTCTGACGAAAGAGGGGATCGAGGCCGACGACATACTCGCGACGCTCGCGTCCCAGGGTGCGGAACAGGGCTACGACGTGCTGGTCGTCTCGGGCGACCGCGACACCATCCAGCTCGTCAACGACGATGTCACGCTGCTCTACCCCTCGGTGCAGGGCGTCTCCCAGCTCAAGCGGTATGACCCGACGACCGTCCAGGAGCGTTACGGGGTCCGGCCCGAGCAGTACCCCGACATCGCGGCACTGGTCGGCGAGACCAGCGACAACCTTCCCGGTGTGCCGAAGGTCGGCGAGAAGACTGCGGTCAAGTGGCTCACGCAGTTCGGCTCGCTCGACGAGCTGATCGCACGGGCCGATGAGATCAAGGGCGTGGTCGGCGGCAACCTCCGCGATCACATCGAAGACGTGCGTCGCAATCGCAAGCTCAACCGTCTGCTCACCGACGTCGAGCTTCCGGTCGGACCTGCTGATCTCGAGGTCGCCCCGATCGACGCACAGGCGGTGCGCGACATCTTCGCGCGTCTGGAGTTCCGCACCCTCCTGCCGCGGGTGTTCGAGGCCGTCGGCGCCGGCGAAGTCGCCGATGATCCTGCCTCCGTCGTCGTCCTCCCTGTGCCGGTCGACGTCGCGCCCGCCGATCTCGCGGCCTGGGCCGCAGCGCAGGACGGCGATGTCTCCCTCCGCGTCACCACCCAGGGCGGCGCCCCGGTGCGCATCGGTGCGGCCACGCTGACCGATCTGCGCGAGGCCGACTGGACGGACACCGCTGCCGAAGCCCTGCGCGAGTGGATCGAATCCAACGCGCCGAAGGTGCTCCACGATGCGAAGCCACAGGTCAAGGCGCTGATCCGTCAGGGCCTCCGCCTCCGCGGCCTTTCGTACGACACGAGTCTCGCCGGCTGGCTGCTGCGCCCCAGTTTCCCGGACAAGACCCTCGCCGACCTGGTCGAGCGCTACCTGGGCGAGAAGCTGCCCGAAGCAGACCCGTCCCAGCTCGTGCCCGAGACCGAGGGTGCGACGCCCTCGCAGGAGGCCTGGTTCGCCCTGCGCGTCGCCGATGCGCTGCGGGAAGACATCCCGGAGTCGGTCGGCACGGTCCTCGTCGACATCGAGCTGCCGACGCTGCTCACCCTCGCCGACATGGAGGTCGCCGGCGTGGCGGTCTCCCACGAAGTGCTCTCGACCTTCTCCGGCGAGCTCGCCACGCGCGCCGAGGGGCTCGCGCAGGAGGCGTTCTCCGTCGTCGGGCGCGAGTTCAATCTCGGCTCGCCGAAGCAGCTCCAGGAGGTGCTGTTCGAAGACCTCCAGCTCCCGAAGACCCGCAAGACGAAGACGGGGTATTCGACGGATGCCGCGGTCCTCGCCGACCTGCAGGAAAGCCACCCACATCCGTTCCTGAGCCTGCTGCTGCAGCACCGCGAAGCCACAAAGCTCCGTCAGATCATCGAATCGCTCGACACGGCGATCGGCGATGACCACCGCGTCCACACGACGTATGTGCAGACCGGAAGTCAGACCGGACGGCTCTCCAGTACCGACCCCAACCTGCAGAACATCCCGGTGCGCACCGAGGAATCCCGCCGCATCCGCAGCGCGTTCGAGGTCGGAGAGGGCTACGAGGCTCTCCTCACCGCCGACTACTCGCAGATCGAGATGCGCATCATGGCGCACCTCTCGGGCGACGAGGGGCTGATCGAGGCCTTCAACAGCGGGGAAGACCTGCACCGTTTCGTGGGCGCACGGGTGTTCGGCGTCGATCCGAGCGATGTGACGCCCGCCATGCGCACCAAGGTCAAGGCGATGTCGTACGGCTTGGTCTACGGACTCTCGGCGTTCGGGCTGTCCAAGCAGCTGCGCATCGAGCAGTCCGAGGCCAAGCAGCTCATGGTCGAGTACTTCGCCCGTTTCGGAGCAGTGCGCGACTATCTGCGTGCGTCGGTCATGAAGGCCAAGGAAGTCGGCTACACCGAGACGATCTTCGGTCGTCGCCGTCCGTTCCCCGACCTCGCGAGCCCGAACCGGGTGCTGCGGGAGAACGCCGAGCGTGCGGCGCTCAACGCGCCGATCCAGGGCAGCGCGGCCGACATCATGAAGATCGCGCTGCTGCACATCCACGACGATCTGCGGTCCGAACAGCTCTCCTCGCGGGTGCTGCTGCAGATCCACGATGAGCTCGTGGTCGAGGTCGCTCCGGGGGAGTGGGATGCCACCGAGCGCATCGTCCGCGCGCGCATGGGAGATGCGGCCGAGCTGACCGTGCCGCTCGACGTGCAGGTCGGCCGTGGTCGCGACTGGAACGAAGCCGCGCACTGACCTCCGGCGGTGGAAGGGGGGCGGGGATTAGGCTGGCAGCTATGACTTCAGCTCCTCGCACCCCCTCCGCCATCGACGCCGTCGCCGATGAATGGGTCGACAAGATCGCGGTTCTGGCGCCCACTCTCGGCACCTACATCGGCCGCGACGAGGTGAACGATCGTTTCGGCGATCTGAGCCCGGCCGGCCATGAGGAGATCGCCGCGGCGACCCGATCGACCCTCGACAAGCTGTCTGCTCTCACGCCCGTCGACGCGATCGACGAGGTCACCAAGACCGATCTCAGCGCGGAGCTCCGCCTGGACCTCGAGCTTCACGACGCCAAGTGGCATCTGCGCGACCTCAACGTCATCGCCTCCGCGGCGCAGGACGTGCGCTCGGTGTTCGACCTGATGCCGACGTCGACAGTCGAGGACTGGGACGTCGTCGCGACGCGCCTGGCCGCCGTCCCCGGCGCTCTCCGCGGCTACGTCGAGACGCTTCGCACCGGCATCGCCGAGGGCGTCATGCCCGCACGTCGTCAGGTGGTCGAGGTCGCCACCCAGATCGACCGCTACACCGCCGATGACGGGTTCTTCGCTGCCTTCGTGGCGGAAGCCGACCCGGACGAGGGTCAGCTTCCCGCCTCCCTGGCTCGTACGCTCGCCGACAATTCCGCCGCCGCACGGGTCGCCTACGACGAGCTACGTCGATTCCTGGCGGAGGAGCTCGCCCCGGCCGCCGGCGACGTCGATGCCGTGGGGCGTGAGCTGTACGCGCTCAACTCCCGCCGGTTCCTCGGCGCGACGATCGATCTCGACGAGACGTACGAGTGGGGCCGTGAGGAGCTCGCGCGCATGGTGGCGGAGCAGACCGCGATCGCGAACGAGATCCTTCCCGGAGCCTCGGTCGAAGAGGCCGCTGCTCATCTCGAGGCCGATCCCACCCGCAAGCTCGTCGGCACGGAAGCGCTGCAGAAGTGGATGCAGGAGACCAGCGACCGTGCGGTCGCCGAACTCGGCGCCTCGCACTTCGACATCCCGGAGGCTATCCGCACACTGGAGTGCATGATCGCCCCGACGCAGGAGGGTGGGATCTACTACACCGGCCCGACGGACGACTTCTCCCGTCCCGGTCGCATGTGGTGGTCCGTTCCCGAGGGTGTCACGGAGTTCGACACCTGGCGCGAACTCACCACCGTCTTCCACGAGGGTGTGCCCGGCCATCACCTCCAGATCGCGCAGGCGGTCTACAACCGTGCCGAGCTCAACTCCTGGCGCCGTCTGCTCGCGGGCACCTCGGGCCATGCCGAGGGATGGGCGCTCTATGCGGAGCGTCTGATGGAGCAGCTCGGATACCTCGACGACCCGGCCGACCGTCTCGGCATGCTCGACGGACAGCGGATGCGCGCGGCCAGGGTCGTCCTCGACATCGGCGTGCACCTGGGCAAGCCGCGCCTCGACGGTACCGGCGTGTGGGATGCCGAGTACGCGCTCGACTTCATGCGCCGGAACGTCAACATGTCCGACCAGTTCGTGCAGTTCGAAGTGAACCGGTACCTCGGCTGGCCGGGCCAGGCGCCCTCGTACAAGGTGGGGCAGCGCATCTGGGAGCAGGTTCGCGACGGCGTGCGTGCCGCCGAGGGCGACGCCTTCTCCTTCAAGGACTTCCACAAGAGGGCGCTCGACCTCGGCGGCGTCGGACTCGACACGCTGCGCACCGCGCTGTTGCCGCGCTGACGGGAATGCGGCCGAGCTATCGCGTGTTCATTCACGTGAATAGGAAGGCATGACATGAGCATCGAATTCGGGCTGGACACCTTCGGGGACATCACCAGGAACGCGGATGGGGAGCTCCTCACCGCGGCTCAGACGATCCGCAACATCGTGGCGCAGGCGGAGCTCGCAGACACCGTCGGTGTGAACTTCTTCGGGGTGGGGGAGCACCACCGCACGGAGTTCGCCGTCTCCGCGCCCGAGATGGTGCTCGCCGCCATCGCCGCGCGCACCGAGCACATCCGACTCGGCACCGCGGTCACCGTGCTGTCGTCCGACGACCCGGTGCGCGTGTTCGAACGGTTTTCGACTCTCGATGCACTCTCGAACGGGCGGGCCGAGGTCGTCCTGGGTCGAGGCTCGTTCATCGAGTCCTTCCCGCTGTTCGGCTACGACCTCCGCGACTACGACGCACTGTTCGAGCAGAAGCTCGAGCTCTTCGTCGAACTGCTCAAGGAGGAACCGGTCACCTGGTCCGGGACGATGCGCGCCTCTCTGGAGAACGCGAACGTGTTCCCGAAGACCGAGAACGGCCTGCGCACGTGGGTCGGCGTCGGCGGCAGCCCGGAGTCGGTCGTGCGGGTCGCCCGCCACGGCCTCGGTCTGATGCTGGCGATCATCGGGGGCCCGGCGCACCGGTTCAAGCCGTTCGTGGACCTCTACCACCGCTCGGTCGCCTCGTTCGGCACGACGTCGCATCCGATCTCGGTGCACTCTCCGGGGCACATCGCCGAGACGGACGCCGAAGCGTGGGATGCTGCCTACTCCGGCTTCGAGGCGATGAACAACACGATCGGGCGGGAGCGCGGATGGCCCGCCTACAGTCGCGCGCGATTCCAGAACGACGTCGGACCGGAAGGTGCGATCTACGCGGGGTCACCGGACCGGGTGGCCGCGAAGATCGCCGATACGATCACCACTCTCGGACTCGGCCGCTTCGACCTGAAGTACGCCACCGGCACGCTGTCCCACGACTCGATGATGCGCAGCATCGAGCTGTACGGCACCGAGGTGATCCCGCGGGTCCGCAAGCTCCTCGCCGACCGCGACTGAGTCGTCATCCGGGCGGGGCGGGGGGTTGCGCCGGCTCTACGATGAGGAGCATGGCCAACACCGCCCTGCCGAGCCGCACCTCGCTCGCTGAGCGCCTGGACGGGCTCCCGTTCACGCGCCGTCACCTCCGCCTGCTGACCGGTTCCGGACTCGGCTGGGCGTTGGATGCCATGGATGTCGGCCTCATCTCCTTTATCCTCGCCGCTCTCACCACGCAGTGGGATCTGAGCAAGACCGACGCCGGCTGGATCGCCTCCATCGGGTTCGTCGGGATGGCGATCGGCGCCACTCTCGGTGGGCTTCTGGCCGATCGGTTCGGACGAAGGCAGGTGTTCGCGCTCACTCTGCTGGTATACGGCGTCGCCACGGGCGCGAGCGCACTCGTCGGTGGACTCGCCGCCCTCCTCGTCCTGCGGTTCCTCGTCGGTCTGGGCCTGGGCGCCGAACTTCCCGTCGCGTCGACGTACGTGAGTGAATTCGCTCCCGCGCGCATCCGAGGACGTCTGATCGTCGTGTTGGAGGCCTTCTGGGCGTTGGGCTGGACTGCCGCGGCGGTGATCGGGTTCCTCGTCATCCCGGCCTCCGACGATGGATGGCGATGGGCATTCGCGCTGGGCGCCATCCCCGCGGTCTATGCACTGTTCGTTCGTTGGCGGATGCCGGAGTCGCCGCGCTGGCTGGCCTCCCGCGGACGCATCGCGGAAGCGGACCGCATCGTCTCGGCGTTCGAGGCGGATGCCGGCGTCGTTTCGGCACCGGCGATTCGGAAGGAACCACCCTCTCGTGCGATCGCGATCACGGCGCGCGCACGCCTCGCAACCCTGTGGAACCCGGAGTTCCGGCTACGGACGCTGTGCCTGTGGCTGGTCTGGCTCGGGGTCAACTTCGCCTACTACGGCGCCTTCATCTGGATCCCCAGCATCCTCGTCGACGCGGGCTTCGACCTCGTCAAGTCCTTCGGCTTCACCCTCATCATCACGCTCGCCCAGCTCCCCGGATACGCTGTCGCCGCCTGGCTGATCGAGGTCTGGGGGAGACGCCTGACCCTCTCGGTCTTCCTGGTGGGTTCGGCCGTTTCGGCCGTGATCTTCGGTACGGCGTCCACCGAGGGCGCGATCATCGGCGCGGGAATGGCGCTGTCCTTCTTCAACCTCGGCGCCTGGGGCGCGCTCTACGCGGTGACGCCCGAGATCTACCCCACGTCTCTGCGGGGGACCGGAGCGGGATGGGCGGCCGGGATCGGTCGAATCGCCTCGATCGTGGCGCCGCTGTCCGTCCCCGTCATCCTTCTCGCCGGGGGAGCGCCCCTGCTGTTCGCGGTGTTCGGCGTGTGCTTCCTCGGCGCAGCCGCCGCCGCCTGGGGATTGGTCGACCGCGGCGGAGAGGCTCTCGACGACCGCTGACGACGCGGGCGCATCCGCTGCGAAGCGACCGCCGTGTCGTCGGGCCGCAATAGGCTGGGACGATGGCAGATGTGCGCTTCGTGGCTATCGGCGACTCGTTCACAGAGGGCGTCGGCGACGTTCTCCCGAACGGGCAGGAGCGCGGCTGGGCCGATCTCGCGGCGCAGGGGTGGGCGGACGCCGTCGGGCACCCGATCCAGTACGCGAATCTCGCCATCCGCGGCAAGCTGGCCTGGCCGATCGTCGAGCAGCAACTCGAACCCGCGCTGGCTCTGCGACCCACTCACCTCTCGTTCAACGGCGGTGGCAACGACATGCTGCGCCCTCGTACCGATGTCGAACACATCGCGGATGCGTTCAGCCGGGTGCTGCGCCGGTGCGACGAGGAGGGTGTGACGATGATCCTCCTCTCCGGCGCGAACCCCAGCGGGCAGCTTCCGATGGGGTCGCTGGTGCAGCGCAGAGGGGATCTGCTCTCCGAGGCGGTGATACGTCGGATCGAAGAACGTCCCGACGTCATCCGAGCGCTCAACTGGCCGGACCGGGAGCTCTCCCGGGGCGCGTACTGGGCCGATGATCGTCTGCACATGAACGCGGCCGGACATCACCGCGTGGCCGCCCGGGTGCTCCACGCGCTGGGCTTCGAGCCTCCGGAGACCTGGTGGGCGCCGAGCGATCGCCTGGGAGCCGGTCCCTCCGGTCTCGCGTACTACCGAGAGTTCGTCGGTCCGTGGGTGCGGCGTCGTGTGACACGCACGTCATCCGGAGACGGCCGTGCCGCGAAGTATCCCACCTGGGTCGAACGGATTCCCTCGTGAGACCCGCCTGGCTACGGCGGATAGGGTCGTGAGCGACCTCGAACTGGCTCGCATCCACGCGGGCGTCATGACCTTGAACGATGCCCGTCGTAAAGAGCAGCGTGTGGTCGAGCTCGAGCCGTTCGAGATCGGGATCTATCCGGTCACGGAGGAACAGCTCGCCGACGTTCTCGACGTCCCCATGCGCCATCCGCGGCGCCCCGCATCCGATCTCTCGTGGCTGCGAGCCGTGCACTTCTGCAATGCCGCGTCCGAGTGGGAAGGCCTCGACCGGGTGTACCTGTTCGATGGCGAGGATGTGAGCTGGGACACCACCGCAGACGGCTACCGCCTGCCGACCGAAGCGGAGTGGGAGTTCGCGTGCCGCGCCGGCTCTACGGGTCCGCACTACGCGCCCCTCGCCGACGCCGCGTGGACGAGTGCGGACGGCGTGTCCACTCCGCAGGACGTCGGCGGCAAGCTCCCGAACCTGAACGGTCTCTTCGACACGCTCGGCAATGTCTGGGAATGGTGCTGGGACCTGCTGGATCCTGCCCGTTACGACGACTATCGCGTGTTCCGCGGCGGAGGGTTCGCCGACGACGCGTGGAGCGTTCGCGCGTCGGTGCGTCGTGGGGGAGCGCCGCGCATGCATCACGAGGACGTGGGTCTCCGGCTTGCGCGGGGAGCCTTCGACATTCCGGGGGAGGCCCAGGGGTGGTCGGCCCAGGGAGACCGGGAACGAGCCGTGCAGGACGGCCCCTTGCCTTCCGGGTGGACGCCACGCAGGCAGTGAGCCGCGCCGCCGGGCGACTTCTGCAGAGGACGCAACGACGGTGCGGTGATCGCCCGTTTGGTCGGTCGTCCCACGAGTGAAAAGCTGGACGCATGGCATCCGCGTACTCGCTCATCGTCTCTCAGGGTCGCGTCGCCGACCGTACCGACGGCGCCCTCATCGGTGCTCATCGAGTCGGCGAGGCGGTGTCGTCGTTGCTCGGTCTCGTCCCTCAGATCGTCGGAACGCCGACGGCGAGCACGGAAGACGATTGGTCCGTCGCGCTCCCGCAAGCGGAAGAGACACTGACCGGACTGCGCGATGCGCTGCGGAGTGCCCTCAGCGCAGGAGCGACACCGCTGCTCATCACCAACACCTGCGCGGCGAGTCTCGGCACGCTTCCGACGGTCGCCGAGCACCATCCCGATGCGATGCTGCTGTGGATCGACGCGCACGGCGACTTCAACACCCCGGAAACGACGGGGTCCGGTTACCTGGGCGGAATGGTTCTCGCGGCGGCATGCGGGCTGTGGGACAGCGGCCACGGATCAGGGCTCGATCCGAGGCAGGTCGTCGTTGTCGGCGGACGCGACATCGACCCGGCCGAGGGCGAGCTGCTCGCCGGCGCGGGCGTGACGGTGCTCGCCCCCTCCGAGAGCACACCGGAGCGGGTGCTGGAGCTCGTCTCCGGTCGGCCCGTGTGGATCCACGTCGACTGGGACGTGCTCGAACCGGGGTACATCCCGGCCGCGTACCGCGTCGGAGGTGGTCTGCTGCCGCACCAGATCGCGGCGATCTTCGCCGCTCTGTCATCGGGCTCCGTCCGAGGCGTCGAGCTCGCGGAGTTCGAAGCCGGCGACACAGAGGTTCCCGAACGCGTGAGCGTCGAGCTGATCGTCGAGACGCTGCAGCACCTGCTCCGCTGAGTCCCCAGCACGACGCCACCCCCGCCGGCGAGTCAGCCCCGCCCTGCGTCACCATGTAACGCTTCGGATCATCCGGCACGGCGAAGCCGCACGGGGCGTGGAGCCCGCGTGCGGTGGACGTCGTGAGAAGCGGCGCTCAGCGACGACGCTCAGGGTCGAGGCCCATCCGGATCCGCGTCCGCTTGCGCTCGACGAGGATGAAGGTCGTACCGATGATCCAGAGGGGGATCGGCATGAGGAAGGCGAGGCGGAACGCCTCGAGCGTGTATGTCTCGGGCGTACCCGCGCCCTGAAGGTCGAGAGCGAGTCCGATCAGGAAGATCGCGATGAGAGCGGCGATGAACCCGCCGGCGTTGGTGACGCCGGTGGCGGTGCTCAAACGATGGCTCGGGTTGTGGGTGCGGGCATGATCGAACGCGATCATGGACGCGGGCCCACCGGTTGCCAGCGCGACGGCGAGAACGTAGAGCAGCCAGATGGGAGCGGTGTCGGGCAGCGCGATGACAGCGATCCAGGCGGCCATCTGCACACCGACCGCGGGAAGCACGAGCGCGAGCGAGCGGTGATTGGGCAATCGACGGGAGAGATCTCCGATGATGGGCCCGAGAAGCATGCCGGAAACGACATATACAGAGATGATCCCCGCAGCATGTGCGGCATCGAGGCCTTCGGCCGCTGTGAGGAACGGCATTCCCCACAGCAGGACGAACGCGGTACCCGCGAACGGCGTGGTGAAATGCGACCAGAAGGCGAGGCGGGTTCCCGGGTGAGCCCACGCCGCGCGGATGCCGACGCCCGTGTCGATCGCGGAGGTGACAACGCGGATCACGCCCGTGTCGGTGTTCACGGTGACGTCGGCGCCGCGCTCGGCCGGGTGATTGCGGATGACGAGCGCCACGAGGATCGTGAACAGCACTCCGAGCCCGGCGATGCTGCCGAACGTGATGCTCCATGTCGTCGCATGCAGCAGTGCAGCGAGGGGGACCAGGGCGATCAGCTGACCGGTCTGCCCGATGATCCCGGTGAACTGCACCATGATCGGACCCCGCTGCGCGGGAAACCAGGTCGCGACGAGTCGTAGCACCGCAGGGAAGATGGCCGCGTCGCCGGCACCGAGTAGAACCCGCGCGAAGATCGCGATACCGATGCTGGGGGAGAGGGCCATGGTGAGCTGCCCCGCCGCCATCAGCAGCATGCCGATCGTCATGATCGGGCGAGAACCGAAGCGGTCGAGCAGGACCCCGATCGGAATCTGCATCCCTCCGTAGACCGCGAGCTGCACGACGGCGAACAGTGCGAGTGTCGACGCATCCGCGTCGAAGCGGTCAGCGGCCTCCACTCCGACGGCACCGAGCGACGTGCGGTTCGTGATGGAAAGCACATAGGCCGCGACACCGACGGACCAGATGATCCATGCGCGAACTCCTGGTGTGGACACGGGGGAGTGGGGGACCTGCGGCACGTATCAACGCTACTCCTGCGACGGCGGCGCCCCGTCCGTGGTCGATGTCGGAGGTGGCGACTAGCGTGACGCCATGACCAGTTCACCGCTGCACCACTCACTCGACTACGTCGAACTCGTCGTCACGGATCTCGAAGCATCGAAGCGGTTCTTCGCCGAGGCGTTCGCGTGGAGCTTCACCGACTACGGGCCGGGCTATGCCGGCATCATGTCGCCGCGAGGTGACGGCAGCGAGGTCGGTGGGCTCCTGCTCGCCGACGAGCCGCGTCCGGCCGGAGGCCCGCTGGTACTGCTCTACTCGGACGACCTCGACGCGACGATGAGCGGCATCATCGCCGCCGGTGGCACGATTCTGCAAGACCCGTACGCGTTCCCCGGCGGAAGACGCCTGCACTTCTCCGACCCCAGCGGCAACGAGCTCGGCGTCTGGTCCGCGCAGTAGATTCACGTCCCGCTCAGGGGGGATGCCTCTACCGCGAATCAGAGGAGCGCTGGCTGAGCCGGCGGTGGCCATCCTGACGCGATCTGACATAATGTGCATTATCGGCTATAGATCAACCGAGACCGTGCTCCAGGAGATCGAACGCCGATGGCGCAGGAAGACCTCACGAGGCTCAGCCGACACGCGCCGCCGAGTTCAGGCCACACGCAACTCCCGCATCCGATCGCCCCGGAGACGGAACCCGGTATCGGCGTCGACTTCTCGACTTCGCAGTTACCTTGTCGCGAGCGACGCAACCTTTCCTGCGGATTGCTCGCATTCCCACACGTAACACGCCCGCGCCCCATGCCAGCCCCACGCACTCGCCGAGTATGTCCTCGCGCGCGGCATCAATGCCGTCATATGTAAGATGTTACGCGATACAGTATTGGTGACGGCGACAGATCAGCTGATCCCCTCGAGCGAAGGACACCGATGAACTCTCGAACGACACGCGTGACAAGAGGACGCTGCATCGCTCGCCGACTCGCACTGGGATTGGTCGCGATCCTCGTTGGGAGCGTGCCGGCGCTGTTCGCCACCGCTGCCGCGACTGCGGCGCCCGTGACGGCGATCACCGGCGTAGAGATCATGAACGCGCCACCCCTTATGACGGAAACGCCCTACACGGTCGAAGCGACCTGGGCGGTGGATGACACCGCGATGGCGGGCGACACCTTCAGCCTCGATTTTCCCGATTCGATGTCCGGATACGCGGCGTCCTTCGCACTGCGGGACGACGACGGAGCTGAGGTCGGAAGCTGCGTCGTCTCGTCCGGGTCTTTCCTCTGCACACTCGGGGACTATGTCGAGACCCACACGAACGTAAGCGGTTCGCTGCACTTCCAGGCACGTTTCACATCTGCATTCGATGACGAGTCCGTCGTCTTCACCGCGGACAACGGCCTGACGTTCGACATGGCGACTCCCGGCGGCGTGGGCGACAACGCTGCCAGCCTCCCCCAGAGTCCGGAGAAATGGGGATCCGTCAACTTCGACGGAGAGTCCATGACGTGGGCTCTGAACATCCCGGCCGAGGTCTTGGCGTCGGCCGACGGCCAACCTGTGACGATCGTTGATGAGTACGACGAGCAGCTCACCTTCGATCCGGCGGCGACCTCCGCACGCTGGACTCTCGACTCGGACTGGGGCGACGACGTCTGGCACACCGTTTCGCACGGCACGGGCGCGGGGACCTACTCCCTCGTCGCGGATGCGGCCTCTCACACTTTCACGGTGACCTTCAACGAACCGGTGACCAGCGATGACCGCGTCTACCAGTTCATCACCGTGATGGACTTTCCGTCCGGCGTCCAAGATGGCGAGGCTTTCGGCAACAGCATGACGGTCGCCGGTCGTACGGTCACCGCAACCCCCGTCGCCTACGTCGCGTCCGGAGGTGACGGTGACGGTGACGGTCTCGGTGGGTTCGATGTGACCAAGACCGTGAGCGGGAACGGCGCGAATGCGGTCGATGGGGCTCAGTACACGATCGACTACTCGTTCATCGTTTCCGGTTCCGCGACGACCGGCGAGTTCGGGCTCACGGATGGCGCGACCGGTGGACTCACCGACCTGCCCGTGGGCACAGCCGTCACACTCTCTGAGGCTGCTGCCGCGGGCGAGGACGTCATCTACGGAACGCCGATCTACACCGGTACCGGCGTCAGAGACAACCGCGACGGCACAGCGACGTTCACGATCACCGACGACACCGTCGCGATCAGCCTGGAGAACCCGGTGTCGCTGGTTCCGCCCACGGACCCGCCTTCGGTCCCAGATTCGCCCGTGAGCCCTGGCACGCCGGGCAGTCCCGGCACGCCGAACGTCCCGGAAGGACAGGACGGCTCACTCGCCGTCACCGGCGCTGACGCCACTCCCCTGGTTCTGATCGGTGCCGCCACCCTGCTGACAGGCGCCCTTCTCCTGATCGTGCGCAGGGTTCGTCGCAGAGGCTGACGGTCCGGGCCGATGCGAGGATGGGAAGCATGAAGCCCGCCCTCAGCATCAACGGCCTGGCCAACGCCCGGGATCTCGGTGGGCTCGAGCGCGTCGACGGAACGACCACGCCCGATCGCATCTTCATTCGCGCCGAACGTCTCGATGAAGTCGATGCTTCCGGGTGGGAGGCTCTGCTCGCATACGGAGTGCGTACCGTCATCGATCTCCGTCGCCCCGACGAGTCCAGCGGCGAGGTGCCGTCTCCGCTCGCCCACGTACGGGTGGACCTCGACGGCGACGACGTCGGTTTCTGGGCGCCCTATGAAGCGGACGGACGGTGGGGAACGCCGCTCTACTACCTGGCACATCTGCAAGAGCTGCCTCATCGCCTCGCTGAGGTGCTCACCGCGATGGCATCCGCCGACGATGGTGCGATCCTCTTCCACTGCTCTGCCGGGTGGGACAGAACGGGGCTCGTAGCCGCGGTGCTCCTCCGTGCGCTCGACGTCACCAGTGATGCAGCCGTTCGCGACTACATGGGATCGTTCGCGAACGCCGAACGGATGGCGCTCCTGCACCGACGCTCGTTCGAGGTCGAGGAAAGACACCAGATCCTCGGCCGTTTCGGGCACACACCCGATTCGGCGTTCCGCGACATGTACGAGAACCTTCGCATCGACGACTGGTTCGCGGAAGCCGGCCTCGACCATGAGACGCGCACTGCGATCACGACGTGGCGGGGCGCGGTTCCGCGAACCTGATCGGCCTCATGCACTCATGGCTCAGGCGCCGACGTACTCTGCGAGGTGCTCCCCCGTCACTGTCGACTTCTGGGATACCAGATCCTTCGGCGCTCCCTCGAAGACGACCCGTCCGCCATCGTGGCCGGCGCCAGGGCCGATGTCGATGATCCAGTCGGCATGTGCCATGACCGCCTGGTGGTGCTCGATGACGATCACGGTCTTCCCCGAGTCGACGAGTCGATCGAGCAGTCCGAGGATCTTGTCGACGTCTGCGAGGTGCAGGCCGGTCGTCGGCTCGTCGAGCACATAGACGTCGCCCTTCTCCCCCATCTGGATCGCTAGCTTGATCCGCTGGCGTTCGCCGCCCGACAGAGTGGACAGCGGCTGCCCGAGCGACAGGTACCCGAGCCCCACGTCTTCCATGCGGCCGAGGATCGCCGTGGCGGCGGGGAGGGTGGACTCCCCTTCGCTGAAGAACACTCGCGCCTCGGCGACTGACAGATCGAGAACCTCGGTGATGTCCTTTCCCGCGAGCTTGTACTCGAGGACGCCTGCCTGGAAGCGCTTGCCGTCGCAGTCCTCGCACGGGGTCTCGATCGTGTCCATGAATCCGAGCTCGGTGATGATGACACCCGCGCCCTTGCACGAGGGGCAGGCGCCCTCGGAGTTGGCGCTGAACAGGGCGGGCTTCACACCGTTCGCCTTCGCGAACGCCTTTCGGATCGGTTCGAGCAGCCCCGTGTACGTCGCCGGGTTGCTCCGCCGGGAGCCCTTGATCGCGGCCTGATCGATCGCCACGACTCCGTCGCGCTTCGACACCGAGCCGTGGATGAGCGAGCTCTTTCCCGACCCGGCGACACCGGTCACGACAGTGAGGACACCGGTGGGGATGTCGACATCGACGTTCTGCAGATTGTTCGCCGTGGCGCCACGCACCTCGATCGCCCCCGATGCCGACCGCACAGCATCCTTCAGCTGCGCCCGGTCATCGAGATGGTCTCCCGTCTTGGTGCCGCTCGCCTTCAATCCCTCGACCGTGCCCTCGAAGCAGACCTCTCCACCGGCGCTTCCCGCGCCCGGACCCAGATCGACGACATGGTCCCCGATCGCGATGGTCTCCGGTTTGTGTTCGACGACCAGGACGGTGTTGCCCTTGTCGCGCAGCTGGAGCAGCAGTCCGTTCATGCGCTGGATGTCGTGCGGGTGCAAACCGATGGTCGGCTCGTCGAAGACGTACGTGATGTCGGTCAGGGACGAGCCGAGGTGACGCAACATCTTGATCCGCTGCGCCTCTCCCCCGGACAATGTGCCCGACGGTCGCTCCAGGCTGAGGTATCCCAGGCCGAGCGTCACGAAGGCGTCCAGGTTCGCGCTGAGCGCCTGGAGCAGCGGTCCGGCTCCGGGAAGATCGAGTCCGCGGACCCAGGCGGCGAGGTCCGTGACCTGCATCCGGCAGGCATCGGCGATGCTGATGCCGTCGATCTTCGAGGAACGCGCGCCCTCCGTCAGCCGGGTCCCATCGCACTCGGGACAGACCGCGAACGTGGCGACGCGCTCGACGAAGGCGCGGATGTGCGGCTGCAACGCGTCGAGATCCTTCGAGAGCATCGCCTTCGTGATCTTCGGAATCAGACCCTCATAGGTCATGTTGATCCCCGAGATCTTCACCTTCGTCACCTCGCCGTAGAGGAAGAGATGGCGCTGCTTCTCGGTGAACTGCGCGATCGGCTTGTCGGCGGGGTAGAACCCGGACTGCGAGAACCCCTTCACCATCCAGCCGTCAGCGGTGTATCCCGGCACCATGATCGCGCCCTCGTCGAGCGACTTCGACTCATCGACGATCTGAGCCAGGTCGAGGTCGGAGACTGCTCCCCTGCCCTCGCACCGTGGGCACATGCCCCCGAGGTAGATCGCATCCTTCACGATCTTCTTCTCTCCCCCGGGCCCGGTCATCACTCCGCTGGCCTTCTGAGTGGGGATGTTGAAGGAGAACGCCGTCGGACCGCCGATGTACGGCTGGCCGAGCTTGCTGAACAGGATGCGGAGCATCGCGTTCGCATCGGTGACGGTACCGACGGTCGACCGCGGGTTCGCGCCGAGACGCTCCTGGTCGACGATGATCGCGGTGGTCAGTCCCTCCAGGACGTCGACATCCGGGCGCGGCACCGACGGCATGAACCCCTGCACGAACGCGCTGTAAGTCTCATCGATCATGCGCCGGGACTCGGCGGCGATCGTGTCGAAGACGAGCGAGCTCTTGCCCGACCCTGACACCCCGGTGAAGACCGTCAGCCGCCGCTTCGGGATGTCGACGCTCACGTCTTTCAGATTGTTCTCACGTGCGCCCTGCACGCGGATCAGGTCATGGGTGTCCGCGGGGTGCTGGTCGTCGGTCATCTGCGTCCTTCGTGAATCGGAGAGTGTTCAGGCTGCTTGATTGATACGCAGCAGGTTGCCCGCGGGGTCGCGGAACGCGCAGTCGCGCACGCCATACGGCTGATCCATCGGCTCCTGCACGACGTCGGCACCGCTGTCGACGAGGCGGGAGAACAGATCGTCGACGTCATCGCTCGCGAGGGTCAGCGCCGCGTAGCTGCCCTTGGCGATGAGCTCGAGTATCGTCTGACGCTCGGTCTCCGTGATTCCCGGGTCGGTTGCCGGCGGATGCAGCACGATCGAGGTCTCCGGCTGACCCTCGGGACCGACCGTGAGCCAGCGGAGACCGTCGTAGCCGACGTCGTTGCGCACCTCGAACCCGAGGGCGTCCCGGTAGAACGTGAGAGCGGCCTCGGCGTCGGTGTGGGGAAGGAAGGCGTAATGGATGCTGATCTTCATGGTGTTCACGTTAGATGCGTGTCGGTGCGCGGTGCTTCTTGATTCCTGATCGGTCTGGTGACCTGCTTCACCTGGAACGAGGGAATCCCCTCGACGTTCGCGGCGCGTTCACGGTACACGCTGGGTGGGACACCCACCAGCTCCGAGAATCTCGTGCTGAAGGTTCCGAGCGACGAGCACCCGACTTCGAAGCACACTTCCGTCACCGTGAGGTCTCCGCGTCGCAGCAGTGCCATCGCGCGTTCGATCCGACGCGTCATCAGATAGGAGTAAGGCGACTCGCCGTATGCCTCCCGGAAGCACCGGCTGAGGTGCCCCGCCGACATGTGCACTCCGCGCGCGAGCGCCTCCACATCGAGGGGTTTCGCGTACTCCCGATCGATCCGGTCTCTAACCTTGCGCATCACGATGAGCTCGCGCAAACGCGTCTCGTCCGGGCCTGTCACCCGTCGATCCTGTCATGTCGCCCCGAGTCCCGCGATGACTTCGAGCAACACGGTCGGCGGAGCTTGCCCCACGTCTGCCTGCGAGAGCGCTACCCTGAGGGTGCATCCTCACAGGAACTTCTCAGAAAGGGGTCCCCACCATGTCTGAACCACTCACCCAGGCGAAGTCACTGTTCAAGTCGATCCGTGTCTCGCTGGCCGTAGCGGGCGTTCTCGCTCTCCTCGCCGGAATCGTCCTCCTGGTCTGGCCGGTGAAGTCCGCGGTCATCGTGACGGCGATCTTCGCCTCCTACCTCGTCATCGCCGGCCTGGTCTACATCGGCCTCGGGATCTTCTCGGGCGCGAAGGGCGGATGGGCTCGCGTGGGACACATCGTCCTCGGCCTGCTCTACGTCGTCGCCGGCGTCATCGCGTTCTTCAACCTGAGCGCCGCGGCGGCAACGCTGGCCTTCGTCGTCGTGATCTTCATCGGTGTCAGCTGGATCGTCGACGGCGTCGTCGCCCTGACGCTCCTCGGCAGCGACGGCTCGCGGGTATGGACCGTCCTGTACGCCATCCTCAGCATCATCGCGGGAATCATCGTGCTGTTCTCGCCGCTGATCGCCGGGTTCGCCTTCTGGCTGCTGCTCGGCATCTCGCTGATCGTGCTCGGAATCATCCAGATCGTGCGTGCCATCACGCTCGGCAAGGATGAGAAGGAGTACGTCGCCGCTGTCCAGGGAGAGCCCGTCAGCTGACGTCTCCCCCCATCGCCGAATCGGCCCCGTCCTGCGTCAGCAGGACGGGGCCGATTCTCGTCTGCGGCTACTCGGCGACGAACGCGCTCACATCTCCGACGAGCCGCGTGTTGTCGGAGGGCACCGGGTCGACCGCGGCCTTGGCTACCTCGGCGGCGAATTCGGAGACGTTGTAGAGCTTGCCGGCCGATTCCCGGCGTTCGGCGATCGCGCCCGGGTTCGCCCGCTCCAGCAGGGTGGCGGTGATCGTGCCCTCGATCATGTCGCCGGAGACGACCGTGAAGCCGATCCCCTTCTCGGCGAGAGCCGGGATGAGCTCACGGAGTGCATCCTCCCCTGCTCGCTTCGACAGGGCTACCGGTTCGTACTCCGGCATGGTCGGTGTCGTCCGGATGAAGTGCGCCTGGTGGCTGGTGACGAACACGACGCGCGCCCCGTCGCCCAACAGAGGGGTCGCCGCGTTCAGCACGTTGAGCTGCGCATCCCGGTTGAGCGTGAGCGCGTAGTCCTCGGCCATCCCCGACTCCATGCCACCGGAGGCGTTCAGTACGAGGACATCCAGACGTCCGTACTCCGCGCGGACGGCGTCGAACATCTGGGCCACCGATGCGGGATCGGTGAGGTCGGCCCCCACCACGAGCGCCCGACGTCCGAGCTCGCGCAGCTGCGCGGCGAGCTTCTCGGCGCGCGGTGCCTTGTTGCGGAAGTTGATGACGACATCCGCGCCGGCCTCGGCGAGGTAGCGGACGGTGTCTGCGCCGATCCCGCGTGATGAGCCGGTGACGAGCGCCACCTTGCCGTCGAGGGAACCTGCGGGAAGAACGTCGGTCACGGTGACTCCTCATGATGCGCGAAAAGGCCGTGATCGCACGGCTCACTCACACTATCAAGGGAGCGCTGTGGCACCCGGATCGGCGGTCCCCCGCGTGATACGTTGACCACAAAGGAGGCCGCATGGACAACTTCACGACATTCGTCACGTTCATCGACCAATGGGCTTGGATCGGCTGGCTGGTCCTGATCGCCGTGTTCCTCGTCATCGAGATGCTCTCGTTGGACTTCACGTTCCTCATGCTCAGCTTCGGCAGTGTCGTCGGACTGTTGACTGATCTGCTGGGTGTCCCGGTCTGGGTGCAGGTGATCATCGCGGCCGTGGCGGCGGCAGCGTTCATCCTCTTCCTCCGACCGCCGTTGCTCAAGCGCCTCCGGCGCGGCGAAGACCCGACGAAGTCCAACGTGGACGCTCTCGTCGATCTGCGCGGCATCGCGCTGGCCGAGATCACGCAGATCTCCGGCCAGGCGAAGCTCGCCAACGGCGACACCTGGACCGCGCGCACCGCTACGCCGGTCGCCATCCCTCAGGGAGCCCCGATCGCCGTGAGCGCGATCAACGGCGCGACCGCCATCGTCCGACCCGTCAACGACTAGGAGAACCCCCTTGGACGACGCATCGTTCATTCCCGCAGCGATCGGCTGGATCCTCGCCATCGCGGTGATCATCTTCGTGGTGGTCACCGTCGCACGCGCCATCAGGATCATCCCCCAGGCGACGGCCGGCGTCGTCGAACGCCTCGGCCGCTATCACAAGACCCTCACCCCCGGACTCAACATCCTGGTCCCCTTCATCGACCGGCTCCGGCCGCTGATCGACATGCGTGAGCAGGTCGTCTCGTTCCCGCCGCAGCCGGTGATCACCGAGGACAACCTCGTCGTCTCGATCGACACGGTCGTGTACTTCCAGGTGACGGATGCCCGCGCGGCGACGTATGAGATCGCCAACTACCTCGGCGCCGTCGAGCAGCTCACCACGACGACGCTGCGAAACGTCGTCGGTGGCCTCAACCTCGAGGAAGCCCTGACCAGCCGTGACAACATCAACGGCCAGCTCCGGGTGGTGCTCGACGAGGCGACCGGCAAGTGGGGCATCCGCGTGGGCCGCGTCGAGCTCAAGGCGATCGATCCGCCCATCTCCATTCAGGACTCCATGGAGAAGCAGATGCGCGCTGAGCGTGACCGTCGCGCCGCGATCCTGACGGCGGAGGGCACCAAGCAGTCGGCGATCCTCGAGGCAGAAGGCGCTCGCCAGGCCGAGATCCTCCGAGCCGAGGGTGACAAGCAGGCCGCCGTCCTCCGCGCCCAGGGTGAGGCCGAGGCGATCCAGAACGTCTTCACCGCCATCCACCAGGGTGCGCCCGACGACAAGCTCCTCGCCTACCAGTACCTCCAGATGCTGCCGAAGATCAGCGAGGGACAGTCCAACAAGCTGTGGATCATCCCGAGTGAGCTCACCGAGGCGCTCAAGGGCATCGGCAGCGCGTTCACGCCGAAGCCGGGTCAGGGCCCGACGAACACGCTTCCCGGCGCGTGACCCACCCGTACTTCACGAAAGCGCGGCATCCTCGGGTCCTCGCTCACCGCGGTCTGGTCACCGCGGAGGGCGAGGATTCGGGCATCTGGGAGAACTCCGCTGCTGCCTTCGCCGCCGCACACGCGGCGGGCGCCGAGTATGTCGAGACCGACTGCCAGGTCACGGCGGATGGCGATGTGGTGCTGTTCCACGACTCGACACTTGAGAGGCTCGTCGGTGACACGCGAGCAGTGCGGGACGTGCGCACGCTGGAGCTACGCGAGATCCTCTCCGCCCACGGCGGACTGCTCACGGTGGCGGAGGCGCTCGACTCGTTTCCCGATGTGCGCTTCAACATCGATGTGAAGACACCCGCCGCTGTCGAACCGCTCGGACCGATTCTGGTCGAACACACCCACCGCGTGCTCGTCACGAGTTTCTCAGACGCGAGCCGCCGCGCCGCCGTCTCCTCCGTCTTGCGGGCCGGCGCCTCGCTTCGGCCCGCGACATCGGGCGGAAGCCGCACGATCGCGGGGCTTCGCGCGCTGTCCGCGCTCCGCCTCTCCTCCGCACGCGTGCTCCAGGGAATCGACGCGCTCCAGATCCCCGAGCGACACGGAGCGCTCACCGTGCTCACCCCTGCCCTCGTCCGCGCCGCCCACCGACGCGGTGTCGAGATACATGTGTGGACGGTCAACGATCCCGCCGATATGCGCCGTCTCGTTGCCGCCGGAGTCGATGGGATCGTCTCGGATCGGTCTGACGTCGCCCTTCGGACTCTGTCCTGAACCGACGACTCCCGACGCGACCCATAACCTCCGGCACTGAGATTCAGCTGTGAATCGCGCCGAGATGCCGCCCGCGTGGATGAAGCGCACAGGCTGGAGCGTTATACCTGACAGCGACGAGAGGACCACAAAATGGCAGATCGCAGCCTGCGCGGCATCCGACTCGGCGCCCAGAGCCTACAGAGCGAAGAGGGCGTCGTTTTCATGGAGCGCCGTGAGACCACCTACACCTGTGACACCTGCGGCCACGTCACGAACCTGATGTTCGCGGCCGACGCCGAACCGCCCCAGACCTGGGAATGCCGCGCCTGCGGTGCCGAAGCACGCCTGAACGTCGACGGCCAGGCCGTGACGCTCGAAGCGAGCGATGAGAAGGCCGCTCGCACCCACTGGGACATGCTCATGGAGCGCCGTACCCGTGCGGAGCTCGAAGAGTTGCTGGAAGAGCGACTCGCCTTCATCCGCGCCCGCCGCGGCGCCGGAGAAGACCCTACCCGCGAGAAGATCGGGGCGTAGTGCCCCGGGCGCGCCACCACCCGAGGAGAAGCGCGCCCAGACCGCCCCACAGCAGGAACTGCTGAATCCAGGGGCCCAGGACAACCCCCGCCGTGAGGCCGGAACGAAGCTCGACATCTTCGAGCAGCGCTCCGGCCTTTCCTGCATCCAGGCTGGCCATGGTCGATCCATCGGATCTGATGACCTGACTGGTACCGACGGTCGACACGTTCACGACACTGCGACCTGTCTCGATGGCGCGCATCCGGGCGAAGGACAGCTGCTGCAGATTCTCGTCGGTGCCTCGGAAGTCGGCATTGTTGGTCTGGAAGACCAACACCTCGGCGCCGTCGTTCAGCCCTTCCCGGATCACGTCGTCGTAGATGACGTCGAAGCAGATGGCGAGCCCGATCGCGACGCCGTCGACCTCGACGATCGGCGGGTTCGACCCCGGCGTGTACTCCCGCTGGATGAGGCCGATCAAGTCGGGGGCCAGGGCGTTGAAGAACGCTCGGTCGGGCACGTATTCGCCGAAGGGAACGGGGTGTCGTTTGTCGTGCGTCTGCGTGGCCGTGCCGTCGGCGGTCCACAGCATCGAGGTGTTGAAGTAGAGATCGTCCCGCGCGGTCGCCGCATTCGCGAGCAGCGGCGCATCGATCCGGTTCGATACGAGAGTCATCCTCCGGGCGATCGCCGCGTTCTCGAAGGGGTCGGCGTCCAGAGAACCCTCCGGCCACACGACGAGATCGACATCCTCCCCGTAGAGCGGTACCGTCGCGTCGGTCTGCGCCTGGATCACCGAGAACGGCTCGCGTTCGTCGAAATACCCGGTCGGTCCGTTGCCCTGAACCGCGGCGATCCTCATCGACCCCGACGACATGGTTGGGAACAGCGGAGTGAAGAGCAGGACCACGACCAGCACCGCCGGTACCAGCAAGACGAGCGGACGACGCCACCCGCGCGTGCGGACGAGCTCGATCAGCATCGCGACCAGCAGCACCATCAGGAAACTGAGACCGCTCACCCCGAGCCATGAGGAGATTGGCGCGAGGGGGCTCTCGGCCTGGCTCATCCCGATCCGCGCCCAGGGGAAGCCGCCGTACGGCCAGGAGCCGACGAAGAGCTCACGCCCGACCCACAGGGCCGCGACGACCATCGGAAGCCCCAGGACACGCCCTGCAGCGCCGGGGAACGCACGGGGCAGCCATCTGTAGGCGAGTGCGATGGGCACGAGCGCGATGGCGGTGAGACCGCCTTCCACGACGCTGAGCGCCGCCCACGGAATCGGCCCGAGGTAGCGAGACGTCCAGGAGACCAGTAGAGCGAAGAAGAGGATGCCGTAGACCAGACCGACCAGAAGTGCGCCGCCGAACCGTCTGCCGATCAGCGCCACGAGCACAAGAGCTGTGGCGGGGAATGCGAGAGCCCATACTGCGGCGCCCGGATAGGCGAGGTTCATCAGCAGTGCCCCGAGCGCGGCTGTGGGCACCGCTGCCCACAGGGGCAGCAGCGCGCGCTCGGGCGCAGCGGCGTTCGCGGACGTCGTCGCCATCATCACATCGACGAATAGGCGACGATGCCGCGGCGCACACCGTCGAGGGCACTGCGTGCGGTGCGAGCGACAGCCGCATCCTCGGCCACGATGGACAGCTGATCGAGGAGGTCGATCGTCTGCTTCGCCCAGCGCACGAAGTCTCCCGCGGCCATGTCGGCGTCGATCAGCACCCGGTCGAGCATGCCGCCGCGAGCCCAGGCATGCATCGCGCCGGCGAGCCCGGCGGCGAGCGGTTCGCTGCCCGGCAGGCGATGATCCTGTTCGAGGTCGTCGAGTTCGGCCCAGAGCGTCGTCGTCTTCTCCCAGGCCGTGCGGAATGCTCCACGCGGGAGACCCCGCTCCCCCGAGTTCACCTCGTCACGGCGCGGTTCGTACACGAGGCAGCACGCCATCGCCGCGAGTGAGGGGGCATCGAGGCCCGCCCAGAGTCCCTGGCGCAGCGACTCTGCGACGAGGAGATCTCGCTCACCGTAGATCCGGCGCATCGTGCGCCCGGCTTCCGTCAACGTGGTCTCGCCATCGACTTCCGTGAGGTAGTCCAGAGTCTCGAGTACCTCGACGACCCGATCGAACACGCGCGCCACCGTCCCGGTTCGGGTCTCGATCTGACGCCGGATCCGATCGGTCTGGCGCTTGAGCTTCCAGTAGCGTTCCGCCCAGCGCGCGTGTGCTTCCCGATCCGGGCAGCGATGGCAGGGGTGGCGCTGCATCTGCGTGCGCAGCGTCTGGATGCGTTTCATCCGTTTGTCACGCGACGCCCGCGGCGCCTGGGAATCCTGACGATTCTTCTTCTCGAGATCGCTGAGCTCCCGGCGAATGGCGGCGTACTCGGGGAAGTCGCCGTGCTCGCAGGCCATCGAGCTCTGGTATCCCGCCAGCGACGCTTCAGCTTCTCGCACCTGGCGCGCCAGTCCGACGACGGCGCGATCCGCCTGGAACTGCGCGAACGACGACTCGAGGATCTCACGAGCCCTGGCCTTGCCGAACATGTCGATCAGGTTCACGGCCATGTTGTAGGTGGGGCGGAAACTCGAGTTCAACGGGTACGTGCGGCGCGACGCCAGCGCGGCGACGGCCTGTGGGTCCATGCCTTCGGTCCACTGCACGACCGCATGACCTTCGACGTCGATCCCCCGCCTTCCGGCGCGACCGGTGAGCTGGGTGTACTCCCCCGAGGTGATCGCGACCCGGGCCTCGCCGTTGAACTTCTCCATCTTCTCGAGCACGACGGTGCGGGCGGGCATGTTGATGCCGAGCGCCAGAGTCTCCGTCGCGAAGACGACCTTCACGAGTTTGCGTCGGTACAGCTCCTCGACGACTTCCTTGAACGCCGGCAGCAGACCCGCGTGGTGCGAGGCGACGCCGCGCTCGAGGTTGTCCAGCCACTCCCAGTAGCCGAGCACGTCGAGGTCTTCGTCCTGGAGAGTCCGGGTGCGGTCCTCAACGAGCGCACGGATCTCCGCGCGTTCCTCGGCGGACGTCAGCCGAACCCCGGCGCGCCGCACCTGCTGCACTGCGGCGTCGCACCCCACGCGACTGAAGATGAAGAAGATGGCGGGGAGGAGGTTCGCTCTCTCCAGGAGGTGTACGACTTCCGGACGATCCATCCGCTCGATCCGGCGGGCGTTGGCGGCGCGCACGGGCCGTCGTCCACCCCGCGGCGGACGCTTCGCCTGTCGCCCGGCATGGCGGTCACTGCGGTACGACTGCACCTGCCGGTTGTTGTCGTAGTTCGACCCGGTCGACGAGCGGATGCGCATCAGCTCCTGGTTCACCTGTGCGGTCGCGATGCCCGCACGATCGTCGAAGAGCGGAAGCAGGTCATCGCGGACGAGGACGTGCTGCTCCAGCGGCACGGGCCTGATCTCGGAGACGATGACGTCGGTCTCGCCGCGCACCGTGTCGAGCCAGTCGCCGAACTCCTCAGCATTGGAGACCGTGGCGCTCAGTGACACCAATCGCACCCGCTGAGGCAGGTGGATGATGACCTCTTCCCACACCGCGCCGCGGAAACGATCTGCGAGGTAGTGGACTTCGTCCATGATCACGTAGCGCAGGTCGCGGAGCGCGGCGGAGTCGGCGTAGATCATGTTGCGGAGGACCTCGGTGGTCATCACCACGATCCGCGCGTTGCCGTTGATGTTGGTGTCACCGGTGAGCAGACCGACCTGATCCGCTCCGTACACCTCGACCAACTCACGGAACTTCTGGTTCGAGAGCGCCTTCATCGGCGTGGTGTAGAACGCCTTGTCGCTCGGGGTCCGCATCGCGAGATGGATCGCGAACTCGCCGACGATCGTCTTGCCAGCCCCCGTCGGTGCGGCCACCAGCACACTGCGGCCGTTCTCCAGAGCATGGCATCCCGCGACCTGGAACGGATCGAGCTCGAACTTCTGCAGTGCCGCGAACGCCGAGGTCTCCGGGTGCTCCGCTGCCTGCTGCGCCTGCGCGTACCTATCGGACGGCGAACTCATACCGCGTCCGGCAACAGCCCGGTCGCTTCGTCGCGCTTGCGTTTGCGCCGGTCGAACAGCAGAGAAAGGCCGGCGGCAGCGAAGAAGAGGACGATCAGGATCCCCGCGAGCATCAGCATGCTGACCACGTCGGCGGCCGGGGTCGCGAGCGCGGCGAACACCGTCGCGATGATGATGGCGATGCGCCAGCCCTTGAGGATCGCCCGGCCCGACATGACCCCGGCGAGGTTCAGCGCGACGAGGAACACCGGCAGGACGAACGAGACGCCGATGACGATCATCAGCTTGAAGACGAAGTCGTAGTACTCCTGCGCGTAGTAGAAGTTGGTCGCACCGTCGGGCGTGAAACTCCACATGAGTTCGATCACGTGCGGCATGATCATCACGCCCAGGTAGCACCCCGCGAAGAACAGCGGGACGGCAGCAACCACGAAGCCGACTGTGTACTTGATCTCCTTGCGGGTCAGGCCGGGCATGATGAAAGCCCACACCTGCCACAGCCAGACCGGCGCCGAGATGAAGAGGCCGATCGAGAAGGCGATCCGCATGCGCATGTCGAACGCGGCAGTCACCGTACCGAAGTTGAGCGCGCTGAAGTCATCACCGCGTTTCTCGGTGATGATGCGGATGGGCTCCGTGATGAAGTGGATGACCGGGTCGGCGACGATGAACGCCACGACCATGCCCACGACCAGAGCGAGCGCCGCGTACATCAGACGCTTGCGCAATTCGACGAGATGCGCGCCCAGCGACATCCGCCGATCCCGATCCGCCTTCGGCATCACGGTCGGTTCGATGGCTGCCACGGCCGTCAGGCGCGAGGCGGAGTCTCAGGGTCTGCGCCCGAGTCCTTGACCGACGTGGGGTCGGCGACGGTCGAGTCGGCGCGAGGCGCGTCCTCTTCCTTCATCGCCTTCATCTCACCCTTGAAGACGCGGGCGGACTGGCCCATGCTCTTCGCCAGCGCCGGCAGCTTGGCGGCACCGAACAGAAGGAGGATGACGGCGAGCACGATCAGAAGGTGCCAGCCTTGCATTCCAGCGAACATGTAAGGATTCCCGTCGTCGATGAGCGTTCGGTTCAGTCTACAGATCAATGCTCGGCATCGGGGCGGCGATACAGCGCGAGTCCCGACGCGGCCCAGTCCCGCGTGGCGGATCGGGCGATACCCGGCTCCAACACCTCCATCGCGCCGCCGAATCGCCCGGCGAGCCTCTTGACGCCGCGCGGATCGGCGAGGTGGAGCGTGGTGGTCACCGCCCCGTCGACCACGTCGGGTTGCCCGGTGGGAACGAAGCCGCTCAAAAGGGGGGCGAGGCGCTCCGGCACACGCACGGTGACCTCGCGCTCGTCGTCGAGACCGGCGAAAGCCTCGGGAACGTGTTCACCGCCGTGGGTGATCGGGATGTCGGTGAGGGTCGGTGCGCTGACGCGGTCGAGATGGAACGTCCTCATCGCCTGCCGCATATGGCACCACCCCTGCAGATACCACTGGCCGTTCGTGATGAGGATCTGCATCGGGTCGACCGTTCTGGTCGTCGGCGCGGCATCCGGAGCCTGATAGGTGAAGGCGATCGCGACGCCCTCGTGCAGCCCCCGAGCGACGGCTTCGCGCACCTCGTCGACGGCGCTCGGCGCGACGACCACCTCGGCGGGAGCATCCGCGGCACCGCGGGACAGCTTCGAGATGAGCCCGGCGACGAGCCCAGAGTCCGAGACGGCCGGAACCGCTGCGACCATCTGCAGTCCGGCGAGGAGCGCCGCCGCCTCACGGGCGGTGAAGCGCGGAACTCGACGCAGGGCCACGTCGTTGGTGATCTCGATGACGTCCTCGAGGTCGAGCAGATCCCAGTTGATGTCGAACATCTCCTGCGGCTGCTGCCAATAACCGGATTCCCCGGGGAGTCCGATCACCGTCAGCTTCTCGACCATGCCGCGCATCTCCTGCGGCGTCACGCCGAATTCCCCTGCGGCTTCGGTGAGAGACACCTGGCCGTGCTCGAGCAGGTACGGCACAAGAGTGAGGTAGAGGCGGACGCGGTCGGCTGCGAGCAACGGCTTGGACTTCGCGCTCATGACGCCTCCGCCTGATCGGTGTGCGATTCGACGACCGCTCGCAGCCGCTCGATGACCGCATCGCGCAACGCGACCGGTTCGACCACCCGCACCTCGGGTCCGTAGGAGGCGAGCTCATCGGCGAAGATGTGCAGGTCGACGAACGGGACGCGGATTCCCTGCGGCGCCGACGTCGCACGACGCCCGAGCCGCAGTGCTGCCTCGGTGCCGGGCGTCACCTCCAGCAGAGCCGAGTTCGCAGCCGCCACGCGCTCCAGGCCGGAGAGCGCCCGCTCCCCCGCTCCGTCACGGAGCGCGGAGTCGAAGGTCGTGGGGCTCACCTTGACGGCGCCCACGATGCGACTGAGCAGGAACGTCCTGTCCTCCTCGACGTCCACGTCGATGCCGAACACGTGCCACCGGGCCTCGTAGTCGACCAGTGCCAACGGACGGATCCGCCGCCGCCGAGGCGCATCCTCCCCGGGCTTCAGATAATCGAAGGCGACGACGCGGCACCGCTCGATCGCATCCTGGAGCGGCGCGAAGGCGGCGTCGCGGGCGGTGATGCGCGGCGCGAAGCCGATGATCGGCTCGTCCCCGTCGATGCCCAGGGCACGGATCTTGCGGACGCCCGATTGCGCGTCGCCAGAGACGGACTCCGCGCTCCAGACGCTCCCGGCCAGCTGCAACACGGCCATTTCTGCGGCGGAGAACTCGATGTCACCGGGAAGGTCGTATTCCGCTTGCGGAATACGGTAGCGGGCTTCTCGGAGGTCGTTCGGATCAGCCGCGTCTCCGATCGTCTCGATCGGCACGCCGAGGGTGCGCAACTCGTCTTTGTCCCGCTCGAACATCTTCTCCAGCGCGTCGGAGCGCGTGCCCGCATCCGCTCGCTGCCGATATCCGGAGACGTTGTCGAGGATCTGCTGCTTGGTCAGCCCGATCTCCGTGGCCATCAGCGCCACGACGAGATTCGTCAGGCGCTCTTCCGCGGGGATCCGACTGGCCATCACTGCGTCGGCGCCGTGACTGCGCCCAGGATGTCGACGACGTACGCCACGGCAGGACCGGCGTCACCTGCCGGGGTCACGACGAGGATCTGCGAGCCCACGGTCTCGCCGACGAGCGCCTCTGCGACGGTCGGTGCCGAGGTCGAGAGATCACCGGTCGGTCCCTGGCCCCACGTGCTGTTGATGACCTTCTTGTCATCCCAGCCCACAGCCATCACGTTCAGGAGGGGGATCTGGCCCGCTTCGACCTCATCACCGTCGCCCTTGATGAGGGTCTGGACAACCTGCTCCGTGGGTGCGGCGCTATCCGGAATGATGACGCCCGGCGTGCCATCAGGAGCGCGCACCACGGTCGGCATGCCCTTCGCGTCGTTGAATTGCAGGGAACCCTCGGCGCGGGAGAGGAACACATCGACCACGTCGATGACGAACACCGCGTTGTCGTCGGCCGCGAGACCGAACCCTTCGAGGTTGTTGGCACCGAAGTCTTCCGGGGTGAGTGCGGCGACGATCCGGGACCCTTCCGTCGCGCACTCGAACACCGACTCGAGCCCGGGCGACTGCGTCGCCCAGTAGTCGGCCGTGGAGACCTGCCCCTTGGACTCGTCGTATGAGGTCGAGTAGACCTGCTTGCCGGTCTCACCGCTGAAGATCGAGAGCTCCACCACGAGAGCCTGCGCGTTGTCGAGGATCTTCCGGCCGTCGCCCACCGTCGTGTCGGCGAAAGCGGTCTCCTTGAGGTGCAGCGGGCTGAACACGCTCACGTCCGGCGTCGACCCGACGTCGCCTTCCACGGTCACGGCGTCACGGATCTCGTTCGATCCGGCCCCGCGATCACACGCGACGCCGCCATCGGGTGCCGCGGCGGTGCAGCCGGTCAGAGCGAGGACGGCAAGGCTGAGGGAGGCCAGAACGGCGGACGTTTTACGCACGCGCTCCAGTCTATTCCGTCGCGTGCCCTGAATCGCGCGACGCCGCAGCAAGGCGTGCCCCCTCGGCAGCCTTCTCGGCCTCCCGCGCCCGCTTGCGCAGGTTCTTGTCACTGATCTCCCGGTCGCCCACGGCTCCAGGGGTCCATGCCTCGACATCCTCGTCGCCGTAGCTGCTCTTGGAAGCGCGTCGCTTTACCGAAGGCGCGACGGCGCCCGGCGCGAGTCGTCGCGCCGTCAGCAGGAACCCGGTGTGAGCGACCATGCGGTGATCCGGACGCACGGCGAGCCCCTCGACATGCCACCCGCGGACCATCGTCTCGGAGGCATCCGGCTCGGTGAAGAGCCCGGTGCCTCGGATGTACTCCGCGACACGCGACAGCTGCGTCGCCGTGGCCACGTAGCAGAGGACAACACCGCCGGGGGTGAGCGCATCGGCGACGGCATCCATGCACTCCCAGGGAGCGAGCATGTCCAGTACCACCCGGTCGACGGTGCCGGCCGGCACCTCATTCGGGAGCGACTCGACGAGGTCGCCCACGACGACGCGCCAGGTGTCGGGGTGTTCGCCGAAGAACGTCTCGACGTTGCCGCGGGCGACGTCGGCGAAGTCCTCGCGGCGTTCGAACGAGATCAGGTTTCCCACCGGGCCGACGGCCCGCAGGAGCGAAAGGGAGAGCGCCCCGGATCCGACCCCGGCCTCGACGACCGTCGCTCCGGGGAAGATGTCGGCCTGCATCACGATCTGCGCCGCATCTTTCGGGTACACGATCGCTGCACCGCGGGGCATCGACATCGCGAAGTCCCTCAGCAGGGGACGGAGCGCCAGGTAGTCGTGTCCGGAGCTGTTGGCCACGACGGAGCCGTCGGGAAGGCCGATCAGGTCACGATGGCGCAGCACGCCCTGGTGCGTGTGCAGCTCCCCGTCCTCGCGGAGCGTCACCGTGTGCAGGCGGCCCTTCGGACCGGTCAGCTGCACTCGATCGCCTGGTCGGAAAGGACCACTCGGCCTCGGTACGCGGCTCTCGGTCATCGGGGTGCTCCTGTCCGGGCGTTGATGCTGTCGAAGAGATCGGTGAGGTCGCCGGTATTCCTTCCGGCGAGCGTCGTCCACAGCTCGTGCGCCCCGAGGTGGTCGAGCGGCACGATGTGCGGCACGGCGAGCGTCAGCGCGCCCGAGGCGAGTCCGGCGCGGACGCCGGTCGGCGAATCCTCGATGACGATCACATCGGCGATGTCGACGTCGAGGAGGGCCGCTGCCTGCAGGTAGGGCTCCGGGTGCGGCTTCGGGTTGTCCACATCGTCCCCGGCCACGACGAGGTCGAACGCCTCGAAGTCGATCAGATCGACGACGCTCAGCGCCATCCTCCGCAGGGACATCGTCACGAGACCCGTCGGAATTCCCGCGCTCCGAAGGTCGCTCAGGAGTTCGCGAGCTCCCGGGCGGAACGGCACGCCACTGGTGCGGAGCGAATCCTGCACGGCGTCGGTCAAATGGTCGACGATCGCCTGGGCCTCCATCGTGACGCCGGCCCCCTGGAGGATCACCGCGCTGTCGAGCAGGCCGCTTCCGACGAGCTGCAGCGCATCCTCGTGACTCCACGATCCGCCGAAGGATTCGACCAGCGCCGTCTCGGCCGCCATCCAATAGGGTTCGGTGTCGACGAGTGTTCCATCCATGTCCCACAGGACCGCGCTGGGCTTTCTGCTCACTGAACCCATGCTAGCCGGGGTACCGCCCGCATCCCGCCGTCGCGGACTAGCCTGGAAGGATCTCGTCCACGATCTCGAAGGGAGCACACGATGGATGTTCTCGGTCAGCGCATCGTCATCGCCGCCTTCGACGGCTGGAACGATGCGGGTGAAGCGGCGAGTGGCGCCATCGAGGCGCTGCGGGCTTCATCGGAGTACGACCTCGTGCACTCCGTCGATCCCGAGCTGTACTTCGATTACCAGTACACGCGACCGTCGAGCCGGATGGACGCCGAGGGGCGACGTCGACTGACATGGCCGGAGGCCGGGCTGTGGCGTCCCCGCGATCCGGGGCCGGGACCCGAGTTCTGGCTGCTCACCGGCGCGGAGCCCGCGCGAACCTGGCAGGCGTTCGCCTCGGAGTTCATCGACGTGGCTCTGCGCGATGACATCACCGGACTCGTCACCCTCGGCGCGATGCTCTCGGACGTCCCCCACACCCGGCCGATCTCGATCTTCGCCTCCAGCCAGAACGAGCAGGTGCGGGAAGCTCACGACCTCGAGCGCTCGCTCTACGAGGGCCCTGTCGGCATCCTTTCCGTCATCGAGCACTTCGCCGAGAACGCGGGGATCCCCACCGCCAGCCTATGGGCCAGCGTGCCGCATTACGTCGCGTCGGCGACGCCCTCGCCGAAGGTGACTCTCGCCCTGCTCGACCGGCTCGAGGAGCTGACCGGTGCCGACGTGGATCGCCAGACGCTGCGCACCGAGGCCGCGGCCTGGGAGGCTTCGATCGATGCGGCCGCGTCGGAGGACGAAGACATGGCCGAGTACATCCGTCAGCTCGAGCGCACGCGCGACACGTGGGACTCCCCCGAGGCGTCCGGCGATGCGATCGCGCAGGCATTCGAGCGGTATCTCCGCCGTCGCGATGACGGTCCAGGAGACCGCAAGCGCTGAGTCCGGGTCAGGCCGCGATCACACCGGTACCGAGTAGGACCAGGAGCACGGTGCCGAGCAGGATCCGGTAGATCACGAACGGCAGGAAGCTGCGCTTCGAGATCCAGTTCATGAAGAACGCGATGACGCCGAGCGCCACCACGAACGCGATGCCCGTCGCCGCGAGCGTGTCGCCGAACGAGAAGAACGACGGCTCGTCCCAGCTCTTGAACACCTGGTAGAAGCCACTGCCGAACACCGCGGGGATCGCGAGCAGGAAGGCGTAGCGGGCGGCAGCGGCGCGCTCGTAACCGAGGAAGAGCCCCATCGTGATGGTGCCGCCCGAGCGGGAGACGCCCGGGATCAGCGCCAGTGCCTGCGCGAATCCGAAGGCGATGCCGTGCGGGTACGTGAGGTCGTTCAACTTCCGGCGCTTCGCCCCCACGTGGTCGGCGACACCGAGCAGGATGCCGAAGACGATGAGCATGATCGCGACGATCCACATCGAGCGGAGCACAGTCTCGATCTGGTCCTGGAAGAGCAGCCCGAGCACCACGATCGGGATGCTGCCGATGATGATCATCCAGCCCATCCGTGCATCGGGATCATTGCGCGGCGCCTTGCCGACGAGTGAGCGGAACCACTGGCCGATAATGCGGACGATGTCGCGCCAGAAGAACACGACGACCGCGGCCTCGGTACCGATCTGAGTGATCGCGGTGAACGCCGCACCCGGGTCCTCGCCCGACGGGAGGAACGTGCCGAGGATGCGGAGGTGGGCGCTGGAGGAGATCGGGAGGAACTCGGTGAGTCCCTGGACGATACCCAGGATCAATGCTTCGAGCAGGTGCATGGAGAGGCTTTCGGTGTCAGACGGCACGGAGCGGGCGGCGCTCAGTACGTGCGCAGCAGATCGGCCAGCACCCGCTGGCCGAAGACAAGCGATTCTACGGGTACTCGTTCATCGACTCCGTGGAACATGCCTGTGAAGTCCAAGTCGGCGGGGAGCTTCAACGGCGCGAAGCCGTACCCGGTGATGCCCAGGTAGGCCAGCGCCTTGTTGTCGGTGCCGGCGCCCAGGAGGTAGGGGATCACCGGCACGCCGGGGTCATGCCGTCCGATGCTGGCGACCATCGCCTCGACGAGTTCGCCCTCGAACGGTGTCTCCATGCCGATGTCACGGACGACCGTCTGAATCTCGATGTCGTCACCGACGATCTGCTGCAACTCGGCGAGCACATCGTCTTCGGTCCCGGGGATGACGCGGACATCAATGAGTGCCTCGGCACGCTCCGGGATCACGTTGTGCTTGTATCCAGCAGTCAGAGCCGTGGGATTCGTGGTGGTCCGGAACGACGACCTCAGGAACGCCTCCGCGGGGCCAGCGGCAGCGGCGAGGGCATCGGGGTCGTCGGCACTGCGCCCGCTCAATGCGCTGAGTCCCTCCAGCAGTGCCGTGGTCGTCGGCGTCAGACGGATCGGCCAGCGTGTGCGCCCGATCGCCGCGACCGCCTCCGAGAGCTTCGTCACGGCATTGTCATCGTGCAGGCGGCTGCCGTGACCCGCACGACCCTTCGCCACCAGGCGGATCCAGATCAGCGCCTTCTCGCCGACCTGCAGCAGGTACGCACGCCGATCGTCCACGGTGATCGAGTAGCCCCCGACCTCGCTGATCGCGGCCGTGGCTCCTTCGAACCACTCCGGACGATTCTGGACGACGAGAGCCGAACCTTCGACGCCCCCGTTCTCTTCGTCGGCGAAGAACGCCAGGATGAGGTCGCGCTCCGGCTGCTCCCCCGCCCGCAGGATCTCGGCGACGGAGGTGAGGATCATCGCGTTCATGTTCTTCATGTCCACGGCGCCGCGTCCCCACAGCATGCCGTCCTGGACGAGGCCGGCGAACGGATCGACGCTCCAGTCGTCGGCCATCGCGGGCACGACGTCGAGATGTCCATGCACGACGAGTGCGGGTTTGGTCCGATCGCGGCCCGGAACACGGGCCATCACGTTGGTACGGCGCTCGATCGGCTCGTAGTACTCGACCTCCAGCCCGAGCTCCTCGAGGTAGGCGCCCACGTACTCCGCAGCCTCACGCTCGCCCTTCGCATTCCCTCCACCGAAGTTGGATGTGTCGAAGCGGATGAGGTCGCTGGCGATGCGCACGACCTCGGGAAGAGAGGGATCGGTCATGTGCTCCAGGCTATCGAAACGGCGAGCCACGCCCGGGCGTACCGCTCGGTTCGAGAGGCCGCGGGGAACGTGGTAATGTCATTCTTCGGTCGGCAACGATCATCCAAAACCTGCGCGGGTGGCGGAATGGTAGACGCGCTACGTTGAGGTCGTAGTGCCCGTAAGGGCGTGGGGGTTCAAGTCCCCCTCCGCGCACAGGTACAAGAAGGCCCCGGATCCCACAGATCCGGGGCCTTCTTCGTTGCCTGCCGTCGGACCTGCGGAGCCGGCTCCCTGACCGGCCCCGCAGCACGCGCCCCGGACTCAGACGGCCCCGACGCCGAACACCAGGCCCAGAACATAGGTGATCGCGGCGGCGCCGAACCCGATCGCGAGCTGACGGAGGGCCCGACGCAGGGGCGGGCCGCCGGAGAGCACGCCGACCATCGCGCCGGTGCTCAGCAGTGCGACGCCGACCAGGACCAGGGCGACGATGATCGCGGCCGTGCCGTGGAGCCCGAAGATCCAGGGCAGGACCGGGATGATCGCGCCTGAGGCGAACAGAAGGAAGCTCGAGATCGCCGCCGTCCAATCGCTTCCGACGATCTCGTGATCGCCTCCAGCCTGGATGTTCACAGGCCCGGTCGCCGCACGGCTGACGCCCGCCTGCGCCGCCGCGACGATCCGTCGCGCGCGCGACAGCGATTCCTCCTGATCCATGCCACGCGCCCGATACACGAGCGCGAGTTCGTTCTCGTCGATGTCGAGGTCGCCGGCTGCAGCATGAGCGTCCTCATTCGCCTCTGTCGCGGCCAGCAGCTCGCGCTGCGAACGCACCGACACGAACTCCCCCGCCCCCATCGACAGCGCGCCGGCCAGGAGCCCGGCGATGCCGCTGAAGAGGACGAATCCGGAACTGACCCCGGTCGCACCGATGCCGAGCACCAGCGCGAGGTTGCTCACGAGACCGTCGTTGGCGCCGAAGACGGCGGCGCGGAACGACCCGGAGAGCCGCCTCCGCCCCCGCGCGGCGAGTCCGCGGACGACCTCGTAGTGCACCTTCTCGTCGGCGCGCATCGCCGGGGTCGCGTACTGCTCGGAATCGTAGGGCGAGCGCGCCTCGGCGCTCTGCGCGAGCGCGAGCACGAAGATGGACCCGAAGCGGCCCGCCATCCAACCGAGCAGCCGGGAGCGGAAGCCGGCGCGCGGCAACCGTGCGGGCTCGGCCCCGAGAAGGTCGAGCCAGTGCTGCTCGTGGCGGCGCTCGGCGTCGGCGAGCCTCAGGAGGATCTCCCGCTCCTCCCCCGTGCGGCGTGCCGCGAGCTTCTGATACACGGCGCCCTCGGCGCGTTCCTCGACGAGGTAGCGGGCCCATCGCTTGCGATCAGCAGGGGTCGGGTCGGCGGCAGCAGGCGCTGTCATGGATCCTCCAGGTGTCCGGTGCCCGATGCGAGGGCAACCGTTCAACGCTAGCCTCGGAGGCTCGACGCGACCGCGCTCAGACGCGGATTGACAGCATTTCGGGGATCCGAAGCACGGCCGCCGAACAAGGCCGGCAGACGATCGCTCAGGAGCGTACGCGCTTGCGCAGGACCTCGATACGCGACTGCAGCTGTGTCACGGTCGCCTGCGCCACCGCCGGTCCGCCGCAGATACGTCGGAGCTCGGCATGCACCGCTCCGTGCGGCTCGCCTCTCTGCCGGGCATAGAGGCCCACCAGACTGTTCAGGAGCTGACGCTGCTCCTTGAGGGTGCGATGGAGAGGCGGCGGAAGCGTCGTCGTCTCCGTCGGCCCGGTGGACGCCTCGCGCGCCTCTCTCAACCGGGACTGACGCGACTGGCGCTGCATGAGCAGCTCGTGCACGTGCTCGGGTTCGAGAAGACCCGGGAAACCGATGAACTCCTCCTCCTCAGGGGTGCCGGGCTCAGCCAGCTGGCCGAACTCCTGGCCCTCGAAGACGACGCGGTCGAAGTGCGCGACCGAGGAGAGCGCCTGGTAGCTGAACTCCTGCGTCAACGCATCCGAGGTCTCCTCTTCGCGGTTGGCGCTTTCGAGCAGGGAGTCGTCGAGTCCGTCTTCTTCCTTGGACTGGCGGTCGAGCGCATGGTCTCGCTGCTTGTCCATCTCGTTCGCCAGACCCATGAGCACGGGCACCTGTGGCAGGAACACGCTGGCGGCCTCGCCCCGACGACGGGCCCGCACGAATCGGCCGATCGCCTGTGCGAAGAAGAGTGGGGTGGACGACGACGTCGCGTACACACCGACCGCGAGTCGCGGTACGTCGACGCCCTCCGACACCATGCGGACCGCGACCATCCAGCGGGAGTCGTTCGCGCTGAACTTCTCGATGCGCTCCGAGGCGGTCGCGTCATCGGAGAGCACGATCGTCGGCTGCTGCCCCGTGATGCTGTGCAGGATCTTCGCGTACGCGCGCGCGACCGTCTGATCGGTGGCGAGCACGAGGCCGCCGGCGTCCGGAACATGGTGGCGGATCTCGGTGAGGCGGCGATCTGCGGCCGACAGCACGGCCGGCATCCACTCGCCTTCGGGGTCGAGCGCCGTGCGCCAGGCCTGCGACGTCACGTCCTTCGTGTTGTCCTGGCCGAGGTGCGTCTCGAGTTCATCGCCGGTGGTGGTGCGCCAGCGCATCTTGCCCGCGTACATGTGGAAGAGCACGGGGCGCACGACCCCATCGGCGAGGGCACGGCCGTAGCCGTAGTTGTAGTCGGTGCGCGAGACGCGTGCGCCGGATTCGTCGGGGTGGTACTCCACGAACGGGATCGGCGCTGTGTCGCTGCGGAACGGCGTTCCGGAGAGCAGCAGTCGGCGTTTCGCGGGGCCATAGGCGTCGCGGATGGCGTCGCCCCAGCTCAGCGCGTCCCCACCGTGATGGACCTCGTCGAGCACCACGAGTGTCTTGGCGTCTTCCGTCAGATGCCGATGCACGGACGACTTCGCAGCCACCTGCGCGTAGGTGACGACGGCACCGTGGTAGTGACGTGCCGGCGCCCAGTCGCTGTTGCGGAATCGCGGGTCGAGCCGGATGTGCACGCGCGCCGCGGCATCCGCCCACTGCGTCTTGAGGTGCTCGGTCGGCGCCACCACGATGATGCGGTTCACTTCGCCGATGCGCATGAGCTCGACCGCGAGGGTGAGGGCGAAGGTGGTCTTGCCTGCACCGGGTGTCGCCGCGACGAGGAAGTCTCGCTGATCGGCTTCGAAGTACTGTTCCAGCGCCTCCTGTTGCCAGGCGCGCAGCTTGCTTGCGGTTCCCCAAGGGGCACGCTGGGGAAAGGACGGAGAGAGCATCGACTCCACGATAATCGGTGCTGCGGACACTGGCGCACGTGCCGCGCTTCTCGCGCGCGCCCCTCCCTCGGGCCGGCGCGTGCGGGTAGGCTCGGTCACTGCGCTGCGGCCACCGCCGCCTCGGCAGACGTTCGCGAAGGAGAGCTGGATGACCGACCAGGATTCGACTCGGACCCCGTACATCCCCAACGAGACCGCACACCCGTGGCGACGTTTCGTCGCCGTCGGAGACTCGTTCACGGAGGGCATCGGAGACCCGGATCCGGCGCACCCCGGCAGCCACCGCGGCTGGGCCGATCGGGTGGCTGAGGTCCTCGCCGCTCAGGTGGACGACTTCGCCTACGCGAATCTCGCCGTCCGCGGGAAGCTCATCGCGCAGATCGTCGCCGAGCAGATCGAACCGGCCGTCGCGCTGCGTCCCGACCTCATCTCGATCTGTGCCGGGGGCAACGATGTGATCCGCCCTGGCACCGACCCCGACGCCATCGCGAGTCAGCTCGAGGATGCCGTGGCGCGGCTGTCATCGACGGGAGCGGCCGTCCTCCTGTTCACGGGCATCGACACCGGTTTCACGCCGGTTTTCCGCGCCTTCCGCGGAAAGGTGGCCATCTACAACGAGAACATCCGCGCGATCGCCGAGCGCCACGACTGCATCGTCGCGGACCAGTGGGCGCTCAAGGTCGTGCAGGACATGCGGTTCTTCGACGACGACCGGTTGCACTACAACGCGCTCGGCCACCACGAGGTCGCACGCATGGCGCTCCGTGCCCTGAACGTCCCGAACGACCTCGAGGCCATGCAGCCCGAGCCGTACCCGCTGCGGACCTGGCGCGAGGCCCGATCCGAAGACCTCGGGTGGGCGCGCGAGCACCTGATGCCCTGGGTGCTTCGTCGACTGCGGCACCAGTCGTCGGGCGACAACCTGGCCGCGAAGCGCCCTGAGCCCTCGCCGATCATCCTTCCGCCGCGGGACTGACCTGGGGTCAGCCCTTCACCGCCCACAGCGCCACGGCTGCTGCAGAGGCGACGTTGAGAGAGTCGACACCACCGGACATCGGAATCGTGACGACGGTGTCGGCACTGTCGATCACCGTGCGGGAGAGACCGTCGCCCTCCGAGCCCATGACGAGGGCGACGCGCTCGGGGCGGTCGGCGACGTAGGCGTCGAGTGTCACCGCATCGTCGCGCAGAGCCAGCGCTGCGATGTCGAAATGCGCGGCATGGAGGTCTTCGACGGCTGTATCCCAATCGGTGATCCGCGTCCACGGGACCTGGAAGACCGTCCCCATGCTTACGCGCACGCTGCGTCGGTACAGCGGGTCCGCTCCCCCGGGCGACACCAGCACGGCGTCTGCCCCGAGACCGGCTGCCGCACGGAACGCGGCACCGACGTTCGTGTGATCGCCGATGTTCTCGAGGATGAGCACGACGGAGGCGCCGTCGATCACGTCTCGAACCGTCGGCAGCTCCGGGCGGTGCATCGACGCGATCGTTCCACGGTGCACGGCGAAACCGGTCACCGATTCCGCCACATCGTCAGGGACGACGTACACGGGCACGTCGAGATCGCCGACGATTCCACGGATGTCCTCCACGCGGCGCTCCTGCACCAGCACAGAGCGCGGACGATGCCCGGCTGCCACCGCACGGGCGATGACCTTCGTCGACTCCGCGATGTACAGCCCGCCCACCGGTTCACGGATGGTGCGCAGCGCCGTGTCGGTGAGCCCGCGGTAGTCGTCGAGGCGCGGATCGTCGGCATCGGTCACAGGCACCAGTCGCATGCGTCCCACTCTGCCACTGCTCGCACCCCCGCTCCGACGCACCGTGCGCCGTCGACGAGCTGCTCGCTGAGTCCGTCGCATCTCGCCACGCCGTAGACTCGCTCGAGGAGGTCCTGTGAGCGTCTCGAACACCGCCGAGCTGTCGGCCGCCATCGCCCACGCCGCCGAGCTGCTGCGTGACAGGCGCATCGCCCTCTTGACAGGCGCCGGCATCTCCACTGACTCGGGGATACCCGCGTACCGCGGAGAGGGCGCCAGAACCCGCAGCGACCCGATGACGATCCAGACCTACTTGGGCGACGAGGTGGCACGACGACGTTATTGGGTCGGTGGCCACCTCGGCTGGCGTGCTTTCGCGCGAGCAGAGCCCAACGCCGGTCACCTCGCGGTCGCACAGCTCGAGACTGCCGGGAACGTCTCGGGCGTCATCACCCAGAACGTCGACGGACTCCATCTGCGCGCCGGGAGTTCGCACGTGATCGAGGTGCACGGCACGATGCGTCGCGTCTTCTGCCTGCAGTGCGGCCAGGTCTTCGATCGCCGTGACATCGCGGTGCAGATCGAGGAGCGAAACCCCTGGATCACCATTCCGGAGAATGTGGCACTCGCCCCAGACGGCGACGTCCTCCCCGAATCCACCGAGGGGTTCATCGTCCCGGTGTGCACGGTGTGCGGCGGGATGCTGAAACCCGATGTCGTCTTCTTCGGAGAGTATGTCCCGCTGGACCGCTTCCGTGCGGCAGAGTCGCTGCTTCGCTCCAGCTCCGCCCTCATCGTCGCCGGCTCCTCGCTCGTCGTGAACTCCGGCGTGCGGCTGGTCGAGCGGGCCCGACGCCGCAACATCCCTCTGATCATCGTCAACCGCGAGCCGACGCGTGCGGATGCCTGGGCCGATGTCACCATCGCCGCAGGCACCAGCGACGTGCTCCCCGCACTCCAGGAACTTCTCTCGTGACCCACCTCACCCTCATCCGCCATGGCCAGACCGATTGGAACCTCGCTCGACGAATCCAGGGTTCGACCGACATCCCGCTGAACGAGACCGGGCGAGAAGACGCGCGGAGGGCAGCCGAGACCCTCGCCGCCAGCACGCATCACGCGGTGTACACCAGTCCGCTGCTGCGCGCCAAGGAGACGGCCGAGATCATCGCCGACAGGCTCGGACTCGAGGTGGTCGGTGTCATTCCCGACATCCGGGAGCGCGAGTTCGGCGACGGCGAAGGCATGCTCGTCGAGGACTACATCTCGACGTACGGCGACTGGCACGCCGAGGTTCCGGGCGCGGAGTCCTTGGAGCAGGTCGGCGAGCGTGCCATCGCTGCGCTCCACGCGATCGCCCGTGAAGCGCGGCGCCGCTCGGCCCCGCAAGCGGAATCGGTGCTCGTGGTGGCACACGGCGGCGTCATCCGCGCTGTGATCGATCATGTCTCCGGCGGGACGCTTCCCCGCGACGGGGAGGTCCTGCGCAACGGGTCCGCACACCGCTTCGTGGCGGCACCCGGTTACCTTCGACTCCTCGAGGAGTCGAAGGTCCTCTGATCAGCTGACGCGGGTGACGACCGATCGCGCGTGCCGAAGCACCGGTTCGTCGATCATCCGTCCCTCGAAGCGGAACACGCCGCGTTCCGTGGCCGCAGCCGCGAGCACCGCCCGCGCCCAGGTCACCGCACCGTCGTCCGGCCGATACGCGGCCCTGATCGCCGACACCTGGTTCGGATGGATGCAGGCGGTGGCATGGAACCCCGAGGCCGCAGCGTCCATCGCCTCGCGTTGCAGCCCCTCGGCGTCGTCGATGTCGATGTGCACCGCGTCGATGGCCGCCTTGCCGTGGGCGCCGGACTCGAGGAGGACACGAGCACGGGCATAGCGGGCGATATCCCGATAGCCGCCCTCAGCATTCCGCGACGAGGTTCCGCCGAGAGACGCCACGAGATCCTCTGCGCCCCACATCACCGCGGTGACCAGGGGGTGCGCGGCGATCCGGTCGGCCGCATGGATGCCGCGCGCGGTCTCGCACAGGGCGATCAGCGAGTACCGCTCGTCGAACGCATCGAGACACTCGGCGCTCTCCGTCTTCGCCACCATCACCGTGCGGAAGTCCGTCTCGGCGAGTGCGTCGAGGTCGGCCGTGAACGCTTCGGTGCCCGGAGCGTTCACGCGCACGATAACCCGCTCGGCGTCGATGTCCGCATCGATCACGTTCCGGCGCGCCACGGCCTTCGCCTCCGGGAGTACGGCATCTTCGAGGTCGAGGATGATCGCGTCCGCCCGGTCCTGAGCCTTGCGGAAGCGCTCCGGACGGTCCGCGGGGCAGAACAGCAGGGCCGGTCCGAGTTCGAAAGTCACTTCGCGACTCCTTCCGGGAGGCAGTGGACGAGAACCGACCTCACTGCGGTCGCCACGACCGTCTCGTCCTGATTGCGTCCGGTGTGGGCGATCTTCACGATGCCCTGACCCGGGCGTGAGGACGACAGCCGTTTGTCGACGATGACGCTCTCGGTATAGAGGGTGTCACCGGCGAACAGCGGGTGCGGGAAGACGATGTCGCCGAACCCGAGCTGTGCGACCAGCGTGCCCTGCGTCAGCTGCGCGACCGAGGCGCCGACCATCGTCGACAGCGTCCACATCGAATTCATGAGCCGCGCACGGAACGGGTCCTGCGCATCGGCGAACGCCGCATCGAGGTGCAGCGCCTGCGTGTTCATGGTGAGCGTCGTGAACAGCACGTTGTCGGCCTCGGTCGCCGTGCGGCCGGGGCGGTGCAGGTAGCGGGCGTCGAGCACGAACTCCTCGTAGTACAAACCCCTCTGAAGGATGTCGTGGGTGGTCACTTCGACTCCGTTCGTCGCTCAGTACGGCGCATGGGGCCACGCTACCCGGCGAGTCCGAGTCCGCGCGCGATGACGAGGAGCTGCACCTCGGTCGTCCCCTCGCCGATCTCGAGGATCTTCGAGTCGCGGTAGTGGCGAGCGACCGGGAATTCGTTCATGAACCCGTTTCCCCCGAAGATCTGGGTGGCGTCCCTCGCATTGTCCATCGCGGCCTCCCCGCCCACGAGCTTGGCGATCGCTGCGGCCTCCGCGAACGGCTTCCCCGCATCCCGCAGTCGCGCCGCGTGACGCCAGGCGAGCCGCGCGGTGTGAACGCGCGCCCGCATACGGGCCAGGGTGAACTGAGCATTCTGGCGTGTGCTCAGCGCTGCGCCGAAGATCGTCCGGCTCTTCGCGTATTCGACCGCCGCCTCCAGACACCCCTCGGCCGCGCCGGTGGAGAGGGCGGCGATCGCGATGCGACCCTCGTCGAGGATGCTGAGGAAGCTCCGGAAGCCGCTCCCCCGCTCCCCCAGCAGGTTCGTCGCCGGAACCCGCGCTCCGTCGAACGTCAACGGGTGGGTGTCCGAGGCGTTCCACCCGACCTTGTCGTAAGGAGCTTCGACCGTGAACCCGGGAGTGCCGTTCGGGACGATGATCGTGGAGATCTCCTTGCGCCCGTTCTCGTTCCCGGTCACCGCAGTGACCGTGACGAAGCGGGTGATTGGAGTTCCCGAGTTGGTGATGAACTGCTTGGAGCCGTCGATCACCCACTCATCGCCCTCCAAACGCGCGGTCGTCCTGGTCGCGCCAGCGTCGCTTCCGGCTTCCGGCTCGGTCAGGCCGAAGCCCGCCAGCGCGCGCCCCGCGAGCAGATCGGGAAGCAGCTCCTGCCGCTGTTCCTCGGTGCCGAAGCGGTAGATCGGCATGGCACCGAGGCTCACTCCTGCTTCGAGTGTGATCGCGATCGACTGGTCCACCCGCCCCAGGGCCTCGATCGCGATGCCCAGCGCCATGTAGTCACCGCCCTGACCTCCGTACTGCTCGGGGAACGGCAGGCCGAACAGGCCGAGGTCACCCATCTGCGAGACGACCTCCATCGACAGCGTGTGCGTGCGGTCGGCCTCGTACGACTGCGGTGCGACCACCGTCTCGGCGAATTCGCGCACCATCGCGGCGAGCTCGCGCTCCTCCTCTGACAGGTCTTCCATGTTCAGCTCTCCTCTGTCGTCACGCGGGCGACCGGTTGGTCGCGCCGCACCTGATCGCCCACCGCGACCAGCAGATGCACCACACCGTCATGGGGTGCGAGCACCTGGTGCTCCATCTTCATCGCCTCGATCGCGACGAGCGGGTCGCCGGCCGACACCGGATCCCCGTTCGCGACGAGCACGGCCACGACGCTGCCCGGCATGGGCGCGCGCCCCTCGGGCTCGGTCGCTGCCGCCCCTGACTCGCGCTGAGCGAGACGGTGGAGCATCCTGCGCCGCCTGTCGAGCGGACGCAGACGCACCGTGCGGCCGCTCTCGGACACCCAGACCGCGCCATCTCCGTCCATCGCCGCGTGCACCGCCCCGTTCGGGGCGGATACGTCCGCTGCACCGAGTTCAACCACTTCGTCGTCATCCGTGAGGGCCGCGAACGTCGCCTCCGGCACGGCCGCGGCACCCAACCGCCACCCCGGACGATCCCGCCAGAGCGCGCTCGTCCGCAGCGGTTCGCCTGCTCCGGTCGCCGACATCTTCCTCGCCGCAGCCAGCTGAGCGGGAGACGGGCGCTCCGCTTTCCAGGGCAGCAGCGTCTCGATGAGCCCGGTGTCGAGATCGCCCGCGACCACACGCTCGTGACGGCAGAGGGTCCGCAGGAAGGCCACGTTGGTGTCGACCCCGAGCACCACCATGCGTGCGAGAGCCTCATCGAGCCGTGCCAGGGCGGCTCCACGATCGTCAGCGAACGCGATCACTTTCGCGATCATGGGGTCGTAGAACCCAGTCACCTCACTCCCCGTCTCGACGGCGGAATCCACGCGCACGCCGGGCGGCGGATCGAACAGGAGGATCGTGCCCGTCGAGGGCAGGAAACCGCGCTCGGGGGACTCCGCATACACACGCGCTTCGACGGCGTGCCCTCGCAGTCGCGGCGTGACGTCCAGCGGAAGCCCGTCGGCCGCACGGAGTTGAAGCGCCACCAGGTCCAGACCGGTGACCTCTTCGGTGACGGGATGTTCCACCTGAAGGCGTGTGTTCATCTCGATGAAGAAGGCCTCGTCCGGCGCGTCGGCGTCGATGAGGAACTCGACCGTGCCCGCGCCGACGTACTGGACGCTCTCCGCCGCCAGTACGGCCGCCGAGAGCAGCCGCTCCCTCGTATGTGCGGGGATGCCAGCCGACGGTGCCTCCTCGATGACCTTCTGATGACGACGCTGCAGCGTGCACTCGCGCTCGCCGAGGGCGATGACCGTTCCGTGGGCATCGCCGAAGACCTGCACCTCGATGTGCCGTGGGCGACGGATCAGGCGCTCCAGGATGAGCGAGTCATCTCCGAAGGCGGCTGACGCGACCCGACGAGCCGAGGCGAGCGCTCCGCGCAGCCCCGCAGCGTCGGAGACGATCTCCATGCCCTTTCCTCCGCCACCTGCACTGGGCTTGACCAGCAACGGGTAGCCGACGTTCTCCGCCTCCTCGGCGATCTCGAGGTCGGAGAGGCCTTTGGCGTCGAAGCCCGGAACGACAGGCACGCCGTAGCGCAGCACATGCTCGCGGGCGCGGGCCTTGTCTCCCATGATCTGCAGAGCGTCGACGGAGGGGCCGATGAAGACGACGCCGCTCTCGGCGCAGGCCTCGGCGAGACCGACACTCTCGGAGAGGAACCCGTAGCCGGGATGGATCGCCTGTGCACCGGTGCTGCGGGCCGCGGCGATCACCGCATCGATGTCGAGGTAGGACTCGACGGCGGGCGCGGGACCGATCCGCACCGCCAGATCCGCTTCGCGTACGTGGGGCGCGGACGCATCCGCATCGCTGTACACGGCGACGCTGCGGATCCCGAGGGTGCGGAGAGTGCGGATGACTCGACGGGCGATCTCGCCACGATTGGCGACGAGGACGGTGTGGAAGGAAACGGTCGGTGATGACATGGCACTCACATCCGGAAGACGCCGAAGCGCGGTTCGGGCAGCGGACTGCGGGCGACGACGTCGAGCGCGAGCCCGAGCAAGTCGCGGGTCTGCGCGGGATCGACGATGCCGTCGTCCCACAGCCGTGCCGTGGCGTAATAGGGCTCCCCCTGGCGCTCGTACTGCTCACGGATCGGCGCTTCGAACTCGCCGCGCTCCTCGGCGCTCCACGACTCGCCTCGAGCGGACAGTTGATCCTCCTTCACCGTGGCGAGCACTGATGCGGCCTGCGTTCCGCCCATCACAGAGATGCGGCTCGCAGGCCAGGTCCAGAGGAACCGCGGTGAGTACGCCCGTCCGCACATCGAGTAGTTGCCCGCCCCGAACGAACCACCGATGATGACGGTGAGTTTCGGCACCCTCGTACTCGCCACGGCCGTGACCATCTTCGCGCCGTCCTTGGCGATGCCGCCTGCCTCGGCATCGGAGCCCACCATGAACCCCGTGATGTTCTGCAGGAACAGCAGTGGTATCCCCCGTTGATCGCACAGTTCGATGAAGTGCGCTCCCTTGAGTGCGGATTCGCTGAACAGCACGCCGTTGTTCGCCACGATACCCACCGGATGCCCATGGAGTCGGGCGAACCCCGTGACCAGGGTCGTGCCGTACTCGGGCTTGAACTCGAGGAACGTGTCGCCGTCGACGAGGCGCGAGATGACCTCACGCACGTCGTACGCGGCGTTCACGTCGACGGGAACGGCATCGTACAGGCTTGACGGCTCAGCGGGCGGGCGGCTGCTCAGGACCTCCCAGGCGGGTGCCGCGGGCGGCGGAAGAGTGGCGACGATGTCGCGCAGGATCTCGAGCGCGTGCTCGTCGTCCTCCGCGAGATGGTCGACGACACCGCTACGCCGTGCGTGCAGCTCGCCCCCGCCGAGTTCTTCGGCGGTCACGACCTCGCCGATCGCTGCCTTCACCAGCGGCGGCCCGCCGAGGAAGATCGTTCCCTGACCGCGCACGATGACCGTCTCGTCGCTCATGGCAGGCACGTAGGCGCCTCCTGCGGTGCAGGAGCCCAGGACCGCGGCAAGCTGCGGAATCCCCTCGGCCGACATCCGCGCCTGATTGAAGAAGATCCGCCCGAAGTGCTCGCGATCGGGGAACACCTCGTCCTGTTTCGGCAGGAACGCTCCCCCCGAATCGACCAGGTACAGGCACGGCAGCCTGTTCTCGAGCGCGATCTCCTGGGCGCGCAGGTGCTTCTTGACCGTAAGGGGAAAGTACGTGCCACCCTTCACCGTCGCGTCGTTGCAGATCACCATGACGTGGCGACCGTGAACGAGTCCGATGCCGGCGATGACTCCGGCGCCTGGAGCGTCTCCCCCGTACAGACCATCGGCGGCGAGCGGGGCGACCTCGAGAAACGGGCTGCTCTCGTCGAGCACTCGCGCGACGCGATCTCGGGGCAACAGCTTGCCCCGAGACACATGGCGTTCACGGGATGCGGTCGGGCCCCCGCGCGCGGCTGCCATGAGGCGCTCGCGCAGCTCCTGCGCCAGGGACTCCTGCGTTGCGGGCATCGTGATGTCCTCCTCGACTCACGTCCGCGCGGGCGACGCCCTGGCGCGGTGCAGGCATATTCGGTTAGTGTGCACTAACCCGTTGATTCAGGTTAGCGAGGATTAACTGAGATGACAAGCCCGGTCACCGCCCGAGACCGCGCAAAGGCCGAACGGTCTGATGCGATCCTGCACGCCGCCGCGCGCCTCTTCGCCGCGCGCGGATACAGCGGCGTGAGCCTGGAAGACATCGGCGCCGCCGTCGGCGTGTCCGGCCCGGCTGTCTACCGACACTTCGCCGGCAAGCAGGCATTGCTCGGCGCGGTTCTCGTCAAAGTCAGCGAGGACTTGATCAACGGCGGGCGGCGGGTGGCGGAGAACACCCCGAGCCCGGATGAGCGGATGCACGGGCTGATCACCTTCCATGTCGATTTCGCCCTCGGGAACGCCGAGGTGATCCAGGTGCAGGACCGCGACGTCGCCCACCTGTCCGAAGCGGATCGGGCAGCCGTCCGTCGGCTGCAACGCGCGTACATCGACCTCTGGATGGACGCCCTCGCGCCGCTGCACACCGCGGGCGCCGGCGGAGCGGACCAGGAAGAGCTCCGCCTTCGAGTCCAAGCCTGCTTCGGCCTCATCAATTCCACGCCACACAGCACGCGTGCGGCAGCACGGCGCCACTCCGCCACCGCGACCGTGCTGGTCGCGATGGCGGACGCCGCACTTCGCGCGACTATCTGAGAAGCATCGCCCGGCCCGGCTCCTCGAGGATGTCCGCGACGTCCTTGAGGAACCGCGCGCCTTCCGCGCCGTCGACGAGCCTGTGGTCGAACGAGAGGCTGAGCGTCATCACCTGACGGAGGGCGATCTCTCCGCGGAACTCCCAGGGCTGACGACGCACGGCGCCGACCGCGAGAATCCCGGACTGGCCGGGCGGGAGGATGGGTGTGCCGGCATCGACGCCGAACACCCCGATGTTCGAGATCGAGAAGGTGCCTCCGGCCAGCTCCGCCGGCGAGGTCTTCCCCGAACGCGCAACCTCGGCGAGAGCTCTCACCGCGCCCGCGAGTTCCACCAGAGTCAGCCGCTCCGCGTCGCGGATCATCGGCACGATGAGCCCGCGATCTGTCGCGGCCGCGATCCCCAGGTCGACGTAGTGGTGCTGGACGATCTCGCCGGCAGCCTCGTCCCACCGGGAGTTGAGTCCGGGGGTGCGTCCGAGGGCGAGGCACACGGCCTTCGCCACCACTGCGAGTGGTCCGATCCGATGCTCGCTGAGTGAGCGATCGTCTCGAAGGCTCGCAAGGAGGTCCATGGTCGCCGTCACGTCCACCGTGTGGAAGACGGTCACGTGAGGTGCCGTGAAAGCGCTCTGGACCATCGCCGCGGCCGTGTGCTTGCGGACTCCGCGAATCGGTACGCGGGTCTCACGCGCCCCGTCGCCGGGAGCACCGGGCGTGAGCGGCGACGACGGGGCGGCGACGGGGACGTCAGCCGTGGCCTGACTGCGCACTCCTACCCTTTCGGCGTAGGCGTCGACGTCAGCGCGAGTGATCACCCGGTCTCCGACCTCTGCGGCCACCAGCACCAGGTCGATCCCGAGACGCTTCGCGTGTGCGCGGACCGGAGGCGTCGAGCGCGGCCGCTCCACCACGGAGTCGACCGCGGACGATGGCGTGGCGTCGTGCGGCGCAGCCTCGAGCACCGCTGTGTCGACAACCGCCGGCACCGCTCCGCTGCGACGTGCGCGACGGGCCGGTCGTCCGGTCGCGGTGGGGGCAGCGCCGTATCCGACGAGGTTCGGCTGAGCCTTCTCGGCCGCCTCCGGCATCGGCGCGGATGTGGTCTCCTCTTCACCGACGACCTCGAAGTCGATCAGTGCCGCCCCGACGGCGACCGTCTCGCCTGCTTCCGCGTGGAGGGTTGCCACCGTGCCTTCGTACGGCGACGGCAACTCGACCACGGCCTTCGCGGTCTCCACCTCGGCCAGTGTCTGGTTGAGCGCGACCGAGTCCCCCGGGGCGACCAGCCATTGCACGACCTCGGCCTCGGCCAGCCCTTCTCCGAGGTCCGGAAGACGGAATTCCGCGATCATGCTTCTGCTCCCGTCAGGCTGTTCGGCCGATCCAGTACCCGATCGACGGCGTCCAGCAGCCGGTCGAGATCAGGAAGGTGATACTTCTCGAGCTTCGCCGGCGGGTACGGCACGTCGTGGCCGGTCACCCGCAGCGGTGCCGACTCCAGATACTCGAAGCAGCGCTCCGTGATGCTCGCGATCACCTCGGCCGCGACACCGGCTTCACGAGATGCCTCGTGTGCGACCACGACCCGTCCGGTCTTCCGTACCGACGCGGCGACCGAGTCGTAGTCGACGGGCGAGAGCGAGCGCAGATCGATGACCTCCAGGGATGTCCCTTCGTCCTCCGCGGCTTCCGCGGCCTGCAGGGCGGTGGAGACCATCGCCCCATAGGTGATCAGCGTCGCATCCGTCCCTGCCCGCACGACGCGCGCCAGTCCCATCGGCGGCGCGTCCGCGAGGGGAGCTTCGAGGTCGACGTCCCCCTTGTGGTGGTAGAGCCGCTTCGGCTCGAAGAAGACCACAGGATCATCCGACGCGATCGCCTGACGCAGGCTCCGGTATGCGTCTTCGGGGTTCGACACCGCGATCACGCGGATGCCTGCCGTATGCACGAAATACGCCTCGGGCGACTCCGAGTGATGTTCCGCCGCGCCGATGCCTCCTGCCCAGGGGATCCGGATCGTGATGGGCATCTTGACCCGGCCCTGTGTGCGGTAGTGGAGCTTCGCGACCTGGGCGACGATCTGGTCGAAGGCGGGATACACGAAGCCGTCGAACTGGATCTCGACGACAGGACGATAACCGCGGAAGGCGAGGCCCACGGCTGTGCCGACGATGCCAGACTCGGCGAGCGGAGTGTCGATCACTCTCGCTGCTCCGAACTCGTCGAGAAGCCCGTCGGTGATGCGGAAGACACCACCGAGCTTGCCGATGTCCTCGCCCAGGAGCACGACCTTGTCATCGTCGCGCATGGCCTGCCGCAGGCCGGCGCCGAGCGCCTTTCCGAGAGTGAGCTCGGTCATGTTCACGCCTCGCTCTCGAAGGAGGCGAGGTACGCCGCATACTCGCCGCGCTGACGCTCGAGGCCCGTGTGGGGTTCGGCGTAGACACCGTCGAAGACCGCGAGCGGCGGACGCGTGACCATTCCGAGGCACGCAGCACGCATCTCCTTCGCGACCGCGTCGGCGGCGGCCTGAGTCTCGGCGACGTGCTCGTCGGTGAGGTCACCGCTGGCCCGGAGGTGCGCCTCCAGTCGTGCGATCGGATCGCGTCGTCGCCAGGACTCGAGCTCCTCCGCGTCGCGGTAGCGCGTCGGGTCGTCCGCCGTGGTGTGCGGCCCCATGCGATAGGTCACGGCTTCGATGTAGGCGGGGCCCTTGCCGGAGCGTGCATGCTGCAACGCCCAGCGCATGGCGGCCATGCATGCGAGCACGTCGTTCCCGTCGACACGGAGGCTCGGGATGCCGAATCCCGGAGCCCGACCCGCGATCGGGAACTGCGATTGCACGGTGACCGGCTCGGAGATCGCCCAATGGTTGTTCTGGCACACGAAGACCACCGGCGCCTGGTACGACGCCGCGAAGATCATCGCCTCGTTGACGTCGCCCTGGCTGGTCGCTCCGTCGCCGAAATAGGTCACCGCGACCTCGTCCGCACCGTCGCGCTGGATGCCCAGGGCGTATCCCACCGCGTGCAGCGTCTGTGCGCCGATGATGATCTGCAGAGGCGCGACGCCCAGCGCTGCAGGGTCGTAGGCCGCGCCCTCTTCTCCTCGCCACATGCGCACGTAGTCGCCGGGCTGGGCGCCGCGTGCGTAGATGACCCCGGTCTCCCGGTAGCTGGGGAACACGTAGTCCTCAGGAGCGAGTGCCCGCGCGGTCCCGATCTGCGTCGCCTCCTGCCCCTGGCACGGCGCCCAGAGGCCCAGCTGTCCCTGGCGTTGCAACGCGACGCCCTCGGCATCGATGCGGCGCAGGATGATCATGTCGCGCAGCAGCGACCGCAGCTGCGCAGCATCCACGTCGGCGACGAAGGGATCCAGTCGAGGGTTCGACACACGGCTCCCGTCAGGAGCCAGGATGCGTTCGGAGAGTTCGAGATCCTGGGCGGTGTCTGCGATGGGGGTGATCTGCGGTGACATCGTCGTCCTCCTCGTCGGCGGCCCTCGTGAGGCTCCGCGCGTTGACGCCGGCGTCATCACCGGCACGCTCTGAGGGTACGTCCGCTGAACACCTCGCTCAAGCATTCTTGCGAGGCTTGAGCATGTTGCTCAATTTGACGCCAAGTCCGACTGCTAGGGTTTGGCACTATGCCAGGACTCGACCGCATCGATCTCGAGCTTCTCGCCGCCCTCGCCGATGATCCGAGGATCACCATCGTCGCGCTGGCGGAGAATCTCGGGCTGTCCCGCAACACGATCCAGGCGCGGATGACACGCCTCGAGCAGAGCGGCATCTTCCTCTCCTACGAGCGATCGTTCTCGCCGGACGTCCTGGGCTTCCCCCTGCAGGCGTTCGTGAGCATCGGCGTACGCCAGACCGAACTGCCGCGTATCATCAACGAGCTCGCGCGGATCCCAGAAGTCGTACAGGCGCACGGCTTGAGCGGCTCGATCGACCTGCTCGCTCGTGTCGCGTGCAGGGACGCACGCCACCTCTTCGACACCGACGCCCGCATCCTCTCGATCGAAGGCGTCGAGCGCACGGAGACCTCGCTCGCGATGGGCGAGGTCATCCCGTTCCGGGTCGCAGGCCTTATCGGCCTCGCCCGACGGGAATCCTGAGGAACCTACGAACGGCGCCCGCCGCCTCCGCCGGCGTCTCGTAGTGGATGAGATGCCCCACGTCGGCGATCTCCACGAGTGTCGCGTCGGGGAACAGCGCCGCCAGCCTGCGTTCTGCTTCGATCGGGGTGATGTCGTCACGCTCTGCAGCGACGAGCAGGGTCGGAACATCGATCTCGCGAGCGAATTCGCGGACGTCGTGAGAGACGCTCGCGATGAAGGCGTCACGGAGCACATCCCGGTCCGAGAATCGCGAGAAATATGTGTCGTGCTGGTCGTGGATGAAACGACGGAGCGCGGGATCCCTGGTCTTGGCCATCGTGATGCTCATCACGCGGACGATGATGCGGTTGCGCAGCAGCGCGGTTCCGAGCCTCTCCGGAAGTCGGGCCCCGAGAGCGTAGTAGAAAACGGCCAAGCGTGTCATGAGACCCTTTGGTCCCTCCAGCGCCGGAGCCCCGATCGGGTTCAGCAGGATCAGGCGCGGAGTCCGCAGTCCCCGGGCGACCGCCGCCGCCGTCACGATGGATCCGAAGGAGTGCCCCAGGATGATGGCGCCGGGGGCGACCGCTGCTGCGAAGTCGTCAAGCCAACCGGCATACTCGTCCAGGTCGTGTCTGCGCCCGGGCAGAGGCGCTGATTCCCCGAACCCGGGAAGATCAGGCGCGACCACACGCACCTCGGGGAGGTATGCCAACACTGGTTCGAGCCCGTGATGATCACCGCGGAAGCCGTGCACAGCGATCACCGTCGTCTCCGCCTTCTCAGGCCCGTAGACCCAGTACGCCGTGATCGCTCCACGCACCTCTACCTCGTGGCGCTGCACGGGGAGTCGATGAAGGCGGTCCGCATAGGGGGAAGGCACGGTCATGCTCCGAGTCTACGAGTCGCCGTGCGCCTTCCCCTGGATGTCTGCGCCCGCGCATAGCGTGAAGGCATGCCATCCGGTCCCCCGCTCCCTGCGTGGCTCACCCGTGTCGGGGTGTTCGATCTGGAGACGACCGGCGTCGATGTCGAGTCCGATCGGGTGGTCACCGCGTACGTCGGTGTCCTCGATGCCGCAGGACGCGAGATCGCCGCCCGCTCCTGGCTCGCCGATCCGGGCATCCCGATCCCGGATGGCGCCACTGCGGTGCACGGCATCACCACGGAACACGCGCGGGCGGAGGGGCGACCGTCGCCCGAAGTCGTCGCTGAGGTCACGGCGGCCCTACGGTCGCTGCTGGAGCAGAATGTGCCGGTGGTCGCGTACAACGCCGCGTACGACTTCTCGCTGCTTGCGCACGAGGCCGCCCGACATGGAATCGTCCCTCTGACCGCCCCTTCCCCCGTCATCGACCCTCTGGTGATCGACAAGGCGTACGACCGATACCGCCGCGGGCGACGCACGCTCGAAGTGGTCGCCGCCCACTACGCGGTCGTGCTCGACGGCGCGCATGAGGCGTCCGCGGATGCGATCGCCGCCGGTCGTGTGGCGCAAGCCCTCGCTCGTCGCTTCTCCCTCCCCGAGACCCCGGCAGAGCTGCACACGAATCAGATCGGCTGGGCGCGCTCGCAGGCGGCCAGCCTCACGGAGTACTTCGTGAGCATCGGCCGACTCGATCCGGAGGAATCGATCGACGGCAGCTGGCCCGTGCGATCGGCTCGAACCGCCGCCCGGTGACGGAGCCGAAAGCTGCCGATCAGCTGATGCGCGGCCGGTCGACACACTGGGCTACGCTCCTGTCAGGCACCGCCGAGTGGGATCGCGGTGCGAGGAACAAGGAGCACCCATGCAGTTCACGTCCACCGACATCGAGCAGGTCGAGTCCACGTGGCAGCAATTCGTTCCCTCTGCAGCGCTTCAGGATGCAGACCCTCGGCGCTTCCGGTTCGACTGGCGGTCCGAAGAGCTTCGCAGCGTCACGCTCGTCAACTACCGACTAGCGGCGCAGGTGCATTCGACGGCCGAGCCACTCGACCAGATCCTCGTGTGCCGTGTCGACGCTCGGGATGCTCGGGTCTGGTCCGCGCGCCACAGCCTCACTCCGGGCGCACCGTGGATCTCAGACGGCACCCGAGTGGAGGCGAAGTGGGACCGATCGGCCGACGTCCGCGCCCTCGTCTTCGACCGACCCGCAGCCGAAGAGCGGGCACGACAGTTGACCGGCGATGACGGCCTGAAGCTGCGCACGACCGGGCTCGCGCCGCACTCGGCCGCCGACGCGCGGCGCTGGGAGACGATGTTCGCGTATGTCGACCAGGCACTCGCCCTCTCGGGCTCCGACCCGCTGATCGCCGCCGAACTCGAACGCCATGCCCTGATGTGACCCTCTCCGCGTTCCCCACGAGCTTCACCGAGGCTCTGCGCCGCCCCGCCCAGCGGGCGGGAGCTCCGGTGGCGGTCCGCCGGGCGCTTGCCTACATGGATGAGAACGCGCACCTGCCGATCACGATCGACGATGTCGCAGCTGCCGCCTACATCTCCACGAGAGGGCTCCAGTACGCGTTCCGGCGAGCTCTCGACATCACTCCCACCGAGGCCCTCCGCCGGGCACGACTCGAGGGCGCCCGCAGAGACCTCCAGCACGGCAACGGGCGCTCGGTCGGCGATGTCGCGCGCCGCTGGGGTTTCAGCCACTCGTCACGCTTCGCCACTGCATACCAGCAGGCCTTCGGCACACCGCCGTCGCTGATCCCGGGGTGACACCCGGCGAAGAGTCTGTTCGCATTCTGCGGCGGGTCGCGACGCCGGCACGGTGCGAGCTGAAGTCCTTGGCTAGAGTTCGAGTACCCGGACTCCCTCGGTCCGTGGCCACACTGTCGAGGAGTCGCATGACCCGTGCCACCCATCCCATCGCTATGTTCGTTCGCTGATGGGGAGCCTGTACTACGGCGACACGCAGACTCCGATCCAGATCGACGATCGCGCGCTCGCGCATCTGAAAGTCGTTATCGCCACCAAGCTACGACGCAACGAGAGCTTCACACTCTCATGGCGGCATCCCGAAGGCGATGCTCCCGGGCGCTCGACGCTCTGGCTGCACCCGTCGATCCCTCTCCGGTTCGTCTTTCAGGAACCGGAATCGCCGGACTTGAGCCGGAAGTGGATCGAGGAACTCGCGCACTCGGCTAGCTCCAGCGGAGGCATCACACTCATCGAGGAGCATCTCGAGAGCAGCCCCGCGGAGTGATGGCGTCCGACGACCGCGATCGTCGGACGCCATCCGCAGTCCTCACACCGCGTCGTCACCGCTGGAGCTGACGGAGCGACGAGTCGTGGGTTCGCCCGTGGCCGGGTCGACGAACGTTCGTGAGACCGTCTCCGTCCTGCGGCGACGCGCGAGCAGCACGATGCCGATGAGGAAGATGACGACGCCGGCGCCCATCAGGATGTACCCGACCATGTCGAGGTCGACCCATTGGATGTCGACGTTCACCGCGAAGACGAGGATCGCCCCGATCACGAAGAGCGCGATTCCGCTGCCGATGCTCATGGTGCCTCCCGTTCTGCGACGCTATGCCGCACGTGGGAAGAATGTCGCCTGAGGAGGGCGCCAGGGAGGGGCTTGACAGCGGCCTCTGTCCGGGTCGCACGATATCCCGGTGCGGCGATCAGGCCGCTTCGACAGTCGGCTGTTGCGCCCAGAGATCTGGTCCGAACACCTCGTAGGAGATCCGCTCCGGCGGGACGCCGCGCGCCAGGAGTGTGGATCGACATGTGCGCATGAAGTCCAAGGGCCCACACATGAAGACGTCCGCATCGTCCGGCAGCTCGACGGCGGCGAGGTCCATGCGCCCCGACAACGCGGGTCGAAGAGTCGGCGCCGATCCCGCATCGTCTCGATACCAGTTCTGCGCACGGGCGTCTTCCATCGCCAGCACCTGCCTGCGCAACGACGCGTAGAGCACGTGAGTGTCGTGCGAGCGATCGGCATGGAACAGGCGCACGGTGCGCGCCGGGGAGTGGCGCGAGAGGTCTTCGACGATCGCGGCGACCGGGGTGATGCCGATACCGGCGGATACCAGGACGAGCGGAGTCTCATCGTGGTCGACGACGACATCGCCGGCAGGTTGCGACACGTCGAGCAGCGTTCCCGGATGTGCGTTCTCGTGCAACCATGTCGAGACCTGGCCGTCAGGCGTGCGCCCGTTTGCGCGCACACGCTTGATCGTCACGCGCAGCGAGTCGCTGCGGGGCCCGGACGAGATCGTGTACTGGCGCGGCTGGCGCGATCCATCCGGTAGATCGACGGCGATGGCCACGTACTGCCCCGCGCGGTGGGTCGCGACATCTCCGGAGACCGGAGCGAGGAGGAGCGACACGACGTCAGCCGATTCCTCGACCCGTTCCACCACTCGATGCTTCCGCCAGGGGTGATCGGGATCGGTGCCGCCGAGGGCATAGAGCTTCGCCTCTTCCGCGATCAGCGAGCATCCGAAGAGCCAGTAAACCTCGTCCCATGCGGCCCTGATCTCCGGCGTGACTGCGTCGCCGAGTACGGTTCCGACCGCATCGAGGAGGTGATGGCCGACGATCGTGTATTGGCGCGCCTTGATGCCCAGCGACACATGTTTGTGCGCGATTCGACGCATCACCGGTGCGAAGTCGGGTGCCTCGGGGTCGATTAGCTGCACGGCGAATGCGACGATCGATGCCGCAAGGGCCTTCGGCTGCTCTCCGATCGCCTGATTCGCCCGGTTGAACACTCGGAGCAACTCCGGATGCACGGCGAACATCTCGCGGTAGAAGCGAGTGGTGATCTCGTCGGCATGCTCTGCGACGACCCCCGCGGTCGCTCGGACGATCGCCTCGGATTCTGATGTGAGTCTCATGGCTTTCCGCCCCTCATCGTGATGGTTGTTCCACCATCTCGAGTCGTCGCGGACATCGCATTCCGTTCTACCGGTTTATTTCCGGTCGAACGTGAGACCGACGGTCGTCTCCCCGTCTACTCTCGCCACATGCCCCGCCGCGCCCATGACTTCCGCGGGCTGACACAACCCCGTCGGCTCCAATTGCTCCACGCCATCCAGCAGACCCCCGGACGCTCAGCAGGTGAGTTGGCGGAGCAATGCGGAATACCCCTCAACACCGTGCGTGATCATGTGCGGGTGCTCGAGGACGAAGGGCTGATCTGCAGTGAGACTCTGGTCCTGGGCAAGCGTGGCCGTCCGCCAGTGGTGTTTCACCCGGTTCACGACACCGCATCGAGCGCCGTGGCGCGCGCTCGCGTCGCGGGGGCTATCTCGCGGGGGCGCATGCTGCGGGCGATGTCGTGCGAGACCCCGCACGAGCTCGAGGCCGATGCGCTGCGTCAGGTCGATGTGCTCTACGAGCATCTCGATGATGCTGGCCTGAACCCGGTCGTCGACGAGAGGGCCCTACGATTCGACCTCACCCCGTGTCAGTATCACGACCTGCTCGTCGCGGATCAGGAGCTCGTCTGCGGTGTACATGCTCAGCTGGTGAGGGACGTTCTCCGCCACAGTGACGGCCCGCTCGAGGTGAAACTTCTCGAGCCGTTCGTCACGAGTCACACCTGCCGTCTGTTCCTCACGCGTGGCGACGCACGAATCGCTGAAGATGAAGAGTAGGGCGGGCGGGACTTGAACCCGCGATCGTTGGGTTATGAGCCCACTGCCTTAACCAGCTTGGCCACCGCCCCTTACGTCTCTCAGCCTAGCGGCCGAGACGGTCACGCCCGGGTAGCCGCGGAGTGGTTCCGCGAGTGCACGAGGTAGATATCGGCATTGGCGATCAGACCCTCTCGCTCCTCGTCGCTGAGCCCCCGACGCACCTTCGCGGGGACCCCGGCCACCAGCGAACCAGCCGGGATCTCCGCCTCGCCGAGCACGACCGCACCCCCGGCGATCAGACACCCGGCACCGATCCTCGCTCCGCTGAGTATCACGGCGCCCATGCCGATGAGCGTACCGTTGCCGATCGTGCAACCGTGCACGACCGCGTTGTGGCCGATGGAAACCTTTGCGCCGACCGATACGGGGTGGTCGGAATCCACGTGCACCGAGACGTTGTCCTGCACGTTGGAGTCCGGTCCGATGAAGATTCCTGCAGAGTCGCCGCGGAGCACGGCGTTGTACCAGACGCTGGCGCCGGCCGCGAGCGAGACGTTTCCGATGATGCGGGCGCCCTCCGCGACGAACGCCGTGTCAGCGATCGACGGGACGCTGTTCGGCAGGGCGAGGACGGAAGCTCCGGCAGCGATGCTCATGAGGCGAGGCTACCCGAATGCCCGCGGAATCATGCGGAAGTGAGCCCAGCCTCAGCTTGCTTGCGGAATGTCTCAGCCTGAGTAGCGTTGCATACATCAGATACGCGATTTCCCTCCGGAGGAGCACAAGATGAGCAAGGCACAGACCGTTTCCACCACCGCCATCGACCCGACCGTGGCTGCAGGGGCGGCCCAGTTCCTCTCCCCTGTCGTGCTCGGCCTCCAGGCGCTCACCGTCAACGGCAAGCAGGCGCACTGGCACGTGCGCGGCGCCAACTTCGTCGGCGTCCACGAGCTTCTCGACACGATCGTCGCGCATGCCGGCGACTTCGCCGACACTGCCGCCGAGCGGATCGTCGCCCTCGGCCTGCCGATCGACGCCCGTGTCAGCGCCGTGGCTGAGAAGGCCGGCGCGACCACCGTCCCCGCGGGCTTCACCCAGTCGGACGAGCTGATCCGCGCCGTGATCGCCGACATCGACGCGATCCTGGTCGATGTCAAGGCTGCCGTCGAGGGGCTCGACGAGGTCGACCTCACCAGCCAGGACGTCGCGATCGAGATTCAGCGCGGCCTCGAGAAGGACCGCTGGTTCCTCGTCTCGCACATCGCCGCCTGATCATCCACCGCAGTAGGGCCGGTTCTCCGTCATCGGAGGACCGGCCCTACTGCGTGATGGAGGGGACTACGAACCCGCGTGGGTGCGGCGCCCGGCGAGCAACGTGGCCCAGACCGGCATCCCGCGCAGCGTCTCCCCGTTCGCCACGAGGGGGTCCGCGCCACACACGACGATGTCGGCGGGCTCTCCCGGTCGCAGCGAGGTGCGCACGCTCGCCTCGAGCGCCTGACCGATCGTGATCCGCTCTTCGGGATGCCAGGGTGCCCGATCGTCCTCCGTCCGCGACACCGCCGCGGAGATGGCCTGCCATGGATCGAGGGGGGCGACGGGCGCGTCGGAGCCGAAGCGCATCTCGGCCCCCGCATCGCGCAGCGAAGCCAACGGATAGCCGATCGCGGTCTGCCCACCCCACAGCCGGTCCACGAGCTCACGGTCGTCGACGGCATGCTGTGGCTGGACGCTCGCGACGACCCCGAGGCGTCCGAAGCGCGCCAGATCCGCGTGCCGCACGAGCTGCACATGCTCGATCGAGCCCACAGCCCCGGTTGTGGTGAAGGCGTCCAGTGCCGACGTCACGGCACGGTCGCCGATCGCATGCACGGCCACCGCCAACCCCGCGCCTGCCGCTCGTGTCAGCAGGTCGACGAGCTCGTCGGAGGGCACCGTCAGCATGCCGAAGTTGTCAGGATCGTGCGGGTAGGCGTGCGAGCACGCGGCCGTCCTCGTGCCCAGAGACCCATCGGTGATCACCTTCAGCGGTCCCATGTGGACGAGACCGCGGCCCGCTGCGGGCGCATCAGGCTCCTCATGCGGCTCGCCGGTGCGGAGCCCTGCGGCGATCGCCCGATCGAGATCGAACGGATACACGGCGAACTCCACGCGATGCGCGGCGAAGCCATCCCGGATCCGGCGCGGCCATGCATCGGCACCCCAGGCCATGTCGAAGTCGACCACACCCGTGACACCCCGTGCGGCCGCCTGCTCGCCGGCTCGCCGCATCGCGCTGTCGCCGTGCGCGGCGTCGACTGCATTCAATCGACGCGAGATCTCGAAGGCATCCGTCTCACGGAGCAGGCCGTCGTCGCTTCGGAAACCCTCACGCGCAAGCGCTGCAGAGTTCAGCCAGACGCTGTGCACATCCGCGTTGATCAGGTAAGTGGGGACCGCACCGGTGGCAGCGTCCAGAAGCTCGAGGGTCGGCCGATCCGGCCAGAGAGCATCACGGAACCCGGTGCCGACGCGGCGCCCGTCCGGCAAGGGGACGACACCGCTCATCGCGTGCGCCGCAGCCGCCGCGGAGACCGCGTGACCCAACGGAGCGCGCTCCGCGGTCAGCGCCCACTGGACGGTGTGGACGTGGTTGTCCCAGAGCCCGGGGACCGCCCACGCTCCTTCGACATCGAGCACCTCCCCCCGCGAGGGAAGCGCTCCGGTGGGGGCGATATCGGCGATGAGCCCGTCGGCGATGTGGATGTCGACGGGCTCATCGTCGATCAGGAACTCACGACCGGGGCCGACGATCCTCGTAGCCCTGATCGTGCCGATCACCGCGTCGCCATCTGTCATCGCCGCCCTCCGGTCCTGGCATCCTGAGCACGTCGCATCTCTTCCGCGAGAGCCGGGTTCGAATACGGACCGTCCGACCGGAGGGCGCTGATCACCGTCTCGATCGTCTCGACCGGCTTGTTCTGGCTGAGCTTGCGCTTCGCGACCACACGGGTGGGCGTCAGCCGGAACCCCACTGTGCCGGCAGCGAGTCGCTCGACGAAAGCGGCATCGTTCGGTCGTTCCCACATCAGCTTCGGCTCCGGCATCCGCGACTCGAATCGTGCGACGAGCTGATCCAGTACCACCAGGTTCTCTTCGTCGGAGAGGATCTCCGGCACACCGGCGAGGTGCACGGCGGTGTAGTTCCACGTCGGCACCGCCTGCACGTCGCCGTACCAGCCGGGCGACACGTAGCCGTGCGGCCCCTGGAACACGACGAGGAGCTCGCGCTCCCCGATACCGTGGATGAGGTCGTCCGGGCGGCCGACGTGCCCGACGATGGTGAGGTCGTCGCGTGTCTTGTCCAGAAGCACCGCGTAGTGCGAAGCGACGAGACCGTCATCACCGGCGCTCATGATCGTCGCCCAGGGGCTCATCTCGATCACCCGGCGGATCTCGGCCTCGTCGGCGAGCGTGAAGCTCGGATTCTGTCGCATGCGATCAGCCTAGAACGGATGCGGGGGTGCACAGTCCGGTCACGCCTGACAGCGCGGGCACCAGTACAGCTTGCGAGCGCCGATCTCCTCGAGGGCGATCTCCGTGCCACAGACCCGGCACGGGAGCCCCGCCCGGTGATACACCCAGTGCCGGTCGTCGCGGTTCGCCATCGCGGCGCGGTAGTCCTCGCCCGTGAGACCGTCCATCGTCATCATCTGGCCGGTCTCGACGCCGATCGCCAGCAGTCGCACCCAATCGTGCCAGAGCGCGCGCACGACCTCTTCCGGAACGTCTCGACCCGGAGTATGCGGGTTCAACCGCTGCCGATAGAGCATCTCGGCGCGGTATACGTTCCCGATCCCGCTGACGACGGACTGGTCCATGAGAAGCAAGGCGATGACTGTCGACTTTTTCCCGACCGCCCGGACGAACCGCTCCTCATTCTCGACCGGGTCCCCGACCAGCGGGTCGGGCCCGAGCTTCGCGACCGTCGCCAGCATCTCCTCCGGCGTCTGGAGCACGCATGCCGTCGGGCCACGCAGGTCGGCGGCGGTGATGTCGGTCATGAGGCGCAGACGAACCTGTCCCACGACCGGAGGCGGCCATTCGAGCCCCTCATCGGCGAGGCCCTTCGTCTGCTCCGACATGCGGACGTGCACCCTCGTGCGGCGTGGTGCCCCGATGGACGCGAGGGAGTTCTCGCCGGCATCATCCAGGATGGGGTCGTCGAGGACGGTGCCGCGCTGGTTCGTCTGCCCCATCCGCCCGTTGGCGGAGGCTATCGTCGGATCGACGATGATCTCACCGGCGAAGTCCCAGGCACCGTAGAGACCGAGGTGCACCCGCAGCCAGAGGTCGCCCTCCGTCTCGAGGAACATCTGCTTGCCGACGGCGTGCACACTCACCGCCGCACGTCCGTCGAGAACCGCGGCTCCCTCGGCGAACCGTCCCTGTGGACTGGACGCGCTCAGAGTCTTGCCCACGAAGTTGCGATCGAACTGTCGTGCGATCCGGTGAACGGAATGGCCCTCGGGCATGTCAGCCCCGCGGATCCGGGAGCAGGGACCCGTCGCGCTCGAAGTCCGCGATCTGCCCGATCCGCCGCACATGGCGTTCATCACCCGAGAACGGTGTCTGGATGAACCGGTCGATGAACGAGGTCACCTCGTCGAAGGTGTGCTGCCTCGCGCCGATCGAGATGACGTTCGCGTCGTTGTGCTCGCGGGCGAGCTCGGCCGTCGACAGGTTCCAGACCAGAGCGGCCCGCACCCCCGCAACCTTGTTCGCTGCGATCTGCTCACCGTTCCCCGAACCGCCGAAGACCACACCGAGGGCTTCGACACCGTCGCGCTGGTCGGCGATGACCGCCTGCGCCGCGCGGATGCAGAACGCCGGGTAGTCGTCGACCGCGTCGTACTCGATCGGGCCATGATCGACGACCTCATGCCCCGCAGCGCGCAGGTGCGCTTGCAACTGCGTGGAGAAGTCGAGTCCCGCATGGTCGGTGGCGATGTGGATGCGCATGACTCCCATCCTAGAAGCGGCGCGGATCGGCTCCGAGGTCATGGGGCGATGCCGGCGGCGGCGGGCTTGAACCCCGCACGGATGTTCTCACAGCACCCGGGTCGGCAGACGTCGAAGCCGCCGGGGAGCGTCGTGACATGGGCACGATCCTCGTTGGGGCGACCTTGGAGACGTTCCTGGATCAGGTCGACGATGCCGTCGACGAATGCCGGTGAGACACCGGGCGTGGAGGTTCGCGTGAAGGCGAGTCCGGCCTCTTCCGCGGCCTCCGCGGCCTCGGTGTCGAGGTCCCACAGGACCTCCATGTGATCGCTCATGAAACCGACGGGGACGACCGCCACTGCCTTGCGTCCGCGGTCGGGCAGTTCACCGATCACGTCGCACACGTCGGGCTCGAGCCACGGCTGCGAGGCGGGCCCGGACCGGGACTGGTAGACGAGCTCCCACGAGACGTCGGCCGCTGCGGGAACCGTCTGGCGAACCCGATCCATGACCCAGGCAGCCACGGCGAGATGCTGAGCGGCGTACGCGCCTCCCGCTCCCCAGTCGATGTCTCGCGCGCCGGAGCGCTCCGCGTCGGCCGTCGGGATGCTGTGGGTGGAGAAGAGGATCTGGATGTCCGCCGCCGCGATACCGTCGGCCAGGAAGCCTTGGACAGCCTCACGGACTCCCGTCTCGAACGCCTCCACGAAACCGGGGTGGTCGTAGAAAGGCCGGATCTTGTCGATCGTCACGGTCTCCCCGAGCCCGGTCTCCTCCAGGATGCGAGCGAAGTCCTCGCGGTACTGACGGCAGCTGGAGAACGAACTGTAGGCGCTGGTGGCGAAGGCCAGCAGCGTGTTGTGACCATTGGTCGAGGCCTCGGTCACGACCTCTTCGAGATACGGAGCCCAGTTGCGGTTGCCCCAGTAGACGGGGAGCGTGATGCCGCGTGCGGCGAGGGCGTTCTCGAGGGCTTCCTTGAGCGCGCGGTTCTGTCCGTTGATCGGACTCACCCCGCCGAAATGCCGGTAGTGGTGCGCGACCTCCTCGAGCCGTTCGTCGGGGATTCCTCGACCGCGGGTCACGTTGCGCAGGAACGGGATGACATCTTCCTGACCCTCGGGCCCCCCGAAGCCCGCGAGGAGGATCGCGTCGTAGGCGACCGGCGTGGTCACGAAGGGTGCACCACCGGCGGCAGCAGGCGAGGCAAAGGGAACGGCATTCGGCTCGATCGCAGTCACCCCTCCATCCTTTCACCTCGGCGGAGCATAGGCGTCCGTGCAGCGCCGTTTCTATGCCGCCGCCCTCCCGAGTGCGATGCGAGGGGCCGGCTCCCGCACTGGCGTAGGCTGTCATGGTTGCCGTCGGCGCCAACTGCGCCGACCCCGGTGACATCCCCTCACCCCTGGGAGTAAAGCTGTGCCTGGAGAGAACCTCACCCGCATCGAAGCGCAGGAGCGCCGCGACGTCATCGACACTCAGTCCTATGAAGTCGCCCTCGATCTGACCAAGGGTGCCGAGATCTTCGGCTCCCGGAGCGTGGTGCGCTTCACCGCGACTCCGGAGAGCTTCACCTTCATCGACCTGATCGCCCGGGACGTGCGTGAGATCTCCCTCAACGGCGAGCAGCTCGATCCGAACGAGGTCTTCGCCGACTCTCGCATCGCGCTCAGCGGGCTGCAGGCCGAGAACGTGCTGGTCGTCGATGCCGACTGCCTCTACACGAACACGGGCGAGGGCCTCCACCGTTTCGTCGACCCGGTCGACGAAGAGGTCTACCTCTACTCGCAGTTCGAGGTCCCGGACTCACGTCGCGTGTTCGCGGTGTTCGAGCAGCCCGATCTCAAGGCGACGTTCCAGTTCACCGTGACGGCGCCGGCGGCATGGAAGGTCATCTCCAACTCCCCCACGCCCGAGCCCATCGTGCACGACGACGACACGACGGCGACCTGGGGCTTCGAGCCGACCCCACGCATCTCCTCGTACATCACCGCGCTCGTCGCCGGACCCTACGAGTCCACGTTCTCGGAGCTCACCAGCGCCTCGGGCCGTGTGATCCCCCTCGGCGTCTACGGACGCAAGAGCCTGTGGCAGCACCTCGATGCCGACTACATCTTCGACAAGACCCGCGAGGGTTTCGCCTACTACGAGTCGAAGTTCGGGGTTCCGTACCCGTTCGCCAAGTACGACCAGCTGTTCGTCCCGGAGTTCAACGCCGGCGCGATGGAGAACGCAGGAGCGGTGACGTTCACCGAGACCTATGTCTTCCGCAGCAAGGTGACCGACGCCGTCAAGGAGCGCCGCGTCGTCACGATCCTTCATGAGCTCGCGCACATGTGGTTCGGCGACCTCGTCACGATGAAGTGGTGGAACGATCTCTGGCTGAACGAGTCGTTCGCCGAGTGGGCGTCGACCATCGCCACCGCCGAAGCCACCGAGTGGACCGAAGCGTGGACGACGTTCAACGCCATGGAGAAGACCTGGGCGTACCGCCAGGATCAATTGCCTTCCACCCACCCGATCGTCGCAGAGATCAACGACCTCGAAGACGTGCAGGTCAACTTCGACGGCATCACCTACGCCAAGGGCGGCTCGGTCCTGAAGCAGCTCGCGGCCTGGGTCGGCATCGAGGCGTTCTTCGCCGGTGTCTCGCAGTACTTCCAGAAGCACTCGTGGGGCAACACCGAGCTGAGCGACCTGCTCTCGGAGCTGGAGGCAACCAGCGGCCGCGACCTGAGCACCTGGTCGAAGAAGTGGCTGGAGACGGCCGGCGTCAACACGCTCGAGCCGGTCATCGCCGAAAACCATGACGGGACGATCTCGCGCTTCGCCATAACCCAGACGGCCCCCGCGGACTACCCGACCATCCGACCGCACCGACTGGGCATCGGCTTCTACACGCTGGCGGACGGCGCGCTCACACGCACGCACTACCTCGAGGTCGACGTCGACGGCGACCGCACCGAGGTGCCGGAGCTGCAGGGCATCGCCCGCCCCGACCTCGTGCTGCTCAACGACGAGGACCTCGCGTACGCGAAGATCCGCCTCGACGAGAAGTCGCTCGCCACCGCGATCGCGCACCTGGCCGACATCCACGATCCGCTCGCCCGCTCGCTGGTCTGGGGTGCCGCGTGGGATCAGACGCGGGATGCGGAGACGGCGGCCTCCGCCTACATCGACCTCGTGCTCGGGAACATCGGCCGGGAGACCGAGTCGACGACCGTGCGCACCACGCTCGCTCAGCTGCGGACGGCCGCCACGCTCTACGTCGCCCCGGCTGAGCGAGAGACCGCTCGTCTCAAGGTTGCCGACGGATTGTGGAGCCTGGCGGAGTCGGCCGAGCCGGGCAGCGACAGCCAGCTGCAGTTCGTCACCGCCTTCGCGAATGCCCTGGTGACTCCGGAGCACGCGGGAATCGTGGGCCGTCTGCGCTCCGGTGAGGACACGCTTCACGGTCTGGAGATCGACGCAGACCTGAACTGGCAGCTGCTCGTGGGTCTCGCGACCATCGGCGCCACCGATGCCGCGGCGATCGATGCCGCTCTGGCGGCGGACAACACCGCCAAGGGCGGGGAATTCGCCGCGCAGGCGCGGGCGTCTCTGCCCGACTCGGCGTCCAAGAAAGCGGCCTGGGCTTCGCTCATCGAGCGCGACGATGCTCCCAACACGATAGTTCGCTCCGCCGCGCTCGGTTTCACGCATCCTGCCGGCGCCGCCGTACTGGGCGAGTTCGTCCCCGCCTACTTCGACATGCTGCTCCCCATCTGGGAGTCGCGCACCTACCAGATCGCTCAGTACCTGATCGTCGGGCTCTTCCCGACGGCTCTCGCCGACGGGGCGCTTCGTGACGCGACGCGCTCGTGGCTGGCGGCCAACCAGGATGCTGCGCCGGCGCTTCGACGCCTGGTGCTCGAGAACCTCGCGGACGTCGAGCGCGCACTCGCCGCACAGGCACGCGACGCGGAGGACTGAGCGCTCCGCCTCAGCCGCCACCGGCTCTCGAAACGGAGACCACCCACCTCGCTCTCGGAGTGTCCCGCGCGGACGCGGCGCAGCGGACGTGGATGGTCTCCGTTTTCGCACGGCGCATCCGCCCAGCCTGCACAGAGACCCGCTCGCTAGGATCGTGACTGATGATGCTCCCCTTCGATGTCAATGATCCTCCCGCGGAGACCCCACTCCCCGACTGGGCGACGAACCTGCTCGCCTGGCTGAGCCAGGTCGGCATGAAGGCGCTCACCGTCGCGATCATCATCGCTAGCTGTGTCGTGATCGGGCTCATCCTGCGCCTGGTCATCCGTCGGGTCGTGCACCGCATCGTCGACAGCGCGAAGAGCAAGGCGTCGGTCGACGACACTCAGGCCTTGGAGCGCTCACCCCTCGCCGACATGCGTCTGGTGCAACGGACCCGCACCCTCGGCACGATCCTGCAGAACATCGTCAACGTGATGCTCGTGGTCATCGCGATCGTGCTCATCGTGAACGCCCTCGACCAGAGCCTGTTGGGGTCGCTGACCCTCCTCACGGCTGCGGTCGGCGCCGGTCTCGGGTTCGGCGCGCAGAACATCGTCAAGGACGTGCTCAACGGCATGTTCTTGGTGGCCGAGGATCAGATCGGAATCGGCGACGTCGTCGACCTCGGGCTCGCGAGCGGTGTCGTCGAGTACGTCAGCGTTCGGATCACCCAGGTGCGCGACGTCAACGGCACCCTCTGGTATGTGCGAAACGGCGAGGTCACCCGAATCGGCAACATGTCGCAGGGATGGGCGCGGTCGATCATCGACCTCGGCGTCCCGGCCGACTCCGACCTCGAGCAGGTCGAGCACATCATGCTCGAGACCGCACAGGGGCTGGCGAAGGATCCCAAGTGGCGCACGCGCATCATCGAGAAACCGGAGCTCTGGGGGCTGGAGTCGATCGACGGCGATGCCCTCGTCGTCCGCATCGTGATCAAAGCACGTGCCAACGCGAAGGACGACGTGGCGCAGGAGCTGCGCCGCCGCCTGCGCGCCGCACTCCTCGAGAAGGAGATCAGCGTGCCGCGCATGGTCGATGTCGTGCCGACAGGGCTCGATGGCGCCCGCCGGGTCCGCGGCGCTAATCCTCCCCGGACGCGACCTAACGCGGTGACCGGCGTGCCGGTGATCCCTGACCGTGGAATCTGGCGCCGCAAGAAGCCCACGGATGACGGGAGTCCCCAGAAGTGACGTTCTACGACGAGATCGGTGGACACGACACGTTCACGAAGATCGTGTCGGTGTTCTACCGCGAGGTCGCCCTCGATCCCGTGATGAAGCCGATGTATCCGGAGGAAGACCTCGGCCCCGCCGAAGACCGGCTCCGCATGTTCCTCGAGCAGTACTGGGGCGGCCCGACGACGTATGGCGACACGCGCGGGCATCCCCGCCTGCGGATGCGGCACATGCCGTTCCACATCGATGCCGACGCGCGCGATCGTTGGCTTCGTCACATGCGGACAGCCGTGGACGAGGCGCAGTTGTCTCCTCTGCACGAAGCGACGCTCTGGGACTACCTGGAGCGCGCCGCGTATGCCATGGTGAACACATTCGAGCCTTCGGGGATCGGGGCCGCTCCCGGCGGTCGCCCCACGCTCGAGACCCGATCACGTCAGGAATCAACGGAGAGCTCATGACGACGAAGCCCCTGTCCACAGATGTTCTGGTGATCGGATGGGGGCTGGCCGGACTCGTCGCCGCGTCCGAGGCTCTCGACGCCGGCCGTCGCGTCATCCTGGTGGACCAGGAGCCGCGGACGAACCTCGGCGGTCAGGCCTGGTGGTCGTTCGGCGGGCTCTTCTTCATCGACTCCCCTGAACAGCGGCGGCTCGGGATCAAGGACTCCCTCGAGCTCGCGACTCAGGACTGGTTCGGCAACGCCGGGTTCGATCGGCCGGAAGATGAATGGCCGAGGCGCTGGGCAGAGGCCTACCTGCAGTTCGCAGCCGGAGAGAAGCGCTCGTGGCTGCGCGAGCGCGGCGTCGGGTTCTTCCCCGTCGTGGGCTGGGCGGAACGCGGCGGCTACGGCGCCATCGGACCGGGCAACTCGGTCCCACGATTCCACATCACCTGGGGCACCGGGCCGGGGATCGTCGCACCCTTCGCAGCCGCCATCGAGCAGGGCGAGCGGGAAGGACGTCTGACGGTCCTCCCGCGACACCGCGTCTCCGAGCTCGTGGTGACCGACGGCGCGGTCACCGGTGCGCGCGGAAACGTGCTCGCCTCGTCGGGCGCATCGCGTGGTGCGGTGTCGTCGCGCGAGATCATCGGCGAGTTCGAGATCGCGGCCCGGGCGACCATCGTCTCCTCTGGCGGCATCGGGGGGAACCACAACCTCGTGCGGGCTGCATGGCCCGAACGCCTCGGCACTCCCCCCGAGCACATGCTCACAGGGGTACCGGCCTATGTCGACGGATCGATGTACAGCGTCAGCGCGGCCGCCGGTGCGCGGTTCATCAATGGCGACCGGATGTGGCACTACGTCGAGGGCGTCACGAACTGGGACCCGGTGTGGCCGTCTCACGGCATCCGCATCCTCCCCGGGCCGTCGTCGCTCTGGCTGGATGCGACGGGCAAGCGCCTCCCGGTACCCCTGTTCCCCGGGTTCGACACTCTGGGAACGCTCGCGCACCTACGTACGACCGGTCACGATCACTCCTGGTTCGTCACCTCGCGGCAGATCGTCGAGAAGGAGTTCGCGCTCTCGGGCAGCGAACAGAACCCCGACCTCACCGGCAAAGATGTTCAGCTGCTGCTGAAATCCCGACTCGCCAAGGGACCGACCGGGCCGGTGCAGTCGTTCCTCGACGAAGGTGAGGACTTCATCGTCGAGAACGACCTCGAGTCGCTGCTCGAGCAGATGCAGCGCCACCCCGGCGGCGAGTTCCTCGACATCGACAACGTCCGCCGCGAGGTGGTCGCCCGAGATCGAGAGATGGACAACGACTTCACGAAGGATGCGCAGATCGGCATGCTTCGTTCCATGCGTGGTTATCGCGGCGACAAGCTGATCCGCACCGCAGCACCACATCGCCTGCAGGACCCGAGCGCCGGACCACTCGTGGCGGTCAAGCTCCACGTCCTCACGCGCAAGTCGCTCGGCGGCATCAACACCGACCTCGAGGGCCGCGCCCTCGATGCACACGGTGCCCCTATAGCCGGGCTCTATGCCGCCGGCGAGGCGAGCGGTTTCGGTGGTGGAGGGGTCCACGGCTATCGCGCGCTCGAGGGGACCTTCCTCGGCGGATGCCTGTTCTCGGGCCGAACCGCCGGCCGCGCGGCCGCATCAGCGGGCTGACGAACACGGCCTCGGGCGCTGAGATCGGCGGAATCCGCGCGATGACTAGACGGCGGAACCGGTGGAACGGACGCCCGTCAGCCCGGTGGCCACGGGACCACGCACCAGAACATGTCCGCGACGGAAGGCGAGACGCGTCCACCTGCCGGATCGGGAAAGCTGGACCTGTTCCTCGCCGGAGATGAACCCCATCGCGTCGGCGGCGAACGCAGTGCCGCGAGGCAGCCCTCCGAGATCCTCATCGGGTTCACCCCAGATCGCGGCGCGGAGGGCGCGGACCGCTTCCTCGCCCGAACCGGGGCCGGCGCCCCGCGCGACCGCCGAGATCCCCCACTGCGCGCGCTGGGCGATCACGGATGCCGCCAGCGCGGCCTCCGGCGTCCACGCGCTCCGAGGCGGGGCGACGCCGGCCCATGCCGGGGACAGACCGGTCTCCGGGAGCGTGAGCCGATCGGCGTCATCGGTCTTCGAAAGTCGATCGACGACGATGTCGCATTCGAGCTCGGGGTCGGCATGCACGATGCGCATCGCGAGGATGGTCGGCGTCTGGTCGAACAGACCCTGCGGCGCGAGCACCGCGGTGGTGAGCGCGAGCACACCGTTCGCCGCCTGCAGGCGCACGCCTTCGTCGGTGATCCTGGTCGCTCGTCCGACGAAGGTCAGAACGTCCTTCGCGGTGTCGGGGTCGGCGAGGAGGAGGTGATGCGTCACGCGTTCTAAACTACCAACGGTGCGGCGTGTGGGGTCGCGGAGAGGAACACATGAGCGCGGAGCAGCACGCCATCCAGACCGTCGAACGGCTTCTCGAGGTCCTCGATCTCGATGCGGCTCAGGCTCGCACCACAGAGGACATTTTCACGGGCTCCTCGCACCCGATGCCGAGCGGCCGCATCTACGGGGGCCAGGTGCTCGCCCAGGCTCTGCTCGCCGCGGAGCGGACACTCCCTGAGGACCGTGCGGTGCATTCGATGCACGGGTACTTCCTGCGTCCCGGGGATGCGAGCCAGGGAATCACCATCGCGGTCGATCGGATCCACGACGGCCGATCGTTCTCGACCAGGCGGACCCAGGCTTACCAGAACGGCGTGCCGATCTTCTCGATGATCGCCTCGTTCCAGGACGCCGATCCCGGGGTGGAGCACGCCGAGCCGATGCCGGCGGGCATTCCCGGCCCGGATGAGCTCGCCCCGGACGAGGAGCGGGTCCACGGGCTACCCGAAGGCACCACGCGGATGCTCAGTGAGCGAGCGGCCGATGTGCGGCACGTCGACTCACCGCTGTATCTGCCCAGCGAAGATGCACAGGTGCCCCGGCAAGCCGTGTGGATGCGACTGCGCGCCCCTCTCCCTGACGACCAGCGACTTCACCGAGCCGCGCTCGCGTACCTCAGCGACATGACGATCCAGGAATCGATCCTGAGGGCACACGGCGTCTACTGGGCGATCCCCGGGCTGAAAGTCGCGAGCCTCGATCACGCGATGTGGTGGCATCGACCTGCGCGCGTCGACGAGTGGCTGCTCTATGTGCAGGAGTCGCCGAATGCGCGTGGGGGGCGGGGGCTCGCCACCGGACGGATCTACACGCGCGACGGCGCGCTGGTCGCGAGCGTCGCACAGGAGATCATGATCCGCGTGCCCGAGGAGTCGCCCTAGGGCTCGGTCACACCGGTACCCGCCGCGACGTCAGCGGTGGGAGTACTCGATCGAGTCGCCCACATACGGCTCCCAGGCGTCGCGCATCTCCTGAGTGAGTCGGGTGGGGCGCCCGGTCTGAGCGTCGACCAGCACGATGATCGCCGTCGATCGCGCGTAGATCTGTCGCGGTTCTGCGGTCGGGTCGTTGTGGACCTCGTAGCAGACTTCGACGCTGGAGCCGCCGAGCTTGCCGAACCACATCTGCACCTCGAGCGGGCGTCGCTGATATGGCACGGGCGCGAGGTACTCGATCTCCTGTCGCGCGATGAGGGTCAGGATTCCCTCGTCGATGCCGGAATCGAGCACCGCCGTCGACGGCGCCTCCTCACCGGGGCCGGCACGCCAGAAGGCTCTGACGCGAGCCTCCTCGAGCAGTTTCAGCATCGAGGTGTTGTTGACGTGATTGAACGCATCCAGATCACCCCAGCGGAGGTGGATCGGGATGTGCAGACGCGGCCCCGGTGAAGCGGACATCGCGGCCTCAGTCGCGCGTCAGCTTGCGGTGCGTCGAACGGTGCGGCTTCGCGGCATCGGGGCCGAGGCGCTCGATCTTGTTCTCCTCGTACGCCTCGAAGTTACCCTCGAACCAGTACCACTGGCCGGGCTTCTCGTCGGTGCCCTCGTACGCGAGGATGTGCGTCGCGATCCGGTCGAGGAACCACCGGTCGTGAGTGATCACCACAGCACAGCCGGGGAACTCGAGCAGGGCGTTCTCGAGCGAGCTCAGGGTCTCGACGTCGAGGTCGTTTGTCGGCTCATCGAGGAGCAGCAGGTTGCCACCCTCTTTGAGCGTCAGCGCGAGGTTCAGACGGTTGCGCTCACCACCGGAGAGCACGCCGGCCTTCTTCTGCTGGTCCGGGCCCTTGAAGCCGAACTTCGACACGTAAGCGCGGGACGGGATCTCGGTCTTGCCGACGGTGATGTAGTCCAAGCCGTCGGAGACGACCTCCCACAGCGTCTTGTTCGGATCGATGTTGGAACGCGACTGGTCGACGTAGCTGATCTTGACCGTCTCACCGATCTTCAGATCGCCGCCGTCGAGCGGCTCGAGACCCACGATCGTCTTGAAGAGCGTCGTCTTACCCACGCCATTGGGTCCGATCACACCGACGATGCCGTTCGGCGGGAGGTTGAAGCTGAGGTTGTCGATCAGTACCCGACCGTCGAAGCCCTTCTGCAGCTTCTTGGCATCGATCACGATGCCACCCAGACGCGGGCCCGCGGGGATCTGGATCTCGTCGAAGTCCAGCTTCCTGGTCCGCTCCGCCTCCGAAGCCATCTCCTCGTAGCGAGCGAGACGCGCCTTCGATTTGGTCTGGCGGCCCTTCGCGCTGGAACGGACCCACTCCAGCTCCTCTTTGAGGCGCTTGGCCAGCTTGGCGTCCTTCTTGCCCTGGACCTCGAGTCGTTCGCCCTTCTTCTCCAGGTAGGTCGAGTAGTTTCCCTCGTAGCCGATGAGACGACCGCGATCGACTTCGGCGATCCACTCGGCGACGTGGTCGAGGAAGTACCGGTCGTGCGTGATCGCGATCACGGCACCCTTGTAGGCCTGCAGGTGCTGCTCGAGCCAGAGCACACTCTCGGCGTCGAGGTGGTTGGTGGGCTCGTCGAGGAGCAGGAGGTCGGGCTTCTGCAGGAGCAGCTTCGCAAGGGCGACACGACGCTTCTCACCACCGGAGAGCGGTGCGATCGCGGCGTCGGCCGGGGGCGTGCGCAGAGCGTCCATGGCCTGATCGAGCTGCGAGTCGAGGTCCCAGCCGTCGGCCGCGTCTATCTCCTCCTGCAGTGTGCCCATCTCGGCGAGGAGGGCGTCGAAGTCGGCGTCGGGCTCGGCCATCAGCAGCGAGATCTCGTTGAACCGGTCGACCTTCGGTTTGATCGCGATGCCGTCCTGGATGTTCTCGATCACCGTCTTGGACTCGTCGAGCTCCGGCTCCTGCATCAGGATGCCGACCGTGTACCCCGGGGAGAGCTTCGCCTCGCCGTTCGACGGAGTGTCGAGACCGGCCATGATCTTGAGGATCGTCGACTTTCCGGCGCCGTTCGGGCCGACCATGCCGATCTTCGCCCCGGGGAGGAACGCCATCGTGACGTCGTCGAGGATGAGCTTCTCGCCCACTGCCTTACGCGCACGCACCATCGAGTAGATGTACTCAGCCATACCGTTTAAACACCTTTGCTGATCAGAATCGAACCTGCCATCGCACTGCTGAAGCGGTGCGGAAATCTACCTAAGACTACCTCCGGGGCGGCAGTCAGACGATTCCCCGGCACCTGGACTGAGCTCCGCCGTCTGCCGGACTCCACGCGCGCCCGAGGTCAGCCTCGCACGTCGGTGCGCTGCGGAGCCATCACGCTGTCCGCAATCACCGCGTCCGAGGATGATCAGCGTGAAGAATAGATCGTGACGGATGTACCAACGGCCCTTGGCGTGTCACCAGTCGATCGGACGTGTGGTGCCCACCAGGCAGCGCCCCTCGGCGAGCTGCGGCATCACGACGGTGACGACGCGTCCCGTGGAGGGACCCACCTGACCGACGAGACATTCGCTGTCGCCCCAGCGCACGGAGAACTGCAGGCTCTCCGCAGGGTTGCCGACCGTCGACTGATCCTGCGTCACCTGCATCGCGCTCCGATCGAATCCCGCCGTGACCAGAGCATCGATGTACGCTCGCCCGGCCCCCCGCTGATCCGTTGCCCAGACGCGTTCGGCGACCGAGGTGAAGACCGGGAGGTTCTCCTCGGCTGTGCCGTCGGGCACGAGCGTCGGTTCCGCAGGAGTCGTCGTCCCGGGAGTCGGCGACGCGACAGCCGTGGGCGATGCAGACGGGCCGGGAGTCGGCGCACAGGCGGAGAGCAGCAGGAACGCGGCGATCGAGGCCGCAAGGGCACCGGCCGCGCGCGGCGACGTGAAGACCGGACGACGAAGCACACGCCGAGTCTACGTCTCCCCGCAATCCGACCCTGCACGCCGCCGGCGCCCCACCCCGCTGAATCGAGCGCGGAGCCGCCCGTCAGGACATGGCACCCGCGGTCGAGGCGGGCGCAGCCCACGACAGGTCCAGCGGCTCGGAATCATGCAGGCCCTGCTCCGACCCGGGATCATCGTGCACCGATTCCTCTGGGCTGTTGCCCTCTGCATTCGGCGTCGCGGAGGGTCCGGCCGCAGCCGGACGCGACTGCGGCCGATAAGCCGTCGTTCCCCACCGCAGGTCATGCCCGATGGTGTCCGCGTCGATGTCGACGCTCGTGCCGTGCTTGCCGTTGCTCTCCCAGTTGCGGATCTTCAGCCGCCCGGTGACGATCACGCTGTCGCCGGTTCGCAACGATGCCTTGGCATTCTCACCGAGGCTCCGGAATGCGGCTACCGAGAACCAGTTGGTGCCGGAATCCGTCCACTCCTGCGTGGCGGGGTCGAAACGACGATGGGTACTCGCGAGACGGAAGTTCGTGACGGGCACGCCTCCCCCGGTCTGACCCTGGGTCGGATCCGTGGCGACTCTTCCCACGATGGTGACCATGTCGATCATGTGCTGTCCTTTCGTCGACCGGAGCGGAGCCCGTCCGGATCGCCCCAGCCTGGCCCGCACCGCACCCGGCAACCGACCTGGAATACGCGAAGCGTGGACAGCGCTCATGAACGCCTTGCGGTGCAGAAAGGGCAGATCACAGCGCGTGTCGCCACGGACAGGCGAATGTCGGTGGTCGGTCATAGCTTCGAATCACGAAAGGAGTTCCGATGTCCGAAAGCTTGAGCACCTCTCTCCCCGACGTCCCCTATGCCACGCCCCGGCTCTCTTCTCCCCGCGAGCACCTCGTCCGCGCCGCGGATCACCTTTGGCGCGTGCAGGACCGACGAGAACATGTCCTCGGCCACCTGCGTATCGTCGCCGATCCCCTCGGAATCCGATATCGCGCCGAGCGCCTGCACCTCGCGACCGGGGTCTTTCGCGTGATCGGTGAGTTCTGGCGTGCGGACGACGCGGTCGCCGCGCTTCGCTACTGCTGAGGCAGAAGGATCGCGCCCGACCGGGTCGATGGGCTCATCGCGACGAGCTCGCGTCCCGTCCGACACGGATCGGGTGAAGGTGCCCCCGGCAGGATTCGAACCTGCGACCAAGAGATTAGAAGGCTCCTGCTCTATCCCCTGAGCTACGGAGGCGCACGCTTCTAGAGTATCGCGGACCCGACGATGCTCGAGGAAGTGCATCTTCCCCAGCGATGTCGGGGCCGTCGATAGGATGGCGGCATGGTATCTGCGTCCGAGAACGATCGTCTCGTCTGGATCGACTGCGAGATGACGGGCCTCGATCTCGCGGTCGATGAGCTCGTGGAGATCGCTGTCGTCATCACCGATTTCGAGCTCAACCCCATCGATCCGGGTTTCCAGGTGGTGATACGCCCCGGCGCTGCGGCACTCGAGCACATGAACGATTTCGTCACGAAGATGCACGAGACGTCCGGCCTGATCCTGGAGATCCCGCACGGGGTCTCTCTCGAAGAGGCCGAGGAACAGACACTCGCATACATCAAGCGCTTCGTTCCGCTCGAGCGCAAGGCGCCGCTCGCCGGCAACACGATCGGTACCGACAGGATGTTCCTCGCGAAGTACATGCCGCAGGTCGACCAGTGGCTGCACTACCGGAACGTTGACGTCTCCAGCATCAAGGAGCTTTCGCGGCGGTGGTACCCACGCGTCTTCTTCCAGGCACCGGCGAAGGACGGCGGGCACCGAGCGCTGGCCGACATCCTGGAGTCGATCCGCGAACTCCGCTACTACCGAGAGGCTGTCTTCGTCGACGAGCCCGGCCCGTCGAGCGACGACGCACGGGAGATCGCCACCCGTACGGTGTCCGAGTTCACTCCGAACATGTAATAGACTCGTATGGTTGCCTGCTCCGGCGGGCACATGGTGGGTATAGCTCAGCTGGTAGAGCGCTGGCTTGTGGTGCCGGATGTCGCGGGTTCGAGTCCCGTTACTCACCCTCAGGAAGAAGGCCCGAACCGCATGGTTCGGGCCTTCTTCGCATCGCCGAGCTGATCTGCCCGTCCCCACCGAAGCCCTAGACTTGCGTGGTGTCGCTCGCGGTCTGGTTCTCCTTGCTCACCGCGTCGGTGGTGATCAGCTTCACCCCCGGAGCAGGCGCCATCAACACGATGTCGAATGCGCTCAACCAGGGGTGGAAGCGCTCGATCTGGGGAATCATCGGGCAGCAGATCGCATTGATCGTGCATGTCGCGATCGTCGCGGCAGGCGTCGGTCTGCTCGTCTCGCGCTCGGAGTTCCTGTTCAACGCCATCCGGTACGCCGGGGCGGCCTATCTCGTGTTCCTCGGCATTCGTCTGATCCTCGCGAAACCCGTAGGCGCCCTGGATGACGCGCCGGTGCCGATCGACTCGCGTGAGAGTCACTGGTCCATGATCCGCCGAGGATTCTGGGTCAATCTCCTCAACCCCAAGGCGATCGTGTTCTTCCTGGCGTTCATCCCGCAGTTCATCCGACTCGACGAGCCTCCTGTGCCGCAGTACCTCACGCTGATCGCCACGGTGATCGTGGTCGATGTGATCGTCATGTGGGGGTTCTTCGCGGCCGCCGCCCGCCCGTTCCGGCGACTCACCAGATCCGTGCGCGGCCAACGCATCCTCAACCTGGTGTTCGGCGTACTGTTCATCGCCGTGGCCGGCGTGCTCGTCCTTCTGCACTGATCCGGCGCCGGAGCCTGCGCGCCTCTAGGCTGGACAGGATGGACATGGATGCCGCGGCCTTCGAAGAACTGGTGATCGACGAGCTCGATCTCCTGCCCGATGACATGGTCGAGGGCCTGGAGAACGTCGTGTTCGTCGTCGAGGACCGGCCGGAGGACGGCAGCCTGGATCTGCTGGGCCTGTACGACGGTCTAGCGCTCACCGAACGCACACAATACGGGATGGGCGAGCTTCCCGACCGGATCGTGCTCTATCGCGAGCCGCATCTCGCGCAGTGCGAAACCCTGCACGAGCTCCGCGACGAGGTTCACACGACCCTGGTCCACGAGATCGCTCACTTCTACGGCATCGACGATGAGCAGCTCCACGAGATGGGCTGGGCATGATGGCGAGGATCGCCCACCCGGAACTCGATGAGATCGTCGACCTCAGCGCCGCCCCGCTCGAGCCGTGGCAGGTCGTGGTGTGGAACGACCCCGTGAACCTCATGAGTTACGTGGTCCGCGTGTTCCGGACCTACTTCGGGTACTCGCTCGACCACGCCACCGCTCTGATGCTCACCGTGCACAACGAGGGACGCGCGATCGTCGCCACCGGACCGCGAGAGACCATGGAGGTGCATGCGCAGGCCATGCACGACTTCGGGCTCTGGGCCACCGTCAGGAAGGCACCGCTGTGAGCGACGGCATCATCGTCATGCCCATCACCGTGATCGAGGAGTTCCACCTGTCCCGGCTCGTCGAGGACTTCATCGAGCTCGTCAGCGAATCACGGGGCACGGATGATCCGGCCATCGACCGGCTGACGCCGAACCCCTATCCCGAAGACTCGGATGCTGCGGCCGAGTTCGCCGATGCCACGCGGGACGATCTCCTCGATCGTCGTCTCGCCGACGCGCGCAGGGTCCGCGCGGCGCTGGATGAGTACCCCACGGGTATCGACTCGCTCACGGAGGAAGACGCGCTTGAAGTGCGAGAGACCCTCATCGCGTTCGATAGCCTCGAAGCCTGGCTTCGAACGCTCACCGCCATCCGTCTCGTCATCGCCACGCGACTCGGAATCACGTCCGATGTCCAGACCGACGAAGACGGCCGCCACGATGTCTACGAATGGGTCGGCTATCGGCTGGAGCTGATCATCCAGGCTGCCGATGAGGCGGAATCCGCGTCGGAGATCTGACCTACGGGACGTCGATGATCCGAGTCGCCAGAGCTCGAGGGTCGTCCCGTTCGAGATGACGGCGTTCCTGCGCCGCCCAGCGATCCCAGTGCGGACGGTACGTGTCTCCGTCACGATTCAGCGCCCGGGTCTTCCGCGACGCCTCCGCGGATTCCACCCAGACCCTGACGTCCGCGAGACCGGCTGTCGATGGTCGCAGGATTCCACTGCCCTCGATGATCACGCCGAGGGCAGGGTCGACCGCGTGGCTCTCCGCCTCGGCCTCCGACTCCCAATCCCAGCGCCGCCACGTGCCGAGGTATCCGCGACCGTGCGGACGCAGGATCCACTCGAGCGCGCGTTCTGCTCCGTCATCGAGGCCATCCCAACCGGGATAGATCGAATCGAGGGCGACGAGCTGCACGTGACCGAGGACGGGCCAGCGCCTGACGAGCCTCGCCGCGAGAGAGGACTTCCCCGCGCCACTGCCGCCGTCGATCAGGACGACAGGATTCGCGGCCGCCAGTGCGCGGACGTCCTGTTCGATCAGGGTCGCAGCGCGCTCCAGAGCCGTCGCGACGGGGTCGTCACTTCTTGAGGGCACGGATGATGCGCACGAGAGCCCGCCCGGTGACCCAGACGAACGGCACCGCCACGAGGAGCAGCGTGACGATGTTGGGCTCGAAGCGGAGGCCCTCTTCTCGCCGGACGTAGACCCCGACCGGGACGGAGACACCGCCCCCTCCCCCGCCTTCGGCACCGTCGCCGCTGCCACCACCGAATCCGGAGTATGTGAATGCAACCGGAGTGATGCTCACCCCGTCGACATCCTGGGGTTCTCCGTACGCGCTCTTCACGCCGAAGGACGCTGCTTGCTTTCCGAGTTCCAGTGCGATGTTCGGCATACCTCCACGGTAGCCGAGGAACAGGGCGCGCGTGAGATCAATCCAGGCCGTGCGCCTTCGGATGCTGCGCGGCGCCTCGGCCATCGGCACGCCCGATGTGTCGCGCGCGGCTGATCGTCGCGGAGCCGAACCGTGCCACGGCCTCGTCGACGGCGCCCTCGACCTTGCGCCAATCCTCGTCGTCGTCCCAGAGGCCGAGACCGCCACCGCCAGCGGGGCGCAGGTTCTCGGCGCGGACGCCGACGAGTCGCACGGGGTCCCGCCGATCGATCTGCTCGAACAGTGTCTGGGCTGCCTCGCCGATCCGCTGACCGACCGCAGTGGGCTCGCTCAGGGTCACGGAGCGGCTGAGCGTGCGGAAGTCGTCGAATCGGATCTTGATCGCGACAGTCGCCGTCTCCCAGTCGGCTCGCCGCAGCCTCGCTGCGACGCGATCGGCGAGTCGCAGGAGCTCCGCACGGAGAAAATCCCGATCCCGGATGTCAGTGTCGAATGTCTCCTCATGACCGATGCTCTTCTCCACGCGTTCCGTGTCGACGGCACGCGGATCCTGTCCCATCGCCAGCTGCGCGAGCCGCGCACTGAGGGCCGCACCCACAGCCCTGTCGATCATCTCTCGCGGCGCCTCGCGCACATCCTGCACCGTGCGGATGCCTCGCGCTTCGAGCGCCTCCGCGGCCTTCGGCCCGACGCCCCACATCGCGCGAACCGGTCTCGGCGCAAGGAAGTCGAGCGTGTCCTTCGCTGCGACGACGAGCATGCCATCGGGCTTCGAAATCGTGGAGGCCATCTTCGCGACGTGCTTGGTGGCAGCGACGCCCACGCTGCAGGTGATGCCGACCTCGTCGAGCACTCGTTGCCGGATCAACTCCGCGATGCGAGCGGGACTCCCCCAGAGGCGGCGCACGCCCTGCACATCGAGGAACGCCTCGTCGACCGACAGCGGCTCGACGAGGGGCGTGAACGACTCGAAGATCGCCATCACCTGCCGTGAGACCTCCTGGTACCGGTGGAAATGCGGGAGGACGATGCGCGCGGACGGGCACAGCCGTAACGCCTGGGAAACCGGCATCGCCGCACGGACGCCATAGCGACGAGCCTCGTAGGACGCACTCGAGACGACGGAACGGCCGTCCGGCGCCCCGATGATCAGCGGCAGACCACGGAGGGAGGGATCATCGAGCACCTCGACGGCCGCATAGAACGCGTCCATGTCGACGTGCAGGATGCGGGTTCCCGTGTCGTCGGCATCGACGGCGGAGACGATGCGCCCTCTGCCGTCACCGTGTCCCATACGACCATTCTCCCCCGGGCCTCGGACACGAGGCCCGGGGTGGCACGCTACTGGGCAGCGCGCTCGAGAATGAGTTCACGGACACGTGCGGCGTCCGCCTGACCCTTCATCGCCTTCATGACGGCGCCGATCACAGCACCGGCGGCCTGCACCTTGCCATCCTTGATCTTCGCCATCACGTCGGGCTGAGCGGCCAGGGCCTCGTCGATCGCGGCGATCAGCGCGCCGTCATCCGACACGACCGCGAGCCCGCGGGCGTCCACGACCTCCTGCGGCGTGCCCTCGCCGGCGATGACGCCTTCGAGCACCTGGCGGGCGAGCTTGTCGGTGAGGGTTCCCGCATCGACGAGCTTCTGCAGCGCGGCAACGTTCTCCGGGCTGATCAGGTCGGTCGCGTCCTTCTCCTGCGCGTTCGCGAGACGGCTGATCTCGCCCGTCCACCACTTGCGTGCGGTGGCCGGAGTGGCGCCGGCAGCGATCGTGGCCTCGACGACCTCGAGCAGGCCGCCGTTTCGGACGTCCTGGAATTCGAGGTCCGTGAAGCCCCACTCCGTCATGAGACGGCGACGACGAGCGACGGGCTGCTCCGGAAGCGCGGCGCGCAACTCTTCGATCAGCTCGGCGGCCGGTTCCACGGGCAGCAGATCAGGCTCGGGGAAGTAGCGGTAGTCGTCGGCATCCGACTTCGGGCGTCCCGGCGAGGTCGTGCCGGTGTCCTCGTGCCAGTGCCGCGTCTCCTGTGTGATCGTGCCGCCATCGGCGAGAATCTGCGCCTGTCGCTGGATCTCGTACCTCACGGCGCGCTCGACCGAGCGCATCGAGTTGACGTTCTTCGTCTCCGTGCGGGTACCGAGCTTGTCTGTACCCCGCGGGCGCAGCGAAACGTTCGCGTCGCAGCGCAGGTTGCCGCGCTCCAGCCGAGCCTCGGAGATGCCGAGCCCGCGAACGATGTCGCGGATCGCCTGCACGTAGGCCTTGGCGACCTCCGGCGCACGGTGCTCGGTGCCGTAGATGATGTTGGTCACGATCTCGACCAGCGGCACCCCCGCACGGTTGTAGTCGACGAGCGAGTACTCGGCCCCCTGGATACGTCCGGTCGCTCCGCCCATGTGGGTGAGCTTTCCGGCGTCTTCCTCCATGTGCGCACGCTCGATCGGGATCGTGATGAGCGTCCCGTCCTCGAGCTCGACCTCGACCGAGCCCTCATAGGCGATCGGCTCGTCGTACTGCGAGATCTGGTAGTTCTTGCCCAGGTCGGGGTAGAAGTAGTTCTTGCGCGCGAACCTGCTCGATTCGGCGATCGAGCAGCCGAGCGCGAGGCCCAAGCTGATCGACGAGCGGATCGCCGTCTCGTTCACAACCGGCAGCGACCCGGGAAGACCGAGGTCGACCGGCGCGATGAGGGTGTTCGGCTCCGCGGCGTGGAAAGCCTCATTGGCCGGGTTCGGCGCATCGGAGAACATCTTCGTGTTCGTGTTGAGTTCGACGTGGACCTCGAAACCGAGGACCGGCTCGAACAGCTCGAGCGCCTTGTCGAAGTCCATGAGCTTGGCGGCGGCCATCAGCGCTTCCCTTCTGCGAGCTTCGGAGCACGGGTGAGCAGCGGCGCGCCCCACGAATCGACGAGCAGCGTCTCGAGCGCGGCGCCGACCTTGTAGAGACGTGCGTCCTCGCGCGCCGGAGCGATGAACTGGATGCCGACGGGCAGGCCATCGTCATCCGCGAGGCCGCTCGGAATGGAGATGCCGGGGACCCCGGCGAGGTTCACCGGGATGGTCGTGATGTCGTTGAGGTACATCTGCAGGGGGTCATCGATCTTCTCCCCGAGCTTGAACGCCGTGGTCGGGGCCGAGGGCGTCGCGATCACGTCGACCTCGGCGAACGCGTTCGCGAAATCCTGCTGGATGAGCGTGCGGACCTTCTGTGCGCTGCCGTAGTAAGCGTCGTAGTATCCGGCCGACAGTGCGTACGTGCCGAGGATGATGCGGCGCTTGACCTCATCGCCGAAGCCGGCGTCGCGGGTCGCGGACATGACGTCCTCGACCGTGGGGTTGCCGTCGGGCGTCACCCGCAGGCCGAAGCGCACGGAGTCGAACTTCGCGAGGTTGCTCGAAGCCTCGGCGGGGAGGATCAGGTAGTACGCAGCCACTCCGTATTCGAAGTGCGGAGCGGCGATCTCGACGATCTCGGCGCCCTGAGCCTCCATGAGCGCGAGCGCGCTGCGGAACGACGCCGCGACACCCGGCTGGAAGCCGCTGTCCGGGAGTTCGCGGATCACGCCGACCTTGAGCCCCTTGAGTACGTCTCCGCGAGCCCCTTCGCGGGCGGCCTCAGCGAACGAGGGCCACTCGTCGCGCAGCGAGGTCGAATCCTTGGGGTCGTGCCCGCCGATGGCGTCGTGCAGCAGCCCGGAATCGAGGACCGTCCGGGAGACCGGGCCGACCTGGTCGAGGCTGGAGGCGAGTGCGATCGCACCGTAGCGGCTCACGCCGCCGTATGTGGGCTTGACGCCCACCGTGCCGGTGACGTGCGCGGGCTGACGGATCGACCCGCCGGTGTCGGAGCCGAGCGCGAGCGGAGCCTCGAACGCGGCGACAGCAGCGGCGGAGCCACCGCCCGAGCCACCGGGAATCCGGTCGAGATCCCACGGGTTGTGCGTGGGGCCGTACGCCGAGTGCTCCGTGGACGAACCCATCGCGAACTCGTCCATGTTGGTCTTGCCGAGAGCGATCATCCCTGCTGCGCGCGAGCGTGCGACGACCGTGGCGTCGTAGGGCGAGCGATATCCCTCGAGGATGCGCGAGCCGCTGGTCGTGGGCTGGTCGGTCGTCACGAGAACGTCCTTGATCGCCAGCGGCACACCGGCGAGAGGCCCCAGGGATTCACCGGAAGCGCGGCGGGCGTCGATCGCGGCTGCGGCCTCGAGCGCTCCCTCGTTGACGTGCAGGAAGGCGTGCACGTCGCCGTCGACGGCGGCGATGCGGTCGAGGTGTGCCTGCGTCGCCTCGACGCTCGACACCTCGCCCGTGGAGAGCTTGGCGGCGAGATCGGCCGCGTTCAGTCGGATGATGTCGCTCACTGCTCTTCTCCCAGGATCGCGGTGACGCGGAAGCGGCCGTCCGCGGCGTCCGGAGCGTTCTGCAGCACCTGCTCGTGCGTGAGCGTCTGCCCGACCACATCCGGTCGGAAGACATTGCTCAGCGGGATAGGGTGGCTCGTCGCGACGACATCGTCTGTCGCGACCTCCGAGACCTTCGCGATGTTGTCGACGATCGCGTCGAGCTGGCCCGTGAGCCGCGACACCTCGTCGTCGTTCAGCTGGATGCGTGCGAGCACACCGAGATGGCGCACGAGTTCAGGGGTGATTTCAGACACCCCTCCAGTCTAGTTGCCGCACTCCGAACTCCCCTGCCCCGCGAGTCGGTCGACATATGCTGGGCGGGTGAGCACGTTCCAGCCCCCTCGCCCGTGGATCGCCAGCTATGCCGCAGGAGTCCCCGACGACCTCCCTCCCGTGGGCGGCTCGCTCGTCGACATCGTCGCCGCTTCGGCCCGCGACTACCCGGACGCCCCCGCCCTGCAGTTCTTCGGCCGCGAGACCACCTACGGACAGCTGCAGTCGGCGATCGACCGCGCCGCAGCAGGACTTCGCGACCTCGGGGTCCGCGCAGGAGACCCGGTCGCCATCGTTCTACCGAACTGCCCCCAGCACATCGTGGCCTTCTACGCGGTACTCCGTCTCGGCGCTGTCGTCGTCGAGCACAACCCTCTCTATACCCCTCGCGAACTGCGTAAGCAGTTCGAGGATCACGGCGCGAAGCACGCGATCGTGTGGAACAAGGTCGTGTCCACAGTGCAGGAGTTCCCGACGGATCTGGCCGTCACGAACCTCATCTCCGTCGACGTGACCCGCGCCATGCCGTTCGTCACTCGTTTCGCGCTGCGGCTCCCGGTCGCCAAGGCTCGCGAGTCGCGCGCGGCGTTGACCGAGAAGGTGCGCGGTACCGTCGCGTGGGATTCTCTCCTGGCCTCCGAGCCGATCCCCGCCTCACATCCGATGCCGCGCACCGACGATCTCGCGATCATCCAGTACACGTCCGGTACCACGGGAACGCCGAAGGGTGCGGCCCTCACACACCGCAACCTGCTCGCCAACGCCGCGCAAGCTCAGGCCTGGGTGCCGTCGATCCAGCGCGGCAAGGGCTGCGTGGTCTATGCGGTCCTGCCGATGTTCCACGCCTACGGCCTCACGCTCTGCCTCACATTCGCGATGTCGATGGGCGCCCGACTCGTGCTGTTCCCCAAGTTCGATCCGGACCTCGTGCTCGACGTCGTCAAGAAGCACCCCGCGACTTTCCTCCCACTCGTGCCGCCCATCGCGGACCGCCTCCTCGCCGCAGCGCAGGAGAAGGGTGTGTCGCTCGACGGCATCGAGGTCGCGATCTCCGGCGCCATGGCACTGCCGCACGAGCTGGTCGTCCCCTTCGAAGAGGCCACGCATGGCTACCTCGTCGAGGGCTACGGACTGAGCGAGTGCTCCCCCGTCCTGATGGCGAACCCGGTCGCGGACAACCGCGTGCCCGGCACGGTCGGGCTCCCCCTGCCCGGGACCGAATGCCGTGTCGTCGACCCGGAGAACCCGAGTGAAGACGTCCCGGCCGGATCAGCCGGAGAACTCGTCGTGCGCGGGCCCCAGGTGTTCTCGGGGTATTACGGCAAGCCCGAGGAGACGGAAGCCGTCTTTGTCGGCGGCTGGTACCGGACCGGTGACATCGTCACGATCGACGACGCCGGATTCGTCCGCATCGTCGATCGCATCAAGGAACTCATCATCACCGGCGGCTTCAACGTCGCGCCCACCGAGGTCGAGAACGCGCTGCGCCAGCACCCCCAGGTCGCGGATGCCGCGGTCGTCGGGTTGCCGAGCGAGCACTCCGGCGAGGAGGTCGTCGCCGCCATCGTCGTGGATGCCGGAACCGATGTCGATGTGGAGGCGATCCGAGATTTCGCCCGCAGCATCCTCACTCCGTACAAGGTGCCGCGTCGTGTGTTCGTGGTCGACGAGCTCCCCAAGTCGTTGATCGGGAAGGTGCTCCGACGTCAGGTCAAGGAGAAGCTGCTCGCCCTGACCACCGGCGCCTGAGGTCGTCCTCACAGGCGCCGAGCGCCGCAGCGCGCTACCCTTGGGAAGTGACCCCTGAAGATGCAGTGCTGACCGACGCCCCCGAGGACTCCCCCGCGACCCCCGGATTCGAGGAGCTCGGCATCACCGGGCCCGTCCTCAAAGCCATCAAGGACCTCGGCTACGAGACCCCGTCGCCCATCCAGGCGGCGACCATTCCAACGCTTCTCGCCGGCCGCGACGTCGTCGGCCAGGCACAGACCGGAACGGGTAAGACCGCCGCTTTCGCGCTTCCCGTCCTCGAACGCCTCGATGTCTCCCAGAAGATCCCGCAGGCGCTCGTGCTCGCTCCCACCCGTGAGCTCGCGCTCCAGGTGTGCGAGGCATTCGAGTCCTATGCCTCGAAGATGAAGGGCGTACACGTCCTCCCCGTCTACGGCGGACAGGGCTACGGCGTGCAGCTGTCCGCGCTGCGACGCGGTGTCCACGTCATCGTCGGCACGCCCGGCCGCATCATGGACCACCTCGCCAAGGGCACGCTCGACCTGTCCGAGTTGAAGTATCTGGTACTCGATGAGGCCGATGAGATGCTGAAGATGGGCTTCGCGGAAGACGTCGAGCAGATCCTCGCGCAGACGCCGGAGGAGAAGCAGGTCGCGCTGTTCTCGGCCACGATGCCGCCGCAGATCCGTCGACTCGCGCAGAAGTACCTGCGTGAGCCGGAAGAGATCAGCATCAAGTCCAAGACCGCCACCGGCACGAACATCACGCAGCGGTACCTCGTCGTGTCGTATGCGCAGAAGGTCGATGCGCTCACCCGCATCCTCGAGGTCGAGAACTTCGACGGGATGATCGTCTTCGTGCGCACCAAGAACGAGACCGAGACGCTGGCCGAGAAGCTGCGGGCCCGGGGATACTCCGCAGCCGCGATCAACGGCGACGTGCCCCAGGTGCAGCGCGAGCGTAGTGTCAACCAGCTCAAGGACGGCAAACTCGACATCCTCGTCGCGACCGACGTGGCCGCTCGCGGTCTCGACGTCGAGCGCATCAGCCACGTCGTCAACTTCGACATCCCCACCGACACCGAGTCGTACGTGCACCGCATCGGTCGCACGGGTCGTGCGGGACGATCGGGCGATGCGATCAGCTTCATCACCCCGCGCGAGCGCTACCTCCTGAAGCACATCGAGAAGGCCACCCGTCAGCAGCCCGCTCAGATGCAGCTGCCTAGCACGGAGGACGTGAACACCACGCGTCTGAACCGCTTCGACGACGCGATCACCACCGCACTGTCGGAGACCGGCCGCATCGACGCTTTCCGCGACATCGTCGCCCACTACGTCCGCCACCACGACGTCCCCGAGGCCGACGTGGCAGCAGCTCTCGCCGTGGTGGCTCAGGGCGACAAGCCTCTGCTCCTCGATCCCGCCAACGACCCGCTGACGAAGGCTGTCGAAGCAGATAATCGCCCTCCGCGCGAGCGCACGGGACGGGACGCGCGTGAGTCCCGCGAACCGCGTGAGCGTCGAGGTCGCGGCGACTACACGGCATACCGCATCGAGGTCGGTCGCCGTCATCGGGTCGAACCGCGCCAGATCGTCGGTGCCCTCGCGAACGAAGGCGGCCTCGGCCGTGACGACTTCGGCGCGATCAACATCCGTCCCGACTTCTCGGTCGTCGAGCTTCCGGCGAACATGAGTCCGACCGTCCTGGAGAAGCTTCGCGACACCCGCATCTCCGGTCGGTTGATCGAGATCAAGCCCGACCGCGGCCCCGCCGGCGCGCGCCGCAGCGGCCCGCGTGAGGGTGGACGCGACGCGGGAGATCGGTTCGAGCGTCGTGACCGCGACGAGCGACCGGCTCGCGACAGCCGCGACGAGAAGCCGTTCCGCAAGCCCCGTCACAAGAGCTGACGCGCATCGCGCGCGGTTCGGACTATCCCGTTCCGCGCGCGAGTTGCGCCGCGACGTCGATCAGCGGCTCGGGGTGCGCCAACAATGCTCGCTGTTCGGGGTGTGCGATGAGGTGCGCGATCAATCGATGTGCGCCCGCCACCGTCGGCTGCCAGTAGCCACCGACGTGATGGCGGCTCAGCGGCAGCGTCGTGCTCTCGCCATCGACAGTGAGCGTCACCGCTCCATCATCGGGCTCGATGCCGGGGTCGCTCAGTATCGCCGCCGTCAGTGCGCCGAGCAGTACCGTGCCGAAGAACCCGGGCAGCCGGAACCGGGTCGTCGGCACATCGAGAGCGATCCCCTGCACGCCGTCCCACGGTACGATCCCTTGACCTTCGGCACCTCGGCGGATGATCACCGCCTGCGGAGTGAGACGAAGATGGTGTCGCCCGGGGTCTCCGAGCGCCAGAGCATTCGGAACGACGATCAGAGGCCCGTAACGCTTCACGACCCGTCGCTCGCGGGCGGGAGCGCGGCCGGCCCCTCTGTCACGAGGATGTGGAACTGTGCCGCGTCGAGGATCCGGATTCCGAGGTCCTCGGCCTTGGCGAGTTTCGATCCCGCGCCGGGACCCGCCGCTACGAAATCCGTTTTCTTCGACACGCTCGACGCAGCCTTACCGCCCGCGTTGATGATCGCCTCCTGCGCGCCGTCGCGGGTGTAGCCGTCGAGGGAGCCGGTGGCCACCACCGTGAGACCTTCGAGCACTCCCCCCGCCGCAACCGCCGCACCCGGCCCGGGGTGGCCAGGCGTCGACCACTGCACGCCCGCATCGGCCCACTGCTGCACGATCTCTTGATGCCAGTCGACCTCGAACCATGCGAGCAGGGAATCGGCGATGATGCCCCCCACGCCCTCGACGGCGGCAAGCTCGTCTCGCGTAGCCGCGCGGATCGCATCGAGAGAGCCGAACCACTGCGCCAGAGCCCGGGCGGCGACGGGGCCGACGTGGCGGATGTTGAGCGACACAAGCAGTCGCCACAGCTCCTTGGTCTTCGCCTTCTCGAGCTCGGCGAGCAGGGTGAGCGCCTGCGACGACGGCTGCGGCCCCTCGAGACCCGACTTCTTCTCGGCCGCGGTGGGGTTGCGTCGGAAAGGAGCGCGCGTCTTGACGATCCCGTCCTCGTCCTCCTTCGGGAGTCCGGTCTCGGAATCTCGCACGAACAGTTCGATGGGTACGAGCTCCTCGAGGGTGAGGGCGAACAGCCCGGCCTCGGTCTCGAGCGGGGGCACAGCCGGTGAGGTCGGTTGGGTGAGCGCCGCAGCGGTCACCTCGCCGAGCGCTTCCACATCGAGGGCGCCACGGGATCCGATGTGCTCGACACGGCCACGGACCTGAGCGGGACACGAACGCGCGTTCGGGCACCGGAGGTCGATGTCGCCTTCCTTCATCGCGCGTAACGGTGTACCGCATTCCGGGCACTCGACCGGCATGACGAACTCCCGCTCGCTGCCGTCGCGCTTCTCGACCACGGGACCGAGAACCTCGGGGATCACGTCGCCGGCCTTGCGCAGAACGACGGTGTCGCCGATCAGCACGCCCTTGGCCTTGACGACATCCTTGTTGTGCAGCGTGGCCTGGCGGACGACGGAACCGGCGACGTGCGCGGGCGCCATGACGGCGAACGGCGTGGCGCGCCCCGTGCGTCCCACCGATACGACGATGTCGAGGAGCTTGGTCTGGACCTCTTCGGGCGGGTACTTGTAGGCGATGGCCCAGCGGGGCGCTCGGCTCGTCGCGCCGAGTTCGTCGTGCAGCTCGAGCTCGTCGACTTTGACCACGATGCCGTCGAGCTCGTGCTCGATGTCATGACGGTGCTCGCCGAAGTACTCGACGAAGGACACCACCTCGTCGATCGTGTGGCACACCTTCGTGTGCGGGCTCGTGGGCAGACCCCATTCGGCGAGCAGGTCGTACACCTCGCTCTGCGCGGCGACGGGAGGGTTCGTCCACGCGCCGATGCCGTGCACGTAGAGCGCGAGCGACTCGATGCGCAGGAGTCCGGCCTCGAGTTCCAGGCCGTTCTTCTTGTCGATCTGCTGGCGGAGCCCGCCGCTGGCGGCATTGCGCGGATTGGCGAACGACGGGAAGCGTCGGGCGGCCGCCGTCTGCGCCTTCTCCTCGTCGAACGCCTTCTTCGCGCCTCCCCTGGCTTCCCAGCGCGCGAGAGCATCGGCGTACGCGCGGTCCCGGAAGTCGGCCTGCGCAGCGTTGAGACGCTCGAACGCTGCGACAGGGATGAATACCTCGCCACGCACTTCGACGATCGGGGGATGACCCTCCCCGCTCAGCCGTTGCGGGATCTCTGGCAGACGGAGGGCGTTCTCCGTCACGATCTCGCCGACGCGGCCGTCGCCCCGAGTGGCGGCAGAGGTGAGGACGCCGTTCTCGTACCGGAGGTTGATCGCGAGCCCGTCGATCTTCAGCTCGGTGAGCCACGCGACCTCACGCCCGGCGGCGGCCCTGGTCTTCGCCGCCCACTCCCGCAGCTCGTCGACGGAGAAGACGTTGTCGAGGCTGAGCATGCGCTCGGCGTGCTCGATCGTCGCAAGCCCCGTTGCCTCGGCCGCCCCGACCATCTGGGTGGGCGAATCCTGACCCTGCAGCTCGGGGTGCAGCCGCTCCAGTTCCTCGAGCCGATGCATCCATCCGTCGTAGGTGAAGTCATCCACGACCGATGTGTCACGGCCGTAATAGGCCTCCTTCGCGTCGAGGATGCGAGCGGTCAGCTCCTCGGCTTCGGTTCGGGCGTCTTCCAGCGAGATGTTCTCCGGCACCCCGCCAGTCTACGAGCGGGCACCGACACCGATGGGGTCTACGCGCCGACAGGCACCGCCGACACCGTGGAGTCGATCGTGAACTGCCCGAGCACCCGGGTGCCGACGTAGAGCACGGCGGTCTGCCCAGGCGCGACCCCGTCGAGCGGGACCTCCGGCGTCACCCGGACCCCGTCGTCCGAGACCACGGCACGTGCGGCGACCGGCTCGGAGTGCGCGCGGATCTGCACGTGGCACTCGAACGAGGACTCCGTCGGCGCGGCCCCGGCCCAGCTGAACCGCTCCCCTGCGATCTCCGCGATCGCGAGAGCCTCCTTGGGTCCGACCACGACGGTGTTCGACACCGGTCGGACTTCGAGCACGAAGCGAGGCTTGCCGTCCGCCGCGGGCACACCGAGCTTGAGGCCGCGGCGCTGTCCCACCGTGAATGCATGCGCCCCCTCGTGCGAGCCGACGACCTCCCCGCTGCGATCCACGATCTCGCCCGTGGCGGTTCCGACCTTCTCAGCGAGCCATCCTCGGGTGTCCCCGTCGGGGATGAAGCAGATGTCGTGGCTGTCCGGCTTCTGGGCGACGGTCAGGCCGCGTGCTGCCGCCTCGGCACGAACGATCGCCTTCGAGGGGGTCGTTCCGAGCGGGAAGTACGTGTGTGCGAGCTGCTCAGCGTTCAGCACACCCAGGACGTACGACTGGTCCTTGGCGTTGTCCGACGCCCGGTGCAGCTCCAGTCCGTCGGCACCGTCGACGAGCGTGGCATAGTGCCCGGTGCACACGGCGTCGAAGCCGAGCTCGATCGCGCGCTCCAGGAGGGCCGCGAACTTGATCTTCTCGTTGCAGCGCATGCAGGGGTTGGGCGTTCGTCCTGCCTGGTACTCGGAGATGAAGTCCTCGATGACATCGTCGCGGAAACGCTCGGAGAAGTCCCACACGTAGAACGGGATGCCGAGCAGGTCGGCGGCGCGGCGGGCATCGAGCGCATCCTCGATCGTGCAGCACCCGCGACTACCCGTGCGGAGCGTTCCACCGGCTCTGGAGAGCGCCAGGTGCACACCGACCACGTCGTGCCCCGCCTCCACGGCTCTTGCTGCCGCGACGGCGGAGTCGACGCCGCCGCTCATCGCCGCAAGGATCCGCATGGGAACAGTCTACGAGCGTGCGCCTGTGCCGGCGCCGGAAGCTCGCGCATAGGCGTCGCCGATCGCGGCGAGCACCGCTTCGACATCGGCGTCCGTCGACGTCCGACCCAGCGAGAATCGCAGCACGCTGCGCGCATCCCGCTCGCTCCGCCCCATCGCCATCACGACGTGCGACGGCTCGGCGACGCCTGCCTGGCACGCCGATCCGGTCGACGCCGCCACCCCGGCGACGTCGAGGAGGAACAACAGGCTCTCCCCCACCGCACCGGGGAACAGCACCTGCGCGTTGCCCGGCAGCCGGTCCGTCGGATCGCCCAGGAGCTCGGCTGCCGGCACGGCGGAACGTAGGCCCGAGACGAGACGGTCGCGCAGCACACGCAATCGCGCGGCCTCCTCCGTCCGTTCGGACTCGGCGAGCTCGAGTGCAGTGGCGAACGCCGCAGCCCCGGCGACGTCCTGGGTTCCGGCCCGGAGGCCTCGTTGCTGCGCGCCGCCGCGGAGGACGGCCGTCATCCGAGCGGTGCGAGCTGTGACGAGCACCCCGACGCCGACGGGAGCCGCGATCTTGTGCCCGGCGAGACTCATGGCCACGAGCCCCACTCCTCCGGCGGGATCTCCACGCAGATCCCGGAACGACAGCGGTACATGTCCGAGCGCGGCGACGGCGTCGAGGTGGAGCGCCACACCCGCCGTCGCGGCGGCGGCGGCAAGCGCCGCCGCGTCGTTGATCGTGCCCGCCTCATTGTTCGCGACGAGCGCGGTGGCGAGAGCGGCGCCCGGAAGCCGGAGAGCGAACTGTTCCGGATCGATCCGTGCCTGGGCGGTCACCGGCACCCGGCGCAGCTCGGCGCCGTCTTCCACGAGCGCAGCCACGGTGTCCATCGTGGCGTGGTGCTCGGCTTCGGGCATCACGATCGCCGCCGTGCCTTCGGGGCGGGCCCTCCACAGCCCCTGCAACGCCAGATTGATCGACTCGGTGCCACCCGAGGTGAACACGATCTCGATCGGGTCGGCATCGAGCACCACGGCGACCCGCTCGCGGTACTCCTCGAGCAGTCGGCGGGCATCCTGGCCGGCGCCGTGCGTGGAGGAGGCGTTGCCGACGGTCTCCGTGGCGGCAAGCCAGGCGTCACGCGCTTCGGGGCGCAGAGGCGTGGTCGCCGCATGATCGAGATAGTGCCGCATCCTTCGATTCTCTCGCGAAACCCGCCCTGCCGGGTCTCCGTCCGTGGAACCCGGTACGCCCTGACATGAGACTGCAACACATCGCGCCTAGTGTGTACTCATGCCCGCGTCCCGAGACTTGACCGTGCCCGGCGGCACCACCCTCGACAACCTCGGCGTCCGTCTGCACGACGGCGTCGGCACCCTGCGCGTCTGGTCGCAGAACGCCTCGTCCATCGATCTGGTCGTGTTCGACTCCACCGACCTGGACTGGGCGACCGACGAGGTTCCGCTCGAACGGCTGGCGGGAGGCGTCTGGGAGATCACCACGGAGCTCCTTCAGCCCGGCGTCCGCTACGCCGTCCGCGTCGGCGGTCCCCACGGCCCCGGAAACACCTTCAACCCGGAGACGCTGTTGCTGGACCCGTATGCACGGGGCCTGGCTCAGGGCGACGGCTACGAGGAGTGGCGTTCGGTCGTCATCGTCGACGGCTTCGACTGGGGCGATTCCCAGAAGCCTCGTATCCCGCTCGACCGCACGGTGATCTACGAGGGGCATCTCAAGGGACTCACCAAGCGTCATCCCGATGTGCCGCCCGCCCTGCACGGCACCTATGCGGGCCTCGCCCATCCCGCGATGATCGAGTACTTCCACTCGCTGGGCATCACCTCCATCGAGCTCCTCCCCGTGCACGCCTTCGTGCCGGAGCCGCGCCTGCTCGAACGCGGACTCACCAACTACTGGGGATACAACACCCTGAACTTCTTCACCCCGCACACGGCCTATGCGACCGAGGACGCCCGCAAAGAAGGACCGGAGGCCGTCCTCGCCGAGTTCAAGGGGATGGTGCGGCTGCTGCACGAGGCCGGCCTCGAAGTGATCCTCGACGTCGTGTACAACCACACCTCCGAAGAGGGCATCGGCGGTCCCCGCTCGAGCCTGCGCGGCATCGACAACGCCAACTACTACCGCCAGGACGAGTCCGGCGTCTACGTCGACACCACCGGGTGCGGTAACACGCTGAACACGGCGACCGATGCCGGGGCCAGACTCGTCCTCGACTCCCTCCGGTACTGGGCTCAGGAGATGCAGATCGACGGCTTCCGCTTCGACCTCGCCACCGCGATCGCCCGCGACGGGGCACACACCTACACGGCGGAGCATCCGCTCCTGCAGGCCATCGCGGATGACCCGATCCTCGCCGACACCAAGCTCATCGCCGAGCCGTGGGACGTCGGTCTCGGCGGGTGGCAGACGGGGAACTTCCCGTCGGGATGGCACGAGTGGAACGACCGCTATCGCGACCGCGTACGCAACTTCTGGCTCAGCGACATCGACTATGCACGACGTGCGTCCGCCCCGGTGGGCATCGGTGGGTTCGCGACCCGACTCGCCGGATCCTCCAACACCTTCAGTGAAGACCGAGGGCCGCTCGCCAGCGTGAACTTCGTCACGGCACACGACGGCTTCACCCTGCACGATCTCGTCTCGTACGACGTCAAGCACAATGAAGCGAACGGTGAGCAGAACCGCGACGGCGCCGACATGAACCGCGCCTTCAACCACGGTGTCGAGGGGCCCACGGATGACCCGACGATCCTCGCCGCGCGGCGCAAGGCGATGCGCAACCTTCTCGGGACGCTGCTCCTCTCGGCCGGCATCCCGATGCTCACGGCGGGCGACGAGGTCGGACGCACCCAGCGCGGCAACAACAACGCCTATGCTCAGGACTCCGCCCTCACCTGGCTCGCCTGGGATTTCGAGCCCTGGCAGGAGGACCTCCGCGCCCATGCCTCACGTCTGATCCGGTTGCGGCAGGAGAACCCGGCATTGCGCCCCAGCCGCTACGCGCGACTCGGCGAGCACATCCCGAATGCCTCGGTCATGGACTGGTTCGACCAGAACGGCGAGACGATGGAGCAGGGCCAGTGGGCCGACCCCGGCAACCGGACCCTCCAGTACGTCGCCGCCTCCACCCCCGATACCGAGGCCTACAACCGCATCCTGCTCATCGTGCACGGGACGGAGTCACCCATCGACGTGCGCCTCCCCGACGAGATCGAGGGCGCGACCCGCTTCGTGTCGCTGTGGTCGAGCGCTCAGGAGCGGCCTTCCGACGAGCAGGAGATCTTCGCGCCCGGCGATGTGCTTCCCGTCTCCGGTACATCGATGAGGCTGTTCCGCGTCGAATGAACCCGGCTCCCGACGCACCACGCGGCGCGCTACCCGCGACCACGACGGCGCGGTACATTCGGGATGTGGCTGCACGTGCTGGTACTCGGTCCTCGGCTCTTCGGAGCCCCGCTCAGATCCCGACGCGCGCCTTCGGCGACGCGGATGTCCCGGGCTCGCTTCGCTCCACTCGCATCCCGCTGCTCGATCCGACACCTGCAGTGCCCGGCGGCTTCGCGCCGAAGGCCTTCGTGGGCGAGGTCGTCCCGTTCACCGTGGTCTCGTTCCGCGAGGGGCACGACATCATCGGTGTGCAGGTGCGCCTCACGTCGCCCACGGGCGAGGAGAGCCTGCACCGGCTGACCGCCCGGAGCGACGGCACGGACCGGTGGGCGGCGGAGATCGCGCTCGACGAGCAGGGTGCATGGCGCTATCGGTTCGAAGCGTTCTCCGACGACTTCGCAACCTGGGCCCACGCCGCGGAGCTGAAGGTCGCAGCCGGTGTCGACGTGCCGGTGATGGCCGCGCTCGGCGCAGAGCTGCTCGCGCGGGCCGCCGCTGAGAAGGACCGCCCCGCCGCCCAGCGGAAACGTCTGCTCGCGGACGCCGAGTCGCTGCGGACCGGGGATGGCGAAACGGCACTCGCGCTCTCCACCGATTCCGGACTGGCTGATGTCTTCCTGACCCGCCCTCTGACGAGCCTGCGTTCCGCCACCGAGCGACAGACGCTCAACGTGGACCGTGCCGCGGCGGGCGTCGGTGCGTGGTACGAGTTCTTCCCGCGATCGGAGGGCGCGAAGCGGCTCAAGGACGGGACCGTGAAGAGCGGGACGTTCCGCACGGCAGCCAAACGCTTGCCGGAGGTCGCCGCGATGGGTTTCGACGTGGTCTATCTGGTTCCGATCCATCCGATCGGTACCACCAACCGCAAGGGGCGCAACAACACACTCACAGCGGAGCGGGGTGATCCCGGATCCCCATATGCGATCGGCTCCGCCGAGGGCGGTCACGACGCGATCCACCCGGACCTGGGATCGCCGGCCGACTTCCGCGCCTTCGTTCGCGCGGCGCACGGAGCCGGCCTCGAAGTCGCACTCGACCTCGCACTCCAGGCCGCCCCGGACCACCCCTGGGTGCGCGAGCACCCCGAGTGGTTCACGACCCTCCCCGACGGCAGCATCGCGTACGCCGAGAACCCGCCGAAGAAGTACCAGGACATCTACCCGCTCAACTTCGACAACGACCCCGACGGCATCGCGGCCGAGATGTTGCGGATCGTGAAGCACTGGGTGGCCCAGGGGGTGAAGATCTTCCGGGTCGACAACCCCCACACCAAGCCGCTGCAGTTCTGGGAGTGGCTGATCCGCGAGATCGGCGCCGTCGATCCGGACGTGATCTTCCTCGCGGAGGCCTTCACCCGCCCCGCCGTCATGCGTGCCCTGGCCGCCGTCGGTTTCCAGCAGAGCTACAGCTACTTCACGTGGCGGAACACCAAGAGCGAACTGGAGGAATTCCTCACCTCCGTGTCGCAGGAGACTTCCGACTACATGCGGCCCAACCTCTTCGTGAACACCCATGACATCCTGACCGAGTACCTGCAGTTCGGCGGTCGCGCGGCGTACCGTATCCGTGCCTGCATCGCCGCCACCGCAGGGCCCGTTTACGGGGTGTACGCCGGCTACGAGCTCTTCGAGAACGTGGCGAGGCCCGGGTCGGAAGAGAACATCGACAACGAGAAGTACGAGTTCAAGTTCCGCGACTGGTCGGGCGCAGAGGCCCGCGGCGAATCGCTCGCTCCTCTGCTCCGGCGCCTCAACGAGATCCGCGCAGCTCACCCCGCACTCGGCCAGCTCAGGAACTTCCGGGCGCACTGGAGCGACGACGATGCCGTCCTCGTGTACAGCAAGCACCTGCCGGCGCCGTTCACCGGTACCGGACGTCCCGATACCGTCATCGTGGTGGCGAACGTCGACCCGCACTCCGTGCGCGAGACGACCGTGCACCTCGACAGCACGCAATGGGGCATCCCGCTCGGCGATCCGTTCGAGGTCGAAGACCTGCTCACCGGCGCCGTCTGGACGTGGAACGATCACAACTATGTGCGGCTCGACGCCTTCGCCGAGCCGGTGCACATCCTGAAGGTGAGGGAGCGAGCATGAGCTACACAGAAGATGTCGCCGCATCCACCGAGTGGGAGGCCGTCTCCTCGGCCACGCACCACGATCCGCACGCCATCCTCGGCGCGCACCCCCATAAAGACGCCGCAGACCGCACGGTCACCGTGATCCGCGTCCGACGCCCGCTGGCCGCCGGCGTGTCCGCGGTGTTCGGCGACGGCAGCCGGCTCGAGCTCGCCCACGTGGCGCATGGCATCTGGGAGGCGCAGCACGTCGGTCCCCCGCTCCCATACCGGCTCGCCACGCGGTACGCGGATCACGAGGAGACGCTCTCCGGGGATCCGTATCGACACCGTCCGACTCTCGGAGACCTCGACCTCCATCTGATCGCCGAGGGACGGCACGAACGCCTCTGGGAGGCGCTGGGTGCCCACCCCCGGACGCTGGACGGCGAGCAGGGCGTCGCGTTCGCCGTCTGGGCGCCCAACGCCTCGGCCGTGCGCGTCGTCGGCGATCATAACGACTGGAACGGCGATGCGCATGCGATGCGCTCGATGGGCGTGAGCGGAGTCTGGGAGCTCTTCATCCCCGATCTCCCCGTGGGCACGCGATACAAGTATCAGATCCGCACCCGCGACGGAGCCTGGATACTGAAAGCCGACCCGATGGCGCTCGCGGCCGAGGTACCGCCGAACACAGCATCCGTCGTGACCGCGTCGTCCTACGAGTGGGCGGACGGCGCGTGGATGACCCGGCGTGCCGCGACCCACGCCGTCGCGCAGCCGCTGTCGGTCTACGAGATCCACGTCGGCTCCTGGCGTGAGGGCCTCGGGTACCGGGACATCGCCGAGCCGCTGATCCAGCACGTGACGGATACCGGATTCACGCACGTCGAGTTCATGCCGTTGGCGGAGCACCCCTTCGGGGGCTCCTGGGGCTACCAGGTCAGCGGCTATTACGCGCCCACGAGCCGTTTCGGCACCCCGGACGACCTGAGATACCTGATCGATCGGCTGCACCAGGCCGGCATCGGCGTGATCATGGACTGGGTTCCCGGGCACTTCCCGAAAGACGCCTTCGCCCTCGCGCGCTTCGACGGCCAGCCCCTGTACGAACACCCCGATCCTCGCCGCGGCGAGCATCAAGACTGGGGCACGCTCATCTTCGACTACGGCCGGCCGGAGGTGCGCGGCTTCCTCGTAGCCAACGCGCTGTACTGGTTCAGGGAGTTCCACGTCGACGGGCTGCGGGTCGATGCCGTCGCCTCGATGCTCTACCTCGACTACTCCCGCGAAGCCGGCGAATGGGAACCGAACATCCACGGTGGCCGGGAGAATCTCGAGGCGATCCGGTTCCTGCAGGAGGTGAACGCCACGGCCTACCGACTGCACCCGGGGATCATGATGATCGCCGAGGAGTCGACCAGCTTCCCGGGCGTCACCGCACCCACCGACCACGCCGGCCTGGGGTTCGGGTTCAAATGGAACATGGGCTGGATGAACGACTCTCTCCAGTACATCTCGCGCGACCCCATGTACCGCGCGCATCACGAAGGCGAGATGACCTTCTCCTTCGTGTATGCATTCGGGGAGAACTACCTGCTGCCGATCAGCCACGACGAAGTCGTGCATGGAAAGGGCAGCCTGATGGCGAAGATGCCCGGCGACCACTGGCACAAGCTCGCGAACGTCCGCGCGTACCTCGCCTACATGTGGGGGCATCCCGGGAAGAAGCTCCTGTTCATGGGCCAGGAGTTCGGTCAGCTCGCCGAGTGGTCCGAAGGGCGTGAGCTGGATTGGTGGCTCCTCGACCAGCCGTCGCACGCGCAGCTGCAGGGCTTCGTCGGCGCGATGAACCGTGCGTACAGATCCCAGTCCCCGCTGTGGGCACGGGACAACGACGGATCATCGTTCCAGCGCCTCGGCGCACCCAGCTGGGACCCGACCGTGATCGCCTTCGAGCGGCGGGATGCCCACGGCGGACGTCTCGTCGTCGTGAGCAACTTCGCCGGGGTGGAGCGCGCGGGATATCGACTCGCACTCCCGCAGGACGGCGTCTGGCAGGAGGTTCTCAACACCGACGCCGCCGATTACGGCGGACGAGGGTCCGGAAACCTGGGCATGGTCTTCGCCACCGGTGAGGACGGAAGCGCCCCCACGGCGACGATGACCCTTCCTGCGCTGTCGACGCTGTGGCTGCGGCACCAGTCGGACCCACACGTGCCTACCGTGAGCCACGGATGACGGGGGCGCGCGCCGGATCCTCCGACGGCTAGAACAACAGCGAAGAAAGCCGGTTCCGGGCGGCTACCACTCGCGGGTCGCCCGTCCCGATGAGGCCGAACAGCTCGATCAGCCGCTCCCGCACCGGGGTGCGCTGATCGGACGGCAGCTGGGCGAACAGGTCGAGCAGTCGCGAGAAAGCGTCGTCGACGTGACCGCCGGCCAGATCGAGGTCTGCCACGTCGAACTGCGCCTGGACGTCGAGCGGTCCCTCGGCAGCCGCCGCACGCGCTGCCTGCAGGTCGAGCCCCTGCACGCGGTCGAGCAGACGCACCTGGCCGAGACCAGCGATCGCCTCCTCATCACGAGGGTTCTCGGCGAGGGCCCTCTCGTAGGCGCGGATCGCGGCGGTGTAGTCGCCTGCCTCGATCGCGGCGAACGCCTCGGCGTGCAGCGGGGGAAGCTCCGGCTCCTCCGGCGTCGACGGCGCCTCGGCATCGGCGTCGACCGCGAGCGATCCGGTCACACCGTTCTGCGCTGCCACCTGCAGCAGCTGCGCGAAGACATCGCGCACCTGCTGCTCCGGCACCGCTCCGGTGAACATCGGCACGGGCTGACCGGCGATCAACGCGACGACCATCGGGATCGACTGCGCGCGGAAGCTCTGCGCGAGCTGCGGGTTCGCATCGACGTCGACCTTGGCGAGCAGCACGCGGCCGCCGAGTTCACGCGTCACCTTCTCGATGATCGGACTCAGCTGTTTGCACGGCCCGCACCACTCGGCCCACAGATCCACGACGACGGGAACCGTGCGCGAGAGTTCGAGGATCTGCCCGAATGTTTCATCGGTCGCATCGACGACGACATCGACCACTCCGGGGGCTGGAGCCCCCTCTGGCGGCGTCGCCGGCCGGTTGCGGAGGGTCGACAGGTCCACCGCGCCACGCAGCGCGGTCGGAGAGATTTCACTCACTTGATCACCTTCACGGAAAGGAGGTCCTGGTGGACTGCCAGGAGCCTGATCTGCTCCGTCGATCCCTGAGCGGGGACCGAGAAGAACAGCTGGAACTCGTACGTCGTCTCGACGCCCTTCGCGGATTCCGTCGCGCCCGTCAGGGCCTTGGCCTCTGCGTTGTCTCCGAACCGGATCACCACGTCGGAAGACGTCGGCGTCACCGTCTCGGTATCGGTCAGAGAGACCGCGACGATCGCACCACTGTCGAGCGTGGTCATCGAGATGGGCTCATCCGTCGTCGGCGCCATGTCGAATGCCGCCTTGGACGTCTTGGCGGCACCCTTGTCGGCGAGCCCCTTGACCACGGCCTGCCGGCTGTCGGTGATCGACGTCGCGAGATTCAACGCGAGGTCATCGAACAGGCCGTAGAACTCGCTCTTCTCCCCCGAGTCGACGACGTCGGCGAACGCCGGGGCGAGTTCCGCGGGCGGGAGCGTGAGGAACGCGGAGTCCGACGGGACGAGCGACGTGCCGAGCCAGCTGGCCGCGACATCGGGGAAAACCGCATCCGCGGACATCTCGGCCATATTGCTGACCTTGTAGTTCGACCACGGGTCTGACTGCGTCATCATGAGCACAACGGGCGGCTCGGTGTCGTCGCCCTTGCTCTTCGCGAGCATGAGCACGGTGCGCGGCCACACATCGGTCGCCTCCGGAAGCACGACCTCGACATCATCCGTCGGGATCGCCGCAGGAACAGCCATGTCCGTGAGCTTGGTCCGCAGCGCGTACTCGGTCGTGCGGGCGGCGAGAGCCGGTCCGTCCAGACGCGTGGCGGCCAGGTCGAGATCGAGTGCGGCGTCTGCCTCCACCACCGTGTCGGATACCGACTTCAGGATGCGCTTGGCCTGCGCCTCGGTCACGGCGGGGGGCTTCTGATTCTCCGGCGCGATGACGGTCGGGCTGGGCGAGGGTGACGCAGAAGCATCGCCGAACTGCGGCCAGGAATCGGCGGAACACCCGGCAGCGAGAAGGGCAGTGAGCCCGAGGGCCGGGATCGCCAGCAGCCGGCGACGACGAGCGGGGCTCTTCGCTCGCATCGACGTCTTCGAGTCGTTCTCCTTGGGGTCCACGATCTCCCCATCTTCGATCTCGGCGTCCGGGGTATCTGCGGAGGGCGCCGGGTCGGCGGAGGCCGGTGTATCCGTTGAACCTTCGATCGCTGCGCGCTCTTCCGGGGGAAGCACCGCGACGTCGATCGGCTCGGTCACAGGAAGGGGGCCGGGGCCCTTGCGGCGCGGACCCCGTCCACGACGCTGGTGGCGGATTCCGAGGACGTACAGGACGAGTCCGATCAGCAGGACGATGCCGCCGGCGACCATGAGGGGCCCTGCCAGGGGGGTCGAGGTGTCGAGCGGCCAGGAGACGACGATGTCGTCGGGAGCATCCTCCGTGCCGTCGTACGCGACCAGCATGCTCGTTCCCTCGGGGAGTTGCATGTTGTCGGCGACGAGCGTGTTCTCCTTCTCGAAGGAGTCGAGCCACAGGTCGGAGCCACGGGGATCACGGCCAGTGTCGGCTTCGCCCTCTTCGCCCTCTTCGCCACCGGCCGACGCGTCCGGCGACACATGCTCGACGGCGAAGCTGCCGTCGTCGTCCACCGTGACGTGGTTGTAGTCGGAGTCCGCGAGCCAGGCTTCCATGTCGGCTGCCCTGCCGTAGCTGCCGAAGATGTCACCCTGACCGCGCACGATCAAGGTCTGCACTCCGGGGTTCGTCCGGAGCACGTCCCCGTCCAGCAGGACGAACGGTGCAGGCTCATCGATCTTGACTTGCGTCTGCTGCGAGTCGGGGCCCACGAAGGTGCGCTGGGCGATCCCCGCCCCGATCAGCACGGCGGCAAGCACGAAGGCCACCACGGCCCATACGAAACGCACGAATAGTCTCCTCACGCATCACCGGCACCTGCCCGCGACGCAACACTCGACATTTCAGACTAGCGAAATCAGCTGTGTGTTGCCCACGTACACATGCAGTGCCGGCTGGACCGGCACGTCGCGCGCCACGTGGCTCGGCGTCTGGATACCCTTGCTGCAGTCGTTTCGAGGAGTCGTCGCATGAAGATCCACAATCCGTTCCGCACCGCCCTCGTGGCGACGCTCGGCGTGGGACTGGGGATCCTCCTGATCAACAGCGTGGAGACACTTTCGAGCGTCCTGCTCTACGTCGGCACAGCGCTCTTCCTCAGCCTGGGCCTCGATCCGCTCGTCTCCTTCCTGGAACGTCGCAGGCTCCCCCGCTGGCTCGCCGTGCTGGTGACGATCCTCGCGGTCCTCGCGATCTTCAGCGGGATCGTGCTGATCATCCTCCCCGTACTCGTGGATCAGATCTCCCAGCTGATCGCGCAGATCACGGCCATCGTTTCGCGAGGGAACATGATCCCCGATCTCAAGGAGTGGATGCAGGACACCTTCCCGAATCTGCAGGTCGATGTCGTCTTCACGTACGTCACCGACTGGCTGACGACGAACCTCGCCGAGATCGGCGGATCCATCGGTCAGGGCGTCCTCGTCGCCAGCGGCGCCGTCGTCAGCGGACTGTTCGGCGCGTTCATCATCCTCATCCTGACGATCTACCTCACCGCCTCGACGCCATCGCTCAAGCGCGCCGTGTACCAGCTCGCCCCGTCGTCGAAGCGCGACCGCTTCATCGACCTGTCGGAGCAGATCACCGACTCCGTGGGGTACTACGTCATGGGGCAGGTGACACAGGGCGTGATCAACGGCGTCCTCAGCGCGATCTACCTCTCGATCATCGATGCGCCGTTCCCGGCGGTCCTCGCGATCATCGCCTTCTTCTTCTCACTGATCCCGCTCGTCGGGACCCTGACCGGCTCCACGATCATCGTCCTCGTGTGCCTCATCCCGGGTCTCGGGTCTCCAGGGATCGCGATCGCCGCGGCGATCTACTACCTCGTCTACATGCAGATCGAGGCGTACGTGATCTCTCCGCGCATCATGAGCCGCGCGGTCGCCGTCCCCGGAGCAGTCGTCGTCGTGGCGGCGCTCGCGGGCGGTAGCCTGCTCGGCCTGCTGGGGGCACTCATCGCGATCCCCGTCGCTGCGAGCATCCTGATCATCTACCGGCAGGTTCTCATCCCGCGGATGAACGAACTCTGAGGCACCGGAGCCTCGGGCTCGATCAGTCCGTCGGCGGCCAGTGAGTGGCCAGGGGCAGAGCCGACGGGTTCACTGCCGCCACGATCTCCGTGAGCACGCGCCGCGTCTGGGTCTCGCCGACCCACAGGTGCTTACCGCCCTCGACCGCGATCAACTGGGCATGCGGAATCGAGGCGAAGCGTTCGCGAGCCTCATCCGGGCGCAGGTAGTCGTCCAGCTCCGGCACCAACACGACGAGCGGGACTTCGCTGTCGGCCCAGGCCGCGACCTCCGATTCCGTGGCGCGATGCAAAGGCGGAGACAAGAGGATCACGCCGGCGATGTCGTGGTCGCGCCCGTACTTGAGCGCCAGTTCGGTGCCGAAAGACCACCCGAGGAGCCATGGACGCGGAAGCGCCCGTGCGTGGACGAAGTCCATTGCCGCCGCCACATCGAACTGCTCCGCCGCGCCGCCGTCGAACGCACCGTCGCTCGTGCCGCGAGGCGACGTGGTCCCCCGCGTGTTGAACCTCAGGACTGCCAGGTCAGCCAGCGCAGGAAGCCTCGCTGCGGCTTTGCGGATGATGTGGGAGTCCATGAATCCGCCCGCTGTCGGCAGAGGATGAAGCGTCACGAGCGTCGCCACGGGCGGAGCATCCTGCGGGATGGCCAGCTCGCCGACCAGTGTGAGACCGTCCGCGGTGGTCAGCTCGACATCCTCGCGCTGCGCGGGGAGCTCCAGCGGCCCTCGAATCTCCATGTTCACGCCATCCTCCAACAGTGTGTATGCCAATGCCGACGCGCGGCGAGATCTGCCGCATCGCCTAAGACGCCGTCGGCACGCCAGGCGACCAGGTGCGCGGTTCCCGCGACGATCGGCCGCGCACACCCCGGGCAGACGTATTCCTTCTGCGCCTGAGCGGATGACACCGGCTGCACGGTCCACTCGCTGCCCCGGCGGGTCTCCGAGCGCTTCCATCCGGCGAGCATCCGATCGAAGGAGTCGTCCGGTTCAGGGCGCGCAGGAGGGCGCCGGCGTGAGCGAGGCATCGCTCCTGTTCACCACCAGTGGTTGTTAGTCCAGAAGCTGTACGCCCCGGCCCAGCTGCCGTACCGCCCCGTGGCGTAGCCGGTGGCCCAACGCAGGTTGTCCACGGGATCGTAGCCGTTGCCGGGAACCTTGCTGCACGGAAGCGCCTGGACCAGCCCGCACGCGCCCGAAGACGAGTTCGTGGCGTTCGGGTTCCAACCGCTCTCGCGAGACACGATGTAGTCGACGTACTGCCAATCGCTCTGCGCGATGCCGGCGGCGGCCATCCAGTCGGCGGGCGCTCCACCTCCCGAGTAAGGAGGCAGGGTGCCACCGGAGGACCCGCCCTGCGAACCTGTTGCGGCAGTCGCTGCCGGCTTGGGCTTGGGCTTCGGTTTCGGCTTCACGTACACCTCGAACGTGCCGCGTTCGACCGGCGTGATCGCTGCACCGCTGACCGTGACCGTGAGATTCTGCGTGTCGGCGAGAGCGAGCGAATAGGCCGAGTCCGGAGCATCGGACTGCACGGGCTCCGCCAACGCGACGCCGGTCGGTGCCACGAGTGCTCCCGCGAATCCGACCACAGCGAGAGCGCTGAACACGCTCACGACACCACGACGGCGAGACCATCGGCGAGTGCCCGTGCGCGCGGATCTGACCGTCGCTGCGGGCACCAGCGAAAGGTCGCGTCGTTCGGGGTTCATGTCGTTTCGGGAGTTCACGATGAAGGACAGTCTACGCAAAGGCGCCTGAGTCGACCATCAGGAACTCAGCGAACGGCGAGAATCACGTCGATCGTGGCGTCGAGGAGTGCGTCGACCTGCTCTTCACGGTAGCCGCCACGCTGCATGCGAAACGCGGCAGAACGCAGCTGCTCGGCGGAGAGCGGGTCTCCGTCGCGGAGGTAGCGGACGATTCTTGTCGAGACATGATCGACCTCGTCGACGCGATAGCCGAACGTGAGGACACCGGTGCGGGCGAAGCGTCGGCGGCGAGGCCGGGCCAGGTGATCCAGGATCGTCTGCGCGTCTGCTCTCGCCTGTTCGACCCAGACCTCGGCGCCCTGCGCTCGCACCACACGCTCCCGCTCGCGCGCGGCGAAAGCGTCTTCCACGCGACCGAGAGCCGCATCGACGTCGGCCACCACGTAGCCGCCCTTGACGAGCGGAAAGGATGCCGCGCGCACATCGTCGGCGCCCAGGTCGTCGGTACCGGTCTCGAACGCTCGTCGCGCAGACGCGAGAAAGGTGTCGACAGCGGCACGGTGGTATCCACGCTCGCGCCCGGACGTCAGCGCGAACGCCGGCGAGGCATCGGCAGCTCGCTCGGCGACCTGGTCTTCGTTCATCACAGCACCACCCAGGGAGAGAGGAGGAAGTAGAGGCAGAGCGCCGGGATCGTCGAGGGCAGGATGCTGTCGAGCCGATCAAGAAGACCGCCGTGCCCGGGAAGCCAAGAACTCATGTCCTTGATGCCGAGATCGCGCTTGAGCATGGATTCCCCGAGATCGCCCAGCGTCGCCGACAGCAGGATCGACGCGCCGAAGATCAGGCCCGCCCACCAGGGCAGTTCGAGAAGGAAGATGGCGAGCAGCACGCCGGCAACCAGGGAAGCGAGGACAGCGCCGCCGAATCCCTCCCAGGTCTTCTTGGGGCTGATCTTCGGGGCCATCGGGTGACGTCCGAAAGCGAGACCCGCCGCGTACGCCCCCGTGTCGGCGGCGACCGCGACGGCGATGAAGCTGAGCACCCACCACTGGCCACCCTCCTGTTCGAGGAGGATGAGAGCGACGCCGGCGAGGAACGGGACGTAGACCTGGACGAAACCGCCGATGACCGCATCCGCGAGGACGTCACCATAGGTACGGCCGTCTTTCACCATCATCTGGGCGATGAGTCGCCACACGATCACGAACGCGACCGCCACGAAGAGCATGACCCAGGACAGCCACGGTTCTGCGAAGTACGCGGAGAGCACCAGGAAGGCGCCCGCGACCAGCTGGGGAACGACATCGACCCGGCGGCCGGAGGCCCGCAGAGCCCGAGAGAGTTCGTACACCCCCAGCAGTGCCGCGGCCAGAGCGAACGGCACGAACAGCGCTTTGACGAAGAGCAGCGATCCGAGCAGCGCCGCACCGAACGCGAGACCGATCAGAATCGCCAGAACGAGGTCCCGCCCCGTGCGCTGTTTTATCCGTTCATTCGCCTGATCGATCTGATCGCGTGCATGGGAGACATGGTTCTCGAGTTCGTCCCGCGCGGCCCGCCACTGCTCCCGGATCGCATTGTGGTCGGCTGTGTCGAGCGGCCCGGCCACGACGGGCGCCGCACCGGCGGATGACGCCGGCAGCGGTGGACGAGGCGGAATGGTCTCCGCATCGAACGTCGGGAAGGCGGCGTCCGCGAGCGGGACGCCGTCGAGCGGCGTGCCATCACGCGCGTCTCTACGCGTCGGCGGCATGCCCTCCTCGGCGTCTCGCGTTTCGTCAGACATCCGGACTACACCTCGAGGAGTTCGGCCTCTTTGCGCTTCAGCGCGTCGTCGATGAGGTCGACGTGCTGGCGCGTCAGGCCGTCCAGCTCCTTCTCGCCCCGAGCGATCTCATCCTCACCGAGCTCGCTCTTGAGCGCGTCGAGCTCGTCCTTCGCCTTGCGCCGGATGCCACGGACATGGACCTTCGCGTCTTCAGCCTTGGTCTTGACGAGCTTGACGTACTCCTTGCGACGCTCAGCCGTGAGCTCGGGCATCGTCACGCGCACGAGGTTGCCGTCGTTCGTGGGGTTGACTCCGAGGTTCGGCATGTCGCGGATCGCCTGCTCGATCGCCTTCAGCGCCGACTTGTCGTACGGCGTGATGATGAGCGTTCGGGCTTCCTGGTTCGCCAGCGATGCGAGCTGGGCGATCGGGGTCGGCGTGCCGTAGTAGTCCACGAGGACCTTCTGGAACATCTGCGGGTTCGCACGACCGGTGCGCACCGTGGAGAAGTCCTCCTTGGCAGCTTCGACCGCCCGGTTCATACGAGTGGTGGTTTCAGCGAGGACGTCCGCGATCACGGTGGCTCCTATCGTCGGGGTGTTCTGCAAATTCTATCGGGCGAAGTCGTCTCCGCCGTGTCACACGCTCAGGCGGTGACGAGGGTTCCGATCGGCTCGCCGAGCAACGCGCGGGTCACGTTGCCTGCGGGCTCCATGCCGAACACGCGCATGTCCATGCTGTTGTCCATACACAGGCTGAAGGCGGTCGAGTCGACGACCTTGAGGCCACGCTGCAGCGCATCACGATACGTGACGCGCTCGATGCGCTCCGCGTCGGCGTGCTTGTTCGGGTCGGCGGTGTAGATCGCGTCGACGCCGTTCTTGGCGACGAGGACCTCGTCCGCGCCGATCTCGAGCGCGCGCTGCGCTGCGACGGTGTCGGTGGAGAAGTACGGGAGGCCTGCGCCGGCACCGAAGATGACGACGCGGCCTTTCTCGAGGTGACGCTCGGCGCGACGCGGGATGTACGGCTCGGCGACCTGAGTCATCGAGATGGCCGACTGCACGCGGGTGGCGGCTCCGGCCTGCTCGAGGAAGTCCTGGAGGGCGAGGGCGTTCATGACCGTGCCCAGCATGCCCATGTAGTCGGCGCGCCCCCTGTCCATGCCGCGCAGGCTGAGCTCGGCACCGCGGAAGAAGTTGCCTCCACCGACGACGATCGCCACCTCGACCCGATCGACGGCCGCGGCGATGTCGCGGGCGATCTGCGAGACCACATCGGGGCTGACACCCAGCTGCCCCGCTCCGAAAGCCTCGCCGGAGAGCTTGAGAAGGACGCGTCGGCGTCCGGTGCGTTCATTCATGGGTGGGTGTCCTCTCGTCCCGATTCAAGATAGTGCCTCGTGGGCATGAAGAAGGGGTTCGGATCATGCGATCCGAACCCCTTCGACCTTGCTACGCGCCGACCTTGAAGCGCGCGAAGTCCGTCACGGTGATACCGGCGTCCTTCGCCACCTGGGCGACAGAGAGCTTGTTGTCCTTGGCGTAGTCCTGCTCGAGCAGGGCGACCTGCTTGATGAACGCAGACACGCGGCCTTCGACGATCTTCGGGAGAGCCGCTTCCGGCTTGCCCTCGTTGCGAGAGATCTCGGTGACGATCTCGCGCTCCTTCTCGACCGCGTCCGCCGGCACGTCCTCGCGGGACAGGTACGACGGGTTCGCGAAGGAGATGTGCTGGGCGATGCTGCGCGCGGTCTCGGCATCCTCACCCGAGTAGGCGACGACGACACCGATCTGCGGGGGCAGGTCCTTGCTCGTGCGGTGGAGGTAGACCTCGACCTTGTCGCCCGAGATCGTGCGCACGCGGCGCAGTTCGACCTTCTCGCCGATGATCGCGGCCTCTTCGGAGATGACCTGCTCGACGCTCTTGTCGCCGGCGGAGGCGGCGAGGGCGGCGTCGACCGAGTCGGCCTTGACCGCTGCTGCGGCGTCGGCGACCTTGTCGGCCAGCGAGATGAAGCGCTCGTTCTTCGCGACGAAGTCGGTCTCGCAGGCGAGCTCGATGAGCGTCACAGCGCCATCCTGCTCGCGAGCGACGATCAGTCCCTCGCTGGTCGAACGGTCAGCGCGCTTCGCGTTGCCCTTCGCACCCTTGAGACGCAGGATCTCGGTGGCCTTCGCGACGTCTCCGTCAGCCTCCTCGAGCGCCTTCTTGGTGTCGACCATTCCGGTGCCGAGCTGCTCACGCAGCGCCTTGAGGTCAGCGATGGTGAAGTTGGCCATGTGTGGTGGCTCCTTGCTTCGTTAGGTGTGTGAACGAGGGGATTACTTGGCGTCGGCAGCCTCGGCGGCGGCGACCTCAGCGGTCTCCTCACCGGAAGCGGCGGCGATCGCCTCGTCATGTGCCTCCGCACCGGCCTCGTCGGCAGCGGTCTCGTCAGCAGCAGGCGTCTCGACGACGGCGGCCTCATCGTCGGATGTCACGACCTCGGCGGCGTCAGCGGACTCCTGCACCTCCTGGGCGGGAGTCTCGAGGAGCTCCTTCTCCCAGTCGGCGAGCGGCTCGGCGTCACCCGTCTCCGGGTTGTGCTTCTGCTGCAGGCCCTCGGCCGCGGCGTCGGCGATGATGCGCGTCAGCAGCGAGACGGAGCGGATCGCATCGTCGTTGCCGGGGATCGGGTACTGGAAGTCGTCCGGGTCGGCGTTGGTGTCGAGGATGCCGATCACCGGGATGCCGAGCTTCTTGGCCTCATCGATCGCGAGGTGCTCGCGCTTGGCGTCAACGACCCAGATGGCCGACGGCGTCTTGGTGAGGTTGCGGATACCGCCGAGCGACTTGTGCAGCTTGTCGAGCTCACGCTTCTTGAGCAGGAGCTCCTTCTTCGTGAAGCCGCTGTTGGCCGGGGTCTCGTAGTCGAGCTCCTCGAGCTCCTTCATACGTGCGAGACGCTTGGAGATCGTCTGGAAGTTGGTGAGGAGTCCACCGAGCCACCGCTGGTTCACGAAGGGCTGGCCGACACGCGTCGCCTGCTCGGCGAGGATCTCCTGCGCCTGCTTCTTGGTGCCGACGAAGAGGATCGTGCCACCGTGGGCGACGGTCTCCTTGACGAAGTCGTAGGCCTTGTCGATGTAGCCGAGCGACTGCTGGAGGTCGATGATGTGGATGCCGCTGCGCTCGGTGAGGATGAAGCGCTTGACCTTCGGGTTCCACCGACGGGTCTGGTGTCCGAAGTGCACGCCGCTGTCGAGCAGCTGGCGGATGGTGACCACAGCCATGGTCGTCTCCTGGTTCTGGCGCGTTCCTGCGCCGTTGAGGTTGCAAGCCGATCGGATGATCGGACTTCCTGGTGCCCGGCCCACGCCCGCCTGTTCGAGGAACAGGACCTGTGGGAGTGGATGCCGCGATCTGAATCGCTTTGGGCACGCGTAGTCACCCCGATATCGAGGTGCTCCCCCAGCATACAGGACGCAGCGACGTCACTCACCCTGCACCGACAAGCCCCCGCCGGAGTCATCCACTCGCTCCATCGAACGGGCCGAGTTGTCCATCTGACCGCTCCGAGGAGCCGTCACACTCCCCTCATGCGCATTCTGCTCCGAACGACGTCCGGCACGGCCATCGCCGTGCTCGTTGCGCTCGCCCTGTGCGCACCCGATACCTCGGCGGCCTCGGGCGGCACAGCAGACCTACCGCGCTGGCGCTGGCCGCTCGCCGGGAATCGAGAGGTCGTCGAGCCGTTTCGCGCTCCGGCGCACGAGTACGGCGGCGGTCATCGTGGAGTCGACATGGACGCCTCGATCGACGCGGTGGTCACGGCCCCCGCAGATGGCACTGTGGCTTTCCGCGGGACCGTCGTGGACCGGCCGCTCCTGACCATCGAGCACGACGGCGGCCTCGTCAGCACCTTCGAACCACTCCGGACGACGCTCGACCCTGGAGACGCGGTGTCGGTCGGGCAGGAGATCGGATTCGTCGACGTTGGCGGTCATACCCCGGCGGGTGCGCTGCACCTCGGCATACGACGAGACGGCACGTACATCAATCCGATGCTGCTCTTCGGCGACCCCCCTCGGGCCATCCTGCTCCCCTGCTGCGACCCGCTGTGATCCCGCCCCACCATGGCTCCCGCAGCCCAAGCGGCTCAAGCAGGTCGCTCCCGACGTCACGCCCGAGGATGTGCCAGCCGGTAGGTCGCGGTCAGACGTTCGGCCGAGACGTGCGTGTATATCTGGGTCGTGCCGAGGCTGGCGTGGCCGAGTATTTCCTGGACGGCCCGCAGGTCTGCACCACCGTCGAGAAGGTGCGTGGCCGCCGTGTGTCGGAGAGCGTGCGGGCCGATGGTCTCCGCGCCGACGATCGGTGCCAGCACCCTGGCGACGAGTTCGTATACCGCTCGAGGGCCGATCCGGGCACCACGGCTACCCAACATCACCGCCGGTGAGAAGTTACGCGCCCTCGCCACCAGGACGGGCCGGCCACGATGGAGGTACGCCTCGAGCGCAGCCCTCGCCGGAGCGCCGTACGGCACCACCCGCTCCTTGGCTCCCTTCCCGAGCACGCGGGCCGTTCCTCTGTCGAGGTCGAGGTCATCGACATCCAGCCCGCACAGTTCGGCGACACGGATGCCGGAACCGTAGAGCAGCTCGAGGATGGCGTGGTCGCGCAAAGCCACCGGATCTCCCGTCTCGGCCGCATCGCGATGCGCATCGAGCAGGCCAGACATGGCTTCGCGGGATGCCACCGTGGGCAGTGTGCGTCCCTTCTTCGGCGCGATCAGCCGCAGGCTCGGGTCGTGGGATACGAGCTCCTGCTCGTGCGCCCAGCTGAAGAATGACCGGGCGGCCGCAGCTCGCCGCGCGAGCGTGGATCTCGCGTCGCCGCGCTGGGTGGCTCGCCAGAGCCAATCTCTGAGCACCTCGAGGTTGACTTCTTCGAGCGTGACGCCGACTGCCGACGTCTGGAGGTCTCGAAGGTCCGACCGGTACGCCTTCACGGTCGCCGGCGAGAGTCGACGCACCCGCTCCAGGTGACCGACGAACGCCTCAGTGGCGACCGCGAGATCCATGGCTTCAGCTTGCCGCCGCGCGCCGCGTCCTCTCTTCAGCCTCGCCGATGTCTCTGCGGATGCCTCTCACTCGGTCCGCGACGCGCGCGCCCGGTGCCACCCCCGTTCGTCGACGGAGACATCCCCGTCCAGATGCAGCAACCCGAGGCATGAGCGCACGCGTTCCGGCGACAGGCCCGACCTGCGGGCGATCTCCTCGACCGAGAGCCTGGACCTCGCGCTCAGGGCATCGAGGACCCGAGTGCGATTCGGATCGTGCTCATCACCCTCGCCCGCTCGTTGTTCGATCGACCCCCATAGCTCTCGTACCTCATGTGCCGACGTGACGCACTGCGCGTCGTACTCCCGGAGCAGCCGGTGGCACCCCGCGGAAGATGCCGATGTCACCGGCCCGGGAACGGCTCCGAGCGGACGACCCAGCGTCGCCGCATGACCGGCGGTGTTCAACGAGCCGCTGCGCCACCCCGCTTCGACCACGACGGTAGCCTGCCCGAGCGCAGCGATAAGTCGGTTCCTCGCCAGGAAGCGCCACTTGGTCGGGGCTGCGCCGCACGGCGGTTCACTCACCACAGCCCCCTCCACCGCGATCTGCTGCAGGAGCCTCTGATGACCCACCGGATAGGCGCGGTCGACTCCGCCGGCGAGGAAGGCGACGGTCGCGCCACCCACACCGAGAGCAGCCCGGTGTACAGCACCATCGATCCCGTATGCACCGCCGGAGACGACCACCGCTCCCCTGGCGGCGAGATCCCCGCTGAGTTCCGCCGCAACGTGTTCGCCATAGCTGCTGGCGGCCCGTGCTCCGACCATCGACACGCGTGGCTCGCGCACGAGCAGATCGGCATGTCCACGCACCCACAGCGCGTTCGGCGCGTGTGGACCGAGATCATCGAGGCTCACGGGCCAGTTCGCGTCGCCGGGGACTACCAGTTGCGCGCCGACATCGAACGCGCTGCGGAGAGCCTGCCGCACCGCGCGAGGATCCGCCCGAAGACGCCATCGTGCTCTGGCCTCTGACAGCGCCCGAGATGCCCGCCCGCTCGCAGCACCGGAGGGTATCAGCGACGCGCCATCTCCCAGCGCCGCCGACAGTGCATCGCCAGCGCCCAGGGCCTCGATCAGTGCACCTGCGACGGCATCACCGGGTTCGGCGATCACGCTCCACGCTGCGCGAGCCACGCACTCCGCGACGGCATCCCCCTTGTGGATGCGACGGACCGCTGCGATGGTCTCGGGGTCGTCCTGTAGTTCGTCGATCCTCATGACAGTCCTCTCCGCAGGTGCAGCGCCCTGCCGATCTCCTCGGCGCCGGGCCGGTCGATGTCTGCCAGATCGGCCATGGTCCACGCGACTCTGAGCACTCGGTCATAGCCCCGCAGTGTCAACGACCCGCGCTCCAGCGCACGATCGAGTGGCGATCGAGTCGCGGCGGAGAGTCGCAGGGCCCCCTGCCGGAGCCAGGTTCCCGGGACATCGGCATTGCGCCGCCACGGCGTGCTCTTCCACCGTTCCGCCGCACGCTCGCTCGCGGCGAGGACCCGGGCCCTCGCCCGCGCTGTCGTGGTTCTCGCCCTCCGCTCGTCCGTCGCGCACGACGCGGCCACCCGGGCGACGTGCAGGTCGATATCGATTCGATCGCGGAGCGGTCCCGACAATCGCGTCGAGTACCGCCGGATCGCCATGGGCGGACACACGCATTCGGCACCCCTGACGCCATGATTTCCGCACGGACACGGATTCATCGCGAGCAGCAGCTGGAACCTCGCGGGAAAGCGCGCTGTAAACCCCGCTCGATGCACCTCGATGACTCCCGATTCGAGCGGCTGGCGCAGCGCGTCGAGAGCCGCGCGAGAGAACTCCGCCGCCTCAGCGACAAATCCGGAATATACCCTTGATACAATCGACTATGAGCACCACTCCGAATCGTCGCGTCGCGCTGTATCTTCGTCAGTCACTGGATCGCGCCGAAGGTATCGAGTCACAGCGCGAGCGCTGCAGTGCGCTGGCCCGTAGCCGAGACTGGCAGATTGTCGACTCCTTCACGGATAACGAGACCAAAGCCTCCGATGTGCGAGGACCCGGCACCGGATGGGGGCGGATGCTCCCCCGCATCGGCAAGGACTTCGATGTCGTTGTGTCGGTGGACCTTGACCGGCTGGCTCGCAATACCAGAGACCTGAATAAGCTGATCGACCTCGGAGCCGCGATCGTCACGGTTGACGGTGAGATTGACCTCACCTCAGCTGACGGCGAGTTCCGCGCCACGATGATCGTCGGCATCGCTAGGTTCGAGACTCGTCGTGCGAGCGAGCGCCAGAAGCGGCACAAGGCCGCGAAGGCCGAACGCGGAGAATGGCATGGCGGGACTCCCCCGTACGGTTTCAAGGTCGAACGGGGAACGCTGGTGCCTCGCGCCGACGAGGCGGAGCGCATCCAGGAAGCGATTCGCCGATTGCTGAACCTGCGCGTCTCGATGCACTCGATCATCGTTGATTGGAACGACCGAGGTATCAAGACTCGGAAGGGGAATCACTGGCGGCAGTCGAACCTGCGGTCAATTCTTCTCAACCGGTCGCTGTTGGGAGAAACCAGTGCTGGCGTCGTCGGCTGGGATCCGATCGTTGACGCCGACACATTTGACCGACTACACGCGCTGCTCACCGACCCGTCGCGCAGGATCGTCAAGTCTCCCGGGGTGAAAGGCGGCAAGTACACCATGGGCGGTGGGCTGACGGTCTGCGCCAAATGCGGTAAGCCCCTCATCACTAGCAAGAAGTACCTCGCGAGCGGCGACTTAACGATCATCTCCTGCCTGAAGCGTGTGCACGGACCCAGCGAGCATCACCCTCGAATCGAGAGACAGGTCATCCAGAACGGCAAGAAGATCGCTGTCACCCAAGACACCGGGCGGGTGTCCATCGCTCACGACATTCTCGAAGAGTATGTCTTCGGCGAAGTCGTGAAGCGACTCCACGACGATAACTACTGGCTCTCGCGTAAGTCCGAAACAGACCCCGAGGCTGATCGCAAGATTGCCGCACTGAACGAGCGGCGCCATGCCCTGTTCGAGAAGCGAAAGCGCGCGGAGGATCTGGCGATTGAGGGCGACATCAGCAAGGAGCGGCTCCGCGAGACTGTGCGAGCTGTAGAGGCCGAGGTTGAGCAGATCGCGAAGGATATCAACGGACTCATCGCGCCACCCAACATCGAGGACCTGTACGGCAGACGCGAGCAGGTTCTCGCCGCGTGGCCGCGGTGGAAGGTCGGGGACCGGCGCGCCTTCCTGTGCCTGCTGATTGACAGGGTTGTCGTTGGCGACTGGCCCGAGGACATGGCAAGGGTCTACAAGCCTCGGAAGGGCGAGACGCCAGCCGAGTATGAGAAGCGTCATCGCTCGATGATGCTCGAAGCGACTCGACGCCGGGTCGCCATTCAATGGGTTAGGTGATGCGGTAGCTTTGTGCCGCGACGTCAGCAGCGCACTCGCCGGAGTGCAGGCTGATCTGACAGCGCTGGGCCATCGCATCAGGAGTCGATCAATGAAGAGCACGTTCCGCGGGTACTATCCTCCGAGCCGCGCAGAACTCCTGACCATGTGGTCAGAAGGCCTCCTGGTGCTCGACACGAACGCGCTCCTCAACCTGTTCAGATACTCCAAGAGCGCCCGTGAGGACTTCTTCAAAGCTCTGAGAGCAAAGAAGGACGCCTTGTGGATCCCCTGGCAGGTTGGACAAGAGTTCCATCGTCGCCGAATCGAGATCATCAATCATCAGACGAAGGCATTCGAGTCCATCGAGGAAGCGCTCACGCGCGCTCACAATCAGGCAGAGAGCGCGCTGAACGGCTATAAGCGGCACCCATCGCTAGATGTCCAGCCTCTCAGAGATGATCTGAAGGAAGCTTTCGAATCGCTGATCAAGAAGGTGAAAGCATCCGCCGAAGGACACCGAGACACGGTTGTTCGGCGACGGACCAACGAGAGCATTCTGACTTCGATCACGCGCCTGTACGAGGGGCGCGTCGGCGTCGCCTTTGACGAGGCGAAGTTGGCCGAAATCTATGCCGAGGGCGCGACGAGGTACGAGAACAAGGTCCCTCCCGGGTTCGCCGACCGCAATAAAGATGAGCCCGGCCGCTACGGAGATTTGGTGCTTTGGAAGCAGTTGCTAGTGCATGCCTCTGACGTGAAGCTCCCAGCGATCTTCGTGACCGACGATCAGAAAGAGGACTGGTGGTACACGGTCGATTCAGAGCGTCACGGAGCTCGACCCGAGCTTGTGCAGGAGTATTTCGACGCTGCGGGCCAGCGCGTTCATTTCATGACGTCGGACCGGTTCCTGGACTTCGCCAAGTCGCAGATGGTCGACATCAGCGAAGAGTCCGTGAATGAAGCCGAGCGCTTTACACGGGAGAGCGCGCGACGGGCACTGACGGCTCGTGACCGCGAGGCTGAAATGGACCTTGACTGGCGTCGGAGGACGTCCCGGTCTATGCCCCGGGAGCGCCCAATGAGTATCGCTGAGCGGCAGAGGCTCCTAGACCGTGACGTCGAGTTCCAGCGCGCGCAGCACCAGCTTCGCACAGCGCAAACGCAAGCTTCTATAGCTCGCGCCGCCCTCAGTGACGCGCTTGCGAATCAGGCGCGAGAACCTGAAACGGCTGAGTCTGCGCAACGAATCATCGATGCTGAGCGTCGGGTGCTAGTTGCGGAACGTGAAGTCGTGTTCGCTCAGGAACAGATGAGCGAGGTCTTTCGGAAGTTCGACGACAGCGAGGGCCGGCGTCCCTCGTTTCACGACGATCCAAGGATGCCCAGGCGGATGCGCGACATCCTCGAGCCCCCGCTCTCACCCCTCGACTTGCCACCATTGGACGAGCCGATCGACGCCTCCAATCAGGACCCAAGGCACGGCACGTGGAGATCGCGCACCGTCGATGAAAACCGAGTAGTCATCGACTGGCATCCGGACGAGAACCGCGATACCTAAGGATTCAGCTCGGCGAGTTTGAACGATGCCTGCTCTGATCAAGGTCGGGCCCGTCGAACTGGGGCGGAATCTGAACCTGTTCGTACTCGGCGGAGTAGTCAGCGACCGCGCCGCACTCGGCGCAGCGATAACCCCTCGGGTGGTCGCGCATCACAACCGAGCAATGCGGACACCGCGGCTGCGCGCCCGGGTCATACACCAGGCGCCGACCTCTTGCTCCGCAGCCTCGCTGTTCGCGCAGGGCCTTGGAAAACCTCGGACAAGATCTCGTCCATCAGTACGAGCACGTCCCGCACGTCGTCGGCGTTCGGTAAGTCTTCGATGTCACCGTGAGCCATATCGTTGCCAAAGTGGCGAATCTCGTGCGCGGCGTCCTTCGTATCGGCGCGAATGTAGCTCTGTGCAGCCATGGCATCGATCTTTGCGACGAGCATGCCTTTCGTGATGCCCTTCGCCTTCGCTGTCGCCTCAACGACGGTTCGTGCCATCAGAATCGCTGACATGTACGCGTTGATGCTCTCTGCGCCGTGGGCTTCCTTGGCCGCACGAGCGATGTGTTCCGGCACATCTGGGAACAAGGGGGCCGCGCCGACTCGCGGGTACCAGACGAACGACGCATCGTCGGTGTACTGGAAGTGCGTCTTCGGGTCATTCCCCGTAGTTGCGTAGTTGAAGCTTTCCGCAAGGCTGGCGCGACGGCAGTTGTCGCAGGTCGCCACAGCCTGAAGCACCGGGGCGGTGCCTACTCGGATCGTGTGAGCCCACTGGGGCGTCATGTGAGAGTACCGTTCGCAGAAAGCACATATCGCGGAGACCATGAGCCAATCATGCTGCATCCCAACGACAGTGACGAGAGACGCTACGGCAGTATGGGCGTATGAGCGCGAAGAGGCACGCGGACGACCAGACCGTCGAACTTCATATGGAGCCTGACGGGTTGCACATCGCCTGGAAAGACCACTCGACAGGTGAGGTCTACGGCGAGATTGTCCATCCCGAACGGGAACGCGCGGTGCTGATAGAAGAAGGCATCGATCCAACTTCCTTCTTCCACGAGATAGGGAACCCCTAGAAGCGCCTGGGAGCGCGCGAGGTCCCGGGCGATGTTCGCTATCGCTCGCGGCCTACGACGCGCGCAGAAGCGCCCAAGACGCCCCCTGTCGCCGGGTGTGGATATCCTTCGACCATGAACGAGCGCCCCGCCGAGAGCAGCACCCGCCGAACGATAGAGCAGATCGTCGCGGGCCTTGTCATCGTCTTGGTCGGTCCGACCCTTACCTGGTTCATTGGCAAACTTGCCGACGCTGACCTGCCAGTCGGCTGGTACTTCGGCGGCATCGTCGTCGTCGCCCTGTTCGCGACCGTCATCTACGGTCCATGGAGGCGTGTGATCTGGGGAAGCATCGCACTGTGGCGACCGCTCACCACCAAACGCACTCTGGAAAAGGCACATGCGCACGGTCGCGCTGAACTCCAGAGCGAGCTAGATGCTGAGGCAGAGCAGAACAGGCATAGACCACTCATCCGTCCACAATGGCTGATCCTTCCTGGCTCAGAGAGGTACGAGTGGGTGCTCTTCAACGCGGCGGAAGGCAGCACAGCGGAGCACGTTTCAATCACGCCGGGCAGCGGCTTCTTCGCAGGCTCTGCGCTGGACTGGGATAGCGTCCACGGCGGCGAAAAGGGCATCTTCCGAGGACGGCGAAACGAGCAGGGGCAGACTTTCGGTGTGAGATTCTCGGTCGAGTGGACCGACATTTACGGCGAACGCCAGCCCGCGACGGTCGACATCGCAGGCGAGGAAGCTTTCTAGGCCTCAGGCGCTTCGCACCTCTGCAAGCCTCACACTGTTGGCGTGCCAGCGCGCATCTGCGCGAGTTGAGGGTGTGGGGATACCGGCAGCGTTGAAGTCCGCTGCGATGCGCCAGTAGGGCACCTGCTTGCGGCGCTCGGCTCGAATGCGACGGATCACGGCAGGGTCTTGCTTGCTCGGGCGACCGAGCTGCACTCCCCTGGCTCGGACTGCGGCGAGGCCGGCCTTTGTACGGTCGCTAATCGTGTCGCGTTCCCACTCGGCAAGGAGCACGAGCATGTGCGCGAGCATCTTGCCGTTCGTTGTCGCGGTGTCCACGTCGAGGTCGAGTGCTGCGACTCCCCATCCTTGACGGCGCCCGAGGTCGAGTATCCCCGAGAAGTCATGCACAGAACGGCTGAGCCTGTCGAGCTTGGCAACGGCGAGCATGTCGGCTTCACCGTTCGCGAGCATTGCCAGCGCCACCGATCCGGCCTTGCGCTTCGATAGAGGTCGAGTGCCTGACACGTCAGGGTCTTCGAACCACGCAACGATCTGGTGCTGTCGGTAGTCGGCCCACCGCTCGATCGCGGCACGCTGCGCCTCGATCCCGTTCTCTTGGCGGTCGGTGCTCACACGGAGGTACGCGACAACGTTCACAGCTTGACCGCCGTGTAGGTTGTGAGCGTGCTCCTATGGATCTCGATCATCCTGGCCTTTGTCAGCGCGGTTTGCGTTGGAATCGCGGCGGTCTTCTCGCACAAGCAGCGTCTGACTGTGGATCCCGGCAAGCCGGGCTTCGTCAACTTCCATGCCGACGAGAAGGGCAAGGTCAGTTGGGTAACCGTATGGACCCTCGGAGCCGCGGGCAGTGCTGCAATCTCGGCAGGCTGCTCAGCCGCAGCCCAACTCATCGGTGCCTGATCGCTCGTCACGCTGACTGACCTTCCTTGAGGCAGTACACATCACCCTCAACGTGGTGCAGCACCGCACCGGTTCGAGGGTGGACCGCCGTGTACAGGTAGTCGCCCTCCTCGAAGTCCACTGACCAGCCGCACTCCATCAGCGCAGCGGCAAGGGTGTCGTCCGCACCGCCGGGAAAGAAGGCGTCTCCGCTGCTGGGTGGCTCAAACCGATCAAGGATGAGCTTCACACCGGCGAAGGTGGTGGGCTGCTCGGCACGGATGGTGGCAAGGGTGTGGTCGTACATGCGCCAATAGGCGTCGAGGCCATTGGTGCGAGTGAATGGGTCGGCTGAAGCCACGAGCGTCTTCCTTCTTTGTGGTCGCGATTCGAAGTTATCTTCGATAGTTGACAATTTCGATATTCGACCACGCATGACCCTGCGTCAACTATTCGAGCGGTTAGTTGTATGACCGTCCTCGCGAATGCGATCTAGGGCGCGACAAAAGGCAAGGTGATATCGCGCCTCGACAATGACAGGGCGTCGCGCCACGCGATCACGTGCGGCCCAGGACGGCACAAGGAGGCTCGGTCTGTCACCTCGAAATCGAACTGTTTGTCCGGGCGAGCAAGTCAATCCCCACCCTCGGGGCCCTCAGTAGCTTCTTCCCTAGGTCGGCTTCCTCTATACGGTGAGCTGCCGTGGGCTCCTCGCCGGAGCTACCTACGGTCCAGAGCACCCACCATGCGCAGTCTTACTGCGCGAGGATCACCACCGAAAATCATTCGCCCTATATCTAAGGGATACAGGGGCGATGATTCTCGCTCCGGGCGTTTTGATTCTCGAATGATTCTCGGTAGTGATTCTCGGTCAAATGGTTGAAATGTCGCGCCTAAATGACCGCCTCAGCGCCCATAAACGAAACCGAGGATCATCCCTTTTTGGGGATGATCCTCGGTCGATGATTCTAGGGACGATTCTCGCTATTGATTCTCGGTAGCGAGACTCAGGCTCGGTCCGCGATATCTACCCATAGCCAGCCGTCAGGCGTTTCCTTCGCGAGGCCGTCCTGGCGTAGAGCGTCGAGCTGGCGTTGCATTGCCTTCTCGTCGACACCGGTCGACTGATAGACCAGCCAGTCCACCGGGAGCGCCCGCCCAGACGTCATCAGCCAATTGCGAGCGCAGTGCTTGCCGTAATGGTGGGAGTACGTTCCGTGGAACAGGCGATCACCGCGCGTGAGGTGGTACGCGCCGCCCCTTCGAAGATTCCCGCGCTTGTCGCATGGCTCACCCTCAGCAGCCTTGCACGTCGGACACGGAATCCGCATGTGGCGGGCCTCCAGGCTGACCAACTCAGGAGTCTTGGGTGCTTGCACTTGCCCGTCCATTGGCTTCCTCTCGCTCGGCAGCCCGATAGGTCGCAGGGGTGCCCGTTGCACGATCGTACGGTGACGCTTCCTCGATTCGACCCGACTCGCGGAGAGTCTTGACGTACCGGTTCACCGAAGGTTGGGCGAGGCCCGTCGCTTGCACCACATCGAGCGAACTGACGACCCCTCCCCCGGCGCTTCCCCTCTGAATCACAGCGAACACCTGCTCGACCCTCGTCTCGGACTGCGATGCCCCGCTCCCGAGCTGGACAACCACAGTTCTCCCGTGCTCCTGGTCGTGCATCGCGGTGATTGGTTCGAGCATGTTGATGATCGCCTTTAGGTGCGTGTAGGTCACGACGTTCTCACCCTGCTTGCCCTGAATGTGAAGGATCGAGTCCATGCCTGACGTCAACCACACCGAGCCGTAGATGTTGTCGAGCGACGGCTGACGGTTCGAGCGCGACTCGTCGTTACCCGTCTTGCGCTCGTGGTGGAGCACCAGAGTGCTCATGCCTCGGGCACGACATTCCTTCCAGGCCATGTCGAGCGCCTGACCGACCTCGCCGTTAGACAGATTGGCCGGCGTGAGGTCCTTCACACTGTCGATGACGAGATCCCCAATGTTCGTTCCGAACGTGTCTTCCAGCCAGTCAGCGAACGCGTAGGGCTCCCCGAGAATGTCGATGGGCACGGGCTTGGTCCAGATACTCAAGCGCGCACCGGCGATGGCACGCTCGCCCGGGGTCACGAACAGCCGAGCCATGCTCCGGGCGATCTGGCGCGGTCGATCGAGCGCGAGGTACACGATGCTCTTGCCCTCGGCGAGGCGACTGACTCTGTGGCCAAGCAGGATGCCGGGTCCAATACCTAACCTGCCCGCGATGAGCTGCTGCGCTGTGAGCGACTTCCCCAAGCCCTGGTCGGACGGAATCATCAGGCCTCCACCCTCAGCCCAAAAGAGGTCGTCCCCCTCGCCCCAAATGGGCACGTCCACCGCAACGTCCCCGAACATGAACGCTTCGCCGTCCAGAGCCGCAGAATCCCCGTACCTTGCCGTACGTTCCTCTCGCAGAACCCGCGCTGCAAAGGTTCGCACCTTCGCAGCCTTCACCGCCCTCTCAATCGCCTCGACCATCTCCGGGTCAAGTTCACCCAAGAAGTCGTAGAGCTCACCTTCTGGCGCGGAGAACGGAACGCGGCTCACATCGATGAGGTCCGCGTGATCCTGCTCAAACGCCGATTGCACCTTCCTGAGCGCATCAGCCTCGGGGAAAGGAGGTGTGCAGTTCGCTGCGGCTTGGACGACGATCTGCGTGACCACCTCACGGTCATCGTCGAGGCGACGACGCAAGTCGCAAGCGAGCCTGAAGAGGTAGTCATCTCGACCGCCTTCGGCGACACCCGCGGTCCAGGTGGACGGAGTGGTCCAAGCCACGCCTCCGGTCGCTCCTCTCGATGTCGCCATCTCAAGCAGTTGTCTCGGAGCGTGGATCAGCGGTTTGTCGTCGAGCACCGAGTAGGTCGATCCGCTGAGGTGATTGGACCCCGGGAGCAAGACGTATCCCCCGTCCGCTCGGACGTCGACCCCAGGTAGCGCGTTGGTTCGGTTGCGCAGGGACTCGGTAGCAACGAAGTACAGGTGCCAGCCACCCCCGCCCGTAGCGACTGTGAACGTCAGCGGGATCGAGCCGTGCTCATCTGTCCACTGACGCATACTCTCCGCTCCCGAGAGGTTTACCTTTTGATCTACGTCGAGCACCCAGACGCCGGAACCGATGCCGGTAGCCAGTGCCCAATTCGCGTCCGGATAGATGCGGTTCCACTGCTTGATCTGGTCGACGTCGCCTGACGCGCCCTTGACGCCATTATGCGTTCGAGGATGCTTGCCGGGGCTGTCACATTCGTCGTTTCCACACGAGCAGCGTCCCTGGACGATGGAGTGGCACGGGAAGATCCTCCAACCGCGCTCGGCGTAGGAGTTGAGTTCGCTCAGAGGGATCACCGGGTGACCTCCAGACCGAGCCCGAGAACGACGCCGACGAGCCAGATCAAGGTCACAAGCCGGTGCAGGAGAGCCCAAGGAAACACCCGATCAGGGGGTGTATTATGGAAATCGACAATACGAAGCCTGCTCCGGCCCTCGGATGTCGCGGGGTCACCCTTTTTCGGACGGGTGACCCTTTCGCTTTCAGTCAGCATCTTCGCCCTCCCTTGGCAGGGTGAGGGCGACCTCGTCCAGAAACGCGATGACACTGTCGACCACCGAGTGCGGCAGGGCTGAGTATCGCATGTCACTCACCCGCCTCGTGGCGGTCGCGATCTATCTGCGCCTTGACGACGGCGAGTCCGCGGAGCGGGGGCCAGCTATGCCGGTACTCCAAGAGCGCTGGTTCGAGTAGTACTTCGACGGGCATACCGAAGAGCCGCTCCAGAGTAGCGATCTCGTCCGGGGTTGGGTAGAGGCCGCCCTTGCAAAGATTGCTGACTCGCGTCACGCTGCACCCTAGTGCAGCCGCAACCTTCTTGCGAGTCAGATCGTGGAAGGGAATGAACTTGGCGAGCTGCTGTCGCCGGTGTGGGAGTACCACAGGATCACCACCGATTCGGTGTGATCGCTAGAGGTTCTATCCGCCGGACGCTTCGTCTTTCAGAAGGTGTCGGTCACGGAGGTCTGAGCCTCGCCCGCCTAAGTCGATGTGGCCTCGGATCGAGGACAGTGATTCAGTCGCGGTCGCCGTTCGGCTTTGTCGATTGAATCAATAGTAAACACCGGGGGTTCCCTTTGGCGAACCTCCCCCGGAAATCGCCTAGGACGCGCCCATTGGTCGCAGTCGATCGATCACCCGTCTTCGCGCTGTAAGCGCGTCAGTCGCGCTCAGGCGGCTTCTCCGGTGTCAATCCTCGCTGGGATCGACCTGGCTGGTGACGTAGGCCATGGCGCGGTCCCGCGCCGTGAACGTGCGGCACAGGCAGTTACGTTCGGCATGCGGTGAGGCTGGGCACGTTGGCGAGTAGGCCTTGTAGCGCCTACCCGTGAGATTGCCGCGCGTCGGAGCGATGCGCCACCCACCATTCTCGGCGCTCACGCGGCATCGTCCGGGACGCCACCGTACGGGTAAATCATCCGCGCACGGTTCTCGCTCGGAGGATCGACCGGGTTCGGCAACGCGCGGAGCTTTGCTCGCGGCGGTGAAAACTCGGTGGAGTTCTTTCCGTCGTCTTCGATCTGCCGCGGCATGGCGTCTCCTATCGTCGGTAGCCGGGTCGCTCTGGCGGATTCGCAGAGCCAAGGACGATGCCTGCGCGGTTGTTCTCTCCCAGACCCGGGCGAATCTGCGGGAGCGCTGCGCGGGGGTCGTAGTCTTCCTCGACCGAATCGGCGTCCATCACGTCCTCGATGATCGGCTGAGGATAGGACTCGACGGGTCCGGGAGTTGGGCTGGCGACGATGCCAACGTTCGACCCCTCCGGAATCTCGACCACGATCTTCTGGAGCGTGACCTCCCAGTTTGCGGGTCCGTCGACGCTCATGGTCTTGCCGGGGATGAAGCCGGTCCGATCTGCGATGAACTTGATCAGCGAGATGCGCTCGGCAGGAGTGAGCCTGCCCTCCTCTGCCTCGTCCGCGAGCTTGTGGGCGATGTTGATCATCGGGTCCACAAGGTCGTTGAAGCGCTCGCGAGCCTTTCGCTGTACCTGTGGCGCAGACCCACCGTGTCGACGACAAACCGTGCCGCCCTTGATTGCGGGTAGCTTGCAGCGCTGTCCAGAACCTCGGGACGTGGCTTTGCACTGCGGGGTGCGCGGATCGAGGACTCCCTTTGGCATCGTCTTACCTGCTACTCGGAAGCCAGCAGATCACTGAGCGAGAGTTGCGGTTCGGCATCGAGCTCTTCGACCGCGTAGGCGCTGCAGGGCTGGCAAAGGTCAAGCTGCACGATCACGGAACCGGAGTTGACCCAGAAGGGCATGAGGCTGGCCATCGCCGTGTGGCACATGGCGCACGGTACAAGTGGGACCGAGGAATGCGGGAGCGGGCGGTCGTTCTCACGTCGATGAGCCGACGCTGACTGGCCGTCATAGCGCAGCACTGGCACGGCTCCAAGACTGAACAGCTCGGTGTCCCGGTCTTGGCTGAACGCGCGAACCGCGAGGGCTGTCACGCGCGTCCATAGACGGCGATTACGTTCAAGTGGCACCAACTGCTCGGCGTCGCGGTACTCCGCATCGAGTTGATCCTTGAAGGCGATGTCGATTTCCATGGCTTATTCCGTTTCTCGTCGCTGTGTCGCTGATGGTCGGTGCCGCCGCGCCAGCGACAGCGCGGCGGCACCGGGTCTGTTTCCTGCCTCGTGAGCGATTTGTACACAGCTACGAACGGAGGTCAGGAACAGGCCTGTTATGCGACCCAGGTGGGGTTCTGGTAGGAACCGCTGGCCTTGATCTGCACGACGGCTGCGGCAGAGCGGTGACGGACACCGACTCCGAAGCCGTGCTCGTAGGTCGCGTCCACGAGCGGGTAACGCTCGTAGGTCGGGAGCAGTCGCAGCCCCCGGCTGTCAGCCGAGGGGTGCTCGCGGAACCACAGCGGGTTTCGAGAGTTCCGCGGACCGGCAGTTGCGACGGCGATCACGTACCCGGCGGGGATGAAGTGGTTCTTCGTGATCCACGCATCACCGTAGGACCCTTCGATGGCAACGCCGTTGAACTGCGCGGGCGCCTTGTCGCCGACGATCGTCACGTCGGTGAGGTACGCCGGGGCACTGACCGAGGGGATGAAGTCGTACGGGTCCTTGCCGGGATTCGCCTCGTCGCGACGGAATCCGGTGATCACGTCGGCTTCGATCGGGTTGGCGAAGATGACGATCTGCTCGTTGGACGAACGAAGGCCATGCCCGTGCTCCTGAATCGTGTCGATCAGGCTCTTGAGGTCGCCGCCATCGACGGTCGCCGCACCGGAGACGAGGTAGTGCGTGTGCGAGTCGGTGAAGGTCTTCCCGGCGTAGGACGGAGGGACCTCGCCGGCAGTGCCGTCCCAGAGGTCGTAGATCGTGACGCCGTTCTCGTTCACCGGTCGAGCGCCTGCCGTTCGGTTCGTCAGGGCGCTCATCGTGTTTGCGAACACGAGGCGGTTGTCGGCTTCGAGGACTCCTGCGTGCTGAGCGCGGATCTGCTCGGCGGTCGCGTCACGGAGGAATCGACGGGTGTATCGCACGCCAGCGTCGAACCATTCGAGCGGGAAGCCCATGCGAAGCTGCTCCGGGGTGACGCGGCTCGCCGTCGGAACACCGAACTCCGAAGACTTCTCCATGGTGACGGTGCTACCGCCGTTGGGCAGGAGAGCGAACGACTCGGAAGTGTTCGACGCGAAGAGGTTCGCGATGACGTTGCGGGTCTCGTTCCACGCTGCCAGGTCGTCGACGAACTCGTTCCAGAGTCTGTTGAGGTTTACACCGTCGGCGGTGCGGGTGAGGATGTCGGACTGAGTGGAGATACCCCGGTCAGCGCCGACGATGTCGCGGAGAGATCCGCGGTTAAAGCTGGACATACCAGCCCTCCTATCGTGTCGGTTTCGAACGCTGGACCACGGGTCCTGCGGAAACCTGACCTACGGAGGGAAAGCTAGGCTCTGACCCTCGACGCCGACAGGCGGGCAACTCTGTCTCTGACAGGTGTTGTCGCGACGATTGTAATCGACGTGGGTACCAATGTCGCTTCGAGATATATTCAGGTTTTTTCGACTCGTCGAGGAACAGCACGCCGCAGTGGGCCCGCACGATAGCTCCGGGCCGAGCAGCGCGCGACCCACCGCCGACCAACGCTGCGACGGACGCACTGTGGTGCGGGGCTTCCAGTGGCGGTGTGCGGCCGAGCGTCACGACCCGATCCCCGTTGAGCGAGAGTATGGAGGCGACCTCGAGTGCCTCCTGGTCCCCGAGCGGCGGCATGATTCCGGGGAGTCGTCGGGCGAGCATCGTCTTGCCTGCGCCCGGAGGCCCGCTCAGCAGCAGATGATGTCCACCTGCAGCGGCGACGATGAGCGCCTCGATCGCGTCTTCCTGGCCGACGACGTCGGACAGATCCAGATCTGACGGTGCGTCGACCGACGCCGACGCCATGTCGACGGTCTCGACCTCGGGCGCTTCGACATCGGCACCGTGCCACACCGCGACTTCGGCGAGAGAAGTGGCAGCACGGACATGGACTCCGGGGACCAGTCTCGCCTCTGCTTCGTTGGCGTGAGGAACGATCACCCTTTCGAACCCGGCACGTGCAGCAGCGAACACGGCAGGGAGCACACCCGGGACAGGGCGGATCCTACCGTCGAGCCCGAGTTCTCCGACATGTACGGTCGCTGCGATCGAGCGCGGTTCGATCGAGCCGCCGGCAGCCAGAGCAGCCACGGCGATTCCGAGGTCGAACCCTGCTCCGTGCTTGGGAAGGCTGGCTGGCGACAGGTTGACCGTGAGGCGGCGCCGAGGTAGGTCGAGCCCGGCATTTTTGCAAGCATTGTGCACCCGTTGCACCGCCTCCGCGAGCGACTTGTCGGGTAGACCGATGATCCGGAACTCGGGCGTCTGGTTCGACAGGTCGGCTTCGACTTCGACGAGATGACCATCGACCCCGCTCAGTGCGACAGCCCACGTGCGGGCCGTACTCATGCGATGTCCACGAGATGCTCGAGCGACCCCAGGAACGGGTCCGGCCCGATGATCCCGATTGCCTCGAGCCTCACGGTGCGCCCACGAGCCACCTCGGGATGAGCGGCGAGCCACGCCTGCGCGAGTTGCCAGAGCCGGCGGCGCTTTCGTTGATCGACCGCCTCGAACGTGTGCCCGAATGCTGCCGTGCGTCTCGTCTTCACCTCGATCATCGCCAGCTGATCGCCTACCGCGGCGACAATGTCGATCTCCCCTTGCGAACACCGCCAGTTCCTGTCGAGCACGGTGTATCCGCTGCCTATCAGGTGCTGCGCCGCGCGCTCTTCCCCGGCTCGGCCGAGGTCGTCTTTTGCTGCCATGCCCTCAGCATCGCGGTCAGACTCGTAGCCTGAGAGGTGCCCTCACGCCCTGGCGCTGAAGTGGGGATTACTCAGGGATTCCGCATGGTGTGGAGGACCAGCATCAAGGTCGGCAGTGGCGACGAAGGTCACTCCCCGTCGAGCGAGAGCTCCTGCGGGAGTTCGAACTCCCGACGCTGGAGCTCCTCGACATTCACGTCCTTGAACGTGAGCACGCGCACGGCCTTCACGAAGCGATCCGCTCGGTAGATGTCCCACACCCACACATCGCTCATCGAGATCTCGAAATAGAAATCGTGTTCGGTGTCGCGGCGGACGACGTTGACCTCGTTCGCGAGGTAGAAGCGGCGTTCGGTCTCGACGACGTACTGGAACTGCGACACCACATCCCGGTACTCCCGGAACAGTGCCAGCTCGAGCTCGCGGTCGTAGTCGTCGAAGGCTTCCTCATCCATGATGACTCCATCCTAGAGTCGCGGCGCACGAGGCGCGGCATCGCCGGCCGATGCAGGTCTGGATCAGAACAGGGTCGGGGCGTCGGCGATGGCCCACGACGCACGGTGGAAAGGAGACAGCCCGTTGCGCCGGATGGCCTCGCGGTGTTCGGGGCTCGCGTAGCCCTTGTTGCGATTCCACTGATACGCAGGATGGCTCTCGTGAAGTTCGGCCATGTACAGGTCGCGGGCCACCTTCGCGATCACGGAGGCCGCAGACACGGAGGCGCAGTCGCGGTCGGCTTTGATGACGGGTCGCACGCGCAGCGGCGACGAATGCACTCGGGAGACGTAATCGTGGTTCCCGTCGAGCAGAACGAGCGCCTCGTCCATCGAAGCCCCCTGCGCAGCGATCGCCGACACGGCGCGCGATGCGGCGAGTCCGAGGGCCCGCATGATGCCGACCTGATCGACTTCTTCGGCGCTCGCCCAGCCGACGGCAGAGGCCTGCACCCACGCGGCTGCGCGTGCCGCGACATCGGGCCGACGCTTCTCCGTCACGAGCTTGGAATCACGCAGACCATCCGGCACGCGACGTCGCACGCCTGCCGCATCCATCATCGCGGCGCCGACGGCGACGGGACCGGCGAGTGCGCCTCGACCCACCTCATCCAGCGCGATGATCACGCCGCACTCCCCCAGGAGTTTGCGTTCCAGGGTCAGCTTCGGGGTGATCACGGTCATTCGGGGTCCGGAACTCCGTTGAAAGTGTCGTGGTGGCCGTCGATCGGTCCCATGCGATCCAGAGGCCAGGTCGTCAGGAAGGCCTTGCCGACGATGTTCTCCATCGGGACGAAGCCCCCGCTGGGGAGGTCCTGATGTGCGCGCGCGTCGCGCGATCGATCGCGATTGTCGCCCAGCAGCCAGACCGAGTCATCGGGAACGACCACGTCGAACGGCTCGTTCGAGGCGGCCGTGTCGCCCTCGGGGAGGTTCAGGTAGCTGAGTTCGTCGATCGGGGCGCCGTTGATCGTGATCTGGCCGAGTGCGTTGCAGCACACGACATGATCGCCGGGCAAACCGATCACGCGCTTCACGAGGTGGTCCTGCGAGTCCGTCGCGGAGATGCCGACGAAGTTGAGGACCCAGTCGACCGCCTGAACGAGCGGAGGCTGAGCGGGCGTCTGCGGCTGTGGATCGAGCCAGCCGCCCGGATCCTTGAAGACGACGACATCGCCACGTGCATAGTCGGTCCACCGAGGGGTCAGCTCGTCGACGAGAATCCGATCCTTCACAAGAAGGGTGCGCTCCATCGAGGCCGACGGAATGTAGAACGACCTCACGACGAAGCTCTTGACCACGAAGGACACGAGGGCGGCGATCACGATGATCACCAGCACGTCGCGGAGGAAGACCAGGAACCCGCGTCGTCTGGAAGTGCGCGCGGCCGGCGAATCAGTCATCAGGATCCTTCTCGAGTCATACACCGCTCTGGCGCGACGGTATCAAGGTTCGCACACCGGGGACAGAACACAGCACCCCAGGACATCGTGTCCTGGGGTGCTGTGGAGAACCTGCGACTCAGCGGTCGCGCTTCTCCTTGATCTTGGCCTTCTTGCCACGGAGCTGGCGGAGGTAGTAGAGCTTCGCGCGACGCACGTCACCGCGGGTGACGACCTCGATGTGGTCGATCACCGGGGAGTGCACCGGGAAGGTACGCTCGACGCCCACCTGGAAGCTGATCTTGCGGACCGTGAAGGTCTCGCGCACGCTGTCGCCCTGACGGCCGATGACGACACCCTGGAAGACCTGGATACGAGAGCGGCTGCCCTCGGTGATGTTGACGTGAACCTTGACGGTGTCACCGGGGAAGAAGTCCGGGATGTCCGAACGAAGGGAAGCCGCGTCGACGGCGTCGAGGATCTGCATGATCATCTCTCTCTGCACCCGCCACAGGTCGCATGCATGTATTCAAAGGAACAAGAAGGGAGTGAGCTGTACGGAACGGTGAACGTCCGCGGGCTCCCCTGTGGCAGAGCCGGTCACAGCACAAACACCCATTCTGCCATGGATGCCGCGACCGGCCAAAACGATGACCTCAGTCGCGACCGTCGGTCTCCCGCACCACGATGATCTCGTGTGCTCGTGTCGGAGGGGCCGGTTCGTCGACGGTCGGGATCGTGGACCAGGTGATGGTCTCGCGCAGTCGGGTCCCGCTCCCCTTCGCCTCGTTCCACAGCTGCCACAGCTGCAACCAGATCAGGGCGATGCCGGCGACGATCGCGCCGGTCAGCAACCATGGGAAAGCCCCGTCGATGAAGAAGCCGACGGCGATGGTGAGCCCGTTCCAGATCGTGAAACCGACGACGTCCCACCACGACACGGCCCGCTCGATGCGAACGGACGGGCGCGAGCGCGTCAGGAGCGTGAGCAGGAGCTGCCCGACGAAGACGGACGGCATCGCGATGAGCAGCACCCAGAGGATGGACCAGCCGCCCTGGAAGACCCCCCAGCCGATCAGCAGCCAGAGCGGCAGGAGGAACGCCGCCGGGAGAAGCCAGCGGAAGAAGGCCTGTCGCAACCACATGCTCAGATCGTACGACGACGCCCGCCCCTGTGGCCCGGTGTTCGCTGAGAGCGGTCGGGGAACCGGCCGCGCCGGATCAGGGAGAATGGAGACGACGAGAGGAAACCCGATGATCGAACTGCGCACCCCTGCCGAGATCGATGAGATGCGCGCCGCAGGACGTTTCGTGGCCGAGACGCTGGCCACCCTGCGCGACGAGACGAAGGTCGGGACGAATCTCCTCTCGATCGATCGCCGCGCACATGACATGATCCGCAAGGCCGGGGCAGAGTCCTGCTACATCGACTATCACCCCTCGTTCGGAGCGAGTCCGTTCGGCAAGGTGATCTGCACCTCGGTCAACGACGCCGTGCTGCACGGCCTCCCCCATGACTACACACTGCGCGACGGCGACCTCGTCACCCTCGACTTCGCAGTGTCGGTCGACGGTTGGGTCGCCGACTCGGCGGTGTCGTTCGTCGTCGGCGCGGCTCGTGAAGAAGACCTTCGACTCATCGATACCACCGAACGCGCCCTGACCGCCGCGATCGACTCCGCAACGGTCGGAAACCGCATCGGCGACATCTCCGCGGCCGTCGCCGCCATCGCACACGGCGAGGGCTACTCGATCAACACCGACTTCGGTGGGCACGGAGTCGGACGCACGATGCACGGGGACCCGCACGTGCCGAACGACGGCCGCGCCGGCCGGGGCTTTCCCCTGAGGGCCGGCCTGGTCCTCGCACTCGAGCCCTGGCTCCTCGCGACGACAGACGAGCTGGTGACCGACCCCGACGGATGGACCCTGCGCAGCGCTGACGGTTCACGCGGCGCCCACTCCGAGCACACCATCGCGATCACGGAAGACGGCCCCATCATCCTGACCGACCGATCGTTCCTCGGCGTGGACTGACCCGCGCCACGAGCCGAAACGCGAGGGCGTATGCCATCCTGAGTCCATGATTCCGCAGGATCGCCATGTGCCGGAGCGTCTTCTCCTCGCTCGGCATGGTCAGACCGTGTGGAACGTCGAACACCGCTTGCAGGGTCAGCTCGACTCGCCCCTCACCGACGAAGGCATCGCCCAAGCCCGCGCGATCGCCTCCCGCCTCGGTGACGCCGGCGTGCTCACCGTGTGCTCCAGCCCGCTCGGTAGAGCCATGCAGACCGCGGTCATCATCGCTGACCGGCTCGGGGCCGAGGTCATTGAGGTGCCGGAACTCGCCGATCTCGATCACGGTGCGCTGGCGGGTATGACTTGGGACGAGATCGACGCGGCGTATCCGATGGCCAGAGAGGAGCGCGCCGCCAATCGCTACGGATGGGCATTCCCCGGCGGTGAGAGTTACGCGCAAGCCCGTTCCCGAGCGCGAAAGGCCCTCAGCAGCTGCGGATGGGCGTCCGAGGGGACACCGCTGCTCGTGAGCCACGAGATGATCGGACGGATGCTGCGTGCCGAGCTACGACGTCTCGATGCGTCGAACGCGCTCGGACTGAGACATCCGCACGGCGTGGTCTTCGAGATCGATGGCACCTCGGAGCGGATGCTCTGACAGGCGCATCCGAGCGGATTCGGCGTCGATCCCGGTCAGGACTGCGAGGTCTCGTCGTCCGGGAGGAGATCAGGGCGACGCAGCCTGGTGCGCTCGAACTGCTGCTCGCGGCGCCAGGTGGCGATCGCCCCGTGGTTGCCGCTCAGCAGGATGTCCGGCACCGACCGCTCGCGCCACGAAGCGGGCTTCGTGTACGACGGGTACTCCAGGAGACCGTCCTCATGCGACTCCTCGACAAGACTCTCCGGGTTGCCGACGACACCGGGGATGAGCCTCCCGATCGCCTCGATCATCGCCATCGTGGCGACCTCTCCCCCGTTGAGGACGTAGTCCCCGAGACTGATGAGGCGCACCTCGCCGAGGTCGGAGGCGTACTCGAAGACGCGTTCATCGATGCCCTCGTAACGCCCGCAGCCGAAGACGAGGTGCTCATGGGTGGCCAGCGCCCGTGCGGTCTTCTGCGTGAAGACCTCACCGGCAGGTGACGGGAAGATGATGGTCGGCCGCTCGGCATCCGCCGCCGTTTTCGAACGAGCGGTGACCTCATCGAGAGCAAGACCCCATGGCTCCGGCTTCATGACCATGCCGGCGCCACCACCGTAGGGGGTGTCGTCGACCGTGTTGTGACGATCGGACGTCCAGTCGCGGAGGTCATGCACGCGAAGGTCGATGATGCCGGCGTGCTGCGCCTTCCCGAGGAGGGAGAGCGTCAGGCCGTCGAAGTAGGACGGAAAGATGGAGAGGACGTCGATGCGCACGGGGGAACCGTATCAGCGGTCACTCAGGGGCTTCGGCGTCCGAGCCCGACGGCTGCTCGGCATCCGCGGCGTCGGGGAGCTCCTCGAAGAGTCCGGGCGGCGGCGTCACGATCAGACGACCGGCCGAGACGTCGACGGTGGGGACGATGGCGGCCACGAAGGGCACCATGACCTCGGTGTCGCCGGACTTCACGATGAGCAGATCCTGCGCCGGGAAGTGCTCGACGCGGATGACCCGGCCGATGATCGCATCGTCGCGAACGACGTCGAGCCCCACGAGCTGGTGATCGAACCAGGCGTCGTCCTCGACCTCATCGACGTCCTGATCGATCCAGAGGATCGCCTTGACGAGGCTCTCGGCGGCTTCTCGGTCATCGACATCTTCGAAGAAGACAACCGGATTCCCGTTCATCAAGCGGTATTCGCGAACGGTGATGTCCTTGCCGTGCCACGGCGATGCCTCGGGCACCTGCACCGTGAAGCCGGCACCGGGGGTGAAACGACCCGCCGGGTTGTCGGTGTACAGCTCGAGCTTGAGGCCGCCTTTGAGACCGTGCGCCTTCACGAGACGCCCGACGCGCAGCTGATTCTTGCCCTGGTTGCGGTCCTTCGGCACCACGTCAGTCGTCCGCGACATCGACGCGGACCCGACGCCCGTCAGCGAGCGCGCTGACGAGGGTGCGAAGGGCCTTGGCTGTGCGGCCGCCGCGCCCGATCACGCGTCCACGGTCATCGGGGTGCACGCGCACCTCGAGGAGGTCGCCTCGCGGCGATGTGGATTCATTGATGCGGACATCTTCCGGGTGATCGACGATCCCCTTGACGATGTGTTCGAGCGCGGCGGCGAGCACGGCGGATTACTCTGCGTCGGCGGCGGGGGCCTCAGCGGCCTCCGCGTCGGCCGCGGCGGGAGCCTCCTCAGCGGGGGCCTCCACCTTCTTCTCGGCCTTGGGCTTGACGACGGACTTCTTGGATGCGTCGATCTCGAAGGGAGCCTTGGGCTCCTTCACCTTGAGGGTGGACTTCGCGTCGGCGTCGCCCTTGAACTTGCCCCAGTCGCCCGTGATCTTGAGGATGGCGGCGACCTGCTCGGTCGGCTGCGCGCCGACGGAGAGCCAGTACTGCGCACGCTCGGAGTCGACCTCGATGAACGAGGGCTCCTCGGTGGGGTGGTACTTGCCGATCTCCTCGATCACGCGACCATCGCGCTTGGTCTTCGAGTCGGCGACGACGATGCGGTAGTACGGCGCACGGATCTTGCCCAGGCGCTTGAGACGAATCTTGACAGCCACGATTCTCCTGAATTGTGTGGAAGGAAACGAACTGATCGCCTGGAGAGTGGGGTGCACACCCGGCGGAAGCTCAAATGAGTGTGGACACCTGCTGGATAGAGGGTCGAGCAGGTCGTCCGACCCTCTATTCTGCCAGATCCTCGCGCCCGGCGCGAAACGTGGCGCAACGGCCGTTGTCGTGTCGCGTCGCCCGCGTGTCAGACTGTGCGGGTGAAACTCGAGTTCGCCTCTTCCGCCCGATCCACCGTCGGCCTCGAATGGGAGATCATGCTCGCGGATCCCGTGAGCGGTGACCTCGTCGGACGCGCCCCGGAACTGCTGGCGGCGCTCGAAGCCGAGAGCGAGGATGAGCGCCACACCGTCACCGGCGAGCTGCTCACGAACACGATCGAAGTCACGAGCGGGATCGGCGATTCCGTGGCGCATGCAGTCGACGACATCGCGAACGCCATCACGGCCGTGCGCACCGCGACGGACCCGGCCGGCATCGAACTGCTGTCGGCGGGCAGTCACCCGTTCGCACAGTGGTTCGATCAGGAGGTCACCGACAAGTCGCGGTATCACACCCTCATCGAGCGCACCCAGTGGTGGGGTCGCAACATGATGATCTGGGGGATCCACGTGCACATCGGGGTGGAGGACCAGCGCAAGGTCTTCCCCATCATCAACGCGCTCTCGGCATACCTCCCTCATCTGCAGGCCCTGTCGGCGTCGAGTCCGTTCTGGGCGGGCGAGCGCACCGGCTACGCCTCGAACCGCGCGCTGGTGTTCCAACAGCTTCCGACGGCCGGACTCCCCTGGCCGCTACGCGACTGGGCACAATACGAGTCGTATCTCGACGACATGGTCCGCACCGGCGTGATGGCGGACGCCACGGAGGTGCGCTGGGACATCCGTCCCGCTCCGCGATGGGGAACCATCGAGGTGCGAGCCTGCGACGGTCTGTCGACGCTGCCGGAGCTCGCGTCGGTCGCGGCGCTCGTGCAAGTGCTCGTCGAGCACTTCTCCCGTCAGCTCGACGAAGGAGGGACCCTTCCCGAGCTCCCCGCGTGGTTCCACCGGGAGAACAAATGGCGCGCGGCGCGGTACGGTCTCGACGCACGCGTCATCGTCGATGCCGCCGGAACGCAGCGTCCCGTGCGTGAACACCTCGCCGAAGTGCTGGAAGAGCTCGCACCCGTGGCCGTGGAGCTCGGCTGCGTCCGGGAGTTCGGCAACAACGCCGTCACTCTCGAGAACGGGGCCAGTTACGAGCGTCAGCTCGTGATCGCGAATGCCACCGCCGGAGATCTCACCGCCGTCGTGCAGCACCTCATCCGCGAGTTCCGCTCCGGACCCGAGGCGTCGACAGAAGGCGCGTAGCCACGACCTCTGTCGGCGGTCGACTCAGTCCTCGACGAGGCGCCGGGCGAGTCCTTCATCCAGGACGACGTCGGTGATGAGCCCTGCGGAGAGGGCGGCCCGGAGGCTGACCAGCTTCGGGACGCCCGACACGACGCATATCCGACGAGGAACGCGGCGCAGGCGGTCGAGTCCCGGTCCGGTCGCCCGGGCGTTCACGCGGATATCCCGCCAGGATCCGTCGGATCGGAAGAACACCGTGGCGACGTCGCCGATCGCGTGGTCCTCGCGCAGGCTGCGGTAGTCGTCGCGTCCGAGATATCCGCCGACGTACACGCGACTCGGAACCTCGGCAGCCGGAGACCCCAGGCTGAAGACCGCGACGTCCATCTTCGCCTGCAGATCGAGCACTCGACGGGTGCTGCGCTCGCGCCACATCGCCTCACGGGTGGCGGGATCGTCGAAGAACGCGGGCACGGGGAACTGCTGCACCTGCGCACCGAAGGCGCTGCCGAACCGCTGCAGGATGTCGCTGGAGTACTCCACGCCTGTGGTCTGGGTGTTGCCGGCCCCGTTGAGCTGGACGAAGGTCGTGTTGTGCGTCTCCTTCTGCGTGAGGCCGCGGCTCACCGCACTGATCGTCGAGCCCCAGGCCACACCGATGATCATGTTGGAGTCGACGAACTGGGACAGCAGGCGGCCGGCCGTGAGCGCGACGCGCTCGAGACGTTCCACCTCGCTGAGGATCTCGGGCATGGGAACGACGTGTGCGGCCACCCGGTGCCGGTCGCGGATGCGCTGTTCGAGCATGCCGAGCCGCTCCAGCGGCGAGTTGATGCGGATGTCGACGAGGCCGCTCTCCCGCGCGAAGCTCAAGAGGCGTGAGACCGAGGAACGGGAGGTACCGAGCTCCTGCGCGATCACCTCCATCGTCTTGTCCTGCATGTAGTAGAGCTGCGCGGCCGTGAGCGCCGCGATCAGCTTGCTATCGCGGGTTTCCGCGCTCTGACCGGCCATCGTGACCTCCTCACCCTCGATCCTTGCACATATGTGCAGTGGGCTTGCGCGGGATGCCACACAGGTCGATGCTGGTTGGCAAGTAAGGAAGAGAGGGTCGACGATGATCGATTCCACACACTCGTCAGCGGAGCGCGCAGAGGTTCGCGCCGTCCGCGAATCCGGACGCACCAAGGTGCTCGTCATCGGTGGCGGGATCAACGGCATCTCCACGTTCCGCGACCTGGCGCTCCAAGGTGTCGATGTCGTGCTCGTCGAGCGCGGCGACTTCGCATCGGGCGCATCCGCAGCGTCGAGCCACATGATCCACGGCGGGATCCGCTATCTCGAGAACGGCGAATTCCGGCTCGTGCGCGAGTCCGTCGAGGAGCGCAACGGACTGCTCAAGATAGCCCCTCACTACGTGAAGCCGCTGCAGACGACCATCCCGATCTACTCCACCTTCTCCGGCATCCTGTCCGCTCCCCTGCGATTCCTGACGCACAAGAGCGGCAAGCCCCAGGAACGCGGCGCGTTCCTGATCAAGGTCGGCCTGACGATCTACGACACGTTCTCGCGTGACGGCGGAATGGTGCCCCGACACCGCTTCCTCGGTCGGAAGAAGTCGCTCGCCGAACTGCCGTCGCTCGACCCGAACATCAAGTACACGGCGACCTACTACGACGCGTCGATGCACGACCCCGAGCGTCTCGCGCTCGACGTGCTCCAGGACGGTCGCGCAGCACACCCCGAAGCACACGCGCTCAACTACGTCGAGGCGATCGCGCGCGAGGGCGATGAGGTGGTCCTCCGCGATCGCGAGAGCGGCACCGAATTCCGCGTTCACGCCGATGTCGTGGTCAACGCGTCCGGCCCCTGGACGGACCTCACGAACGACGCGCTCGGCGAGGACACCCGGTTCATGGGCGGAACCAAGGGCTCGCACATCGTGCTCGACCACCCCGAACTGCTGGAGGCGACGCAGGGCCGGGAGATCTTCTTCGAGCATTCCGACGGCCGCATCGTCCTCATCTACCCGCTCAAGGGGCGAGTGCTCGTCGGCACCACCGACATCGACGCCGACCCGCGCGAGGTCCCGGTGTGCACGGAGGAAGAGGTCGACTACTTCTTCGAACTGATCCACCACGTCTTCCCGACGATTCCGGTCTCCCGCGATCAGATCGTCTACAAGTTCTCCGGTATCCGTCCGCTGCCGCGTCACGAGGACACCGCCCCCGGGTTCGTGTCACGCGACTACCGCATCGAAGTCGATGAGAAGGGTGCCGTCCCGCTCGTCAGCCTCGTCGGCGGCAAGTGGACCACGTTCCGCGCGCTCGGCGAGTCGCTCTCCGACACCGTGCTAAGCCTGATCGACCGCACCAGGACAGTCTCCACCGCCGGACGCGCGATCGGCGGCGGCCGCGAGTTCCCGCGCACCGAGAAGGCACGCCGCATCTGGGTCCAGGAGAACCTCCCCGGCGCCGGGGCACGTGCCGACCAGCTGCTCGCGAGATACGGAACCCGCGCGGCGGACGTGTGGGCGTACGTCGAGCAGGGACCGGACTCCCCCCTTGCCGGCGGCGACCTCTCCACCCGCGAACTCGAGTGGATGGTGCAGAACGAGATGGTGGCGCGCCTCGAGGACATCGTGCTCCGCCGCACCAGCATCGCCTTCACCGGGAACGCGAACGCCGAGGTGCTCGATGAGATCGCCGACGCGCTCGCTCCGATGCTCGGCTGGGACCGCGCGCGCCACGACGCCGAACTCGACCAGACCCGCCAATTGCTGAACGAACGACACGGACTCGATATCCGCTCCCGCACCCGCGGCTGACAGGACTTCGGACTGCCGCCCTCCTCGCGGTGCAACCCCATAAAGTGTCGGGGCAGAGGGGCCTCGACACACAAGAAAGGTCAAAGAAGACATGGCTGATGTGAATCTCGGTCTCTACTTCCTCTCGGAGTTGGTCGGTACAGCGATGCTGGTCCTCCTCGGTTGTGGTGTGGTCGCCAACGTGGCCCTTGCGAAGAACAAGGGCTTCGGCGGCGGCTTCCTGATGGTCAACTGGGGATGGGGCCTCGCGGTCTTCGCCGGTGTGCTCGTCTCCGCGTACTCCGGTGCGATCCTCAACCCCGCAGTCGGCATCGGCCTCATGGTCGCCGGCAAGATCAGCGTCGTGATGTTCCTCACCGCCACGGCGGCGGAACTCGTCGGCGCCATCCTCGGTGCGATCGTCGTCTGGCTCGCCTACAAGCAGCACTTCGATGAGGAGCCGGAGGCCGCCAACAAGCTCGGCGTCTTCTCGACCGGCCCCGCCATCCGCTCGTACGGGTGGAACCTCGTCACCGAGATCATCGGCACCTTCGTGCTCGTGTTCGGCATCTTCGCGTTCGCCGACTACGGCGACATCGAGGTCGGCGTGCCCGGAGGCCTCGGGCCGCTCACCGCGCTGCCGGTGGCGCTGCTCGTGGTCGGAATCGGCGCGTCGCTCGGTGGTCCGACCGGCTACGCGATCAACCCCGCCCGTGACCTCGGTCCGCGCATCGCCCACGCGATCCTGCCGATCAAGGGCAAGGGTGCCAGCGACTGGTCCTACTCGTGGGTCCCCGTCGTCGGCCCCCTCATCGGTGGTGTGATCGCCGCCCTTGCTGCACCCGTGCTGCTCGGCCTCGCCGCCTGACGCACACCCCATCGCACTGAATTCAAAGGAGAGCACAAGTGGCTGACTACATCATCGCCATCGACCAGGGAACGACGTCGAGTCGCGCGATCATCTTCGACAAGAAGGGCAGCATCGTCGCGACCGGCCAGAAGGAGCACGAACAGATCCTTCCGAAGGCCGGTTGGGTCGAGCACGACGCGGCCGAGATCTGGCGCAACGTGCAGGAGGTCATCGGGCTGGCCCTCGGGCGGGCCGATCTGACGCGTCACGACATCGCCGCCGTCGGCATCACGAACCAGCGCGAGACCGCTGTCGTGTGGGATAAGAAGACCGGAAAGCCTGCCTACAACGCGATCGTCTGGCAGGACACACGCACGCAGGACATCGTCGACCGCCTGGCAGCTGACGGCGGAGTCGAGCGGTTCAAGCCGGTCGTCGGCCTGCCGCTGGCGACGTACTTCTCCGGCACCAAGATCGCCTGGATCCTCGAGAACGTCGAGGGCGCGCGCGAGAAGGCGGAGGCGGGCGACCTGATCTTCGGCACCACCGACAGTTGGGTCCTCTGGAACCTCACCGGTGGAGCCGATGGCGGCGTGCACGTCACGGACGTCACCAATGCCTCCCGCACGATGTTCATGGACCTCGAGACGCTCGAGTGGCGCGACGACATCCTCGAGGCGTTCGGCGTGCCGCGCTCGATGATGCCGGAGATCCGCTCCTCCTCCGAGGTGTACGGCACCGCCGAGAGCTCGTCGCTGCTGCGCGAGACGCCGATCGCCGGCATCCTGGGCGACCAGCAGGCCGCGACGTTCGGACAGGCCGCCTTCCAGACCGGCGAGAGCAAGAACACCTATGGCACGGGCTGCTTCCTGATCTTCAACACGGGCGAGGAGATCGTCCACTCGAAGAACGGGCTGCTGACCACTGTCGGGTACAAGCTCGGCGACGGACCGACCCACTACGCGCTGGAGGGTTCCATCGCTGTCACGGGATCGCTCATCCAGTGGCTGCGCGACCAGCTCGGCATCATCTCCTCGGCCCCCGAGGTCGAGAAGTTGGCCGAGCAGGTCGAGGACAACGGCGGCGTGTACATCGTCCCGGCCTTCTCGGGTCTGTTCGCACCGTACTGGCGCTCGGACGCCCGCGGCGTGATCGTGGGCCTCACCCGCTACGCCAACAAGAACCACATCGCGCGCGCTGCGCTGGAGGCCGTGGCCTTCCAGACTCGCGACGTGCTCGATGCGGTCAACGCCGACGCCGGAGTGGACCTGACCGAGCTCAAGGTCGATGGCGGCATGGTCGCCAACGATGCGCTCATGCAGTTCCAGGCCGACGTGCTCGGCGTGCCGGTGGTGCGCCCGGTCGTCGCAGAGACGACGGCACTCGGCGCAGCGTACGCAGCCGGCCTCGCCGTCGGATTCTGGAACGGCTTGGATGACCTGTCCGCGAACTGGCAGGAAGACAAGCGCTGGCAGCCCTCCATGGAGGACGCGGAGCGCGACCGTCAGCTGCGCCTGTGGCGCAAGGCCGTCACCAAGTCGATGGACTGGGTCGACGACGACGTGAAGTGACCTGACGTCACAGGACAGCGGGTCCGGAGTGCTCCTCCGGGCCCGCTTTCGCGTTCCCGGGAACGACGTCGTCAATGACGGCGAGGAAGGCCTTCGCCACATTCCGTGGTGCCGCGAGGTCCCACGCCAGGTGCTCCACGCGTACGGGACCGTCGCGGACCTCGGCGGTCGCGACATCTGCCGCAGATCGTTCGATCGTCCCCGGTGCGAGCAGAGTCACCGCCAGCCCGGCGGCGACCAGACCGAGGAGGAGGGTGGCGGAGTCCGCCTCGAAGGCGACATCCCGCGACAGTTCCGCGGATGCGAAGGCGGCATCGCTCTGCGCGCGCCCCGAGGTGCCCGCCGGGAAGTCGGCGAACGTCGCACCGGCGAGGTCGTGCAACGTCACCACACCGGTCTCGGACAGCTCGTGCCCACGAGGGAGCGCCGCCATCAGCCGGTCCCGCGACAGGACGCGCGAAGCCACACCCAGCGGCTGAGTCCCTTCGCGGAGACCGAGAAGGGCGACATCGAGGTCGCCGCGACGCAGGCGCGTCATCAGCACGTCGCTGTTCCCCACCTGCAGCTCGACTCGCGCGAGCGGATGCGCGGCCCGGTACGCGACCAGCACCTCCGGGATGTCGACGGCGGTCACCGTCGGGATGACGCCGATCCGGAGCGTGCCGGTCACCACGCCCACCGCTGCGGCTACGCTCTCCCGCGCCTGCTCTGCCGCCCGGAGCGCCGTCCGCGCGTGCTCCAGGAACGCCTCCCCCGCCTCGCTCAGTCGGACGCTGCGACTCGATCTCACGAACAGTCGCTGACCGAGCTCACGCTCGAGAGCGGCGATCTGATGACTCAACGCGGACTGCGTGACGAAGCAGCGTTCGGCGGCCTGAGTGAAGCTGGAGGTCTCCGCTACCTCGACGACGTATCGGAGCTGCTGGAGTTCCATTCGTTCATGATGACACTTCATGGATAACGTGACAAACATGCGTTGGACTCATGTCAGCGCGGGGAGCACGCTGGAACCATGAACCGCCTGATGCTCGTGCTGCTGACCGCACTCGCCCCCATCGCCTGGGGAACGACGTACCTCGTCACCACCGAGCTGCTTCCGCCGGGCCATCCACTCTTCGCCGGCCTGCTTCGCGCCCTCCCGGCCGGGCTGCTGGCCGTGCTCATCAGCCGACGACTGCCCCACGGGTCGTGGTGGTGGAAGTCCTTCGTGCTCGGCGCACTCAACATCGGCGCATTCTTCCCCCTCCTGTTCCTGGCGGCCGAGCGGCTTCCCGGCGGAGTCGCCGCTGCTGTTGCGGGAGCTCAACCGCTCATCGTGCTGATGCTCGGCGCCCTCGTCCTGCAGGAGAGGATCAGACCCCTCACCGCAGCGGCGGCAGTCATCGGAGCCGGCGGCGTGGCGCTCGTCGTCCTGGGGCCGGCCGCGGAACTCGACTTCTGGGGCGTGCTGGCCGCGATCGGAGGCGTCACCGCCACCGGAGCAGGGATGATCCTCACCAAGCGCTGGGGGCGACCTGAGGGGGTCGGCCCGATCGCGTACGCCGGATGGCAGCTGTCGGCTGGCGGATTGCTGCTGCTCCCGCTCACACTCGCGGTCGAGGGCGTGCCCGCCGCGATCGACGGTGGAGCCGCGCTCGGCTATCTCTGGCTCGGCACCGCCGGCGGGATCGTCGCGTACACCCTGTGGTTCCGCGGCGTCCAGCAACTCCCGGTGATCGCGCCGGGCCTGCTCGCACTGCTCTCCCCCATCGTCGCGACGATCCTGGGGGTGCTGGTCGCGCGCGAGCGGTTCACCGGTGTCCAAGCGATCGGCCTCGTCCTGACGATCGGCGCGCTCGTCCTGGGACAGATCGTCGCCCGGCGGCCAACCGCAGACATCGGGAGATCGCGGGAGACCTCATCCGCCGCCGCCCTGGCCGCTCCGCGCTGAGCGCGGTTCAGCCCTTGCCGAACAGCTTCTGGATCTCGGCGAGGTCGGCCTCGCTCGGCGCTTGGCCTGCGGCACCACCGAGGCCGAAGCCCGAACCGGTCGGCGTCGAGGTCGCGGTGATTCCGGCGTTCTCCGCCGCGCGCTTGGCGGGGTTCCCCGAGCGGGATCCCTTCGACGACTTGCCCTTCTTGCCCCGCTTCGACGACGCGCCGGGGCGCCCCATTCCGGGGACAGCACCCATACCGGGAATGTTCGGCGTGCCGCCGCGGGCCACGGTCTTCATCATCTTCGCGGCCTGCTCGAAGCGCTGCACCAGCTGATTCACGTCCGTGACGGTCATGCCGGAACCACGCGCGATGCGCAGACGACGCGAGCCGTTGAGCACCTTGGGGTTGCGACGCTCCCCCGGGGTCATCGAGCGGATGATGGCCTCGGTGCGGTCGATCTCACGCTCGTCGAAGTCTTCGAGCTGCTGCTTCATCTGACCCATGCCCGGGAGCATCCCGAGCATCTTCTTCATCGAACCCATCTTCTTCATCTGCTGAAGCTGGTCGAGGAAGTCCTCGAGGGTGAAGGCCTCGGTCGCGAGCTTCTCGGCCATCTTCATGGCCTCTTCCTCATCGAAGGCCTGCTGGGCCTGCTCGATGAGGGTCAGGATGTCGCCGAGGTCGAGGATGCGGCTCGCCATGCGGTCGGGGTGGAACGGCTCGAGGTCTTCGAGACGCTCTCCTGTGGAGGCGAAGATGATCGGACGACCGGTGACCGAGGCCACCGACAGCGCCGCCCCACCGCGGGCATCGCCGTCGAGCTTGGACAGGACGACGCCGGTGAAGTCGACACCCTCCTGGAACGCCTTCGCCGTGTTGACGGCATCCTGACCGATCATCGCGTCGATGACGAACAGGACCTCATCGGGGTCGACGGCCTTGCGGATGTCGGCGGCCTGCTTCATGAGCTCGGCATCGACGCCGAGACGACCCGCGGTGTCGATGATCACGACGTCGTGCTGCTGACGACGCGCGTACTCGACGCCCTCGCGCGAGACCTTCACGGGATCGCCGACGCCGTTGCCGGGCTCGGGCGCGTAGACCGCGGCACCTGCCTGTTCGGCCACCACCTGCAGCTGGTTGACGGCGTTCGGTCGCTGGAGGTCGGCGGCAACCAGGAGAGGCGTGTGCCCCTCCCCCTCGAGCTGCTTCGCGAGCTTGCCCGCGAAGGTCGTCTTACCGGAACCCTGCAGGCCCGCGAGCATGATGACGGTCGGTGCGGTCTTCGCGAACTGCAGACGCCGCTGCTCGCCACCGAGGATCTGCACGAGTTCCTCGTTGACGATCTGGACGACCTGCTGCGCGGGGTTCAGCGCCTTGTTGACCTCGTCGCCGAGGGCGCGTTCGCGCACCTTCGCGGTGAACTCCTTGACGACGACGAGTGCGACGTCGGCGTCGAGCAGTGCGCGGCGGATCTCGCGCACGGTGCCGTCGACGTCGGCAGCAGTGAGCTTTCCCTTCGTGCGCAGATTGCGGAAGGTCTCGGTGAGTCGATCGGAGAGCGTGCCAAAGGTAGCCATGGTGCTGTCGATTCTACGCGAGTGGAGCCTCCACGCTCAGCGCGGCGCGGAGCTCGACCTTCGCCCTCTGGTAGCGCCCCCGCGCCGTGGAGGCAGGAATGCCCAGCAGCTCCGCCGCATCCGTCAGCGAGAAGCCGTCCCAGTGCACCAGACGGACGAGTTCGGACAGGTCGGGGCCCAACCGTGCGATGGCGTCGCGGACCTCGCTGCCGGTATCGGCCGGTGCCGTGGAGAGCTCCTCTGCGGCGTGAGAGCGGATGCGGTCGGCCAGTGCCCACCGCCGCCGCTCCCCTCGCGCATGGTTGAGCAGCGTTCCACGCGCGACGCCGAAGAGCCACATGCGTGCGCGCTCCGGGTCGGTCGGAAGCTGACGAACCCGTCGCCACGCGACGACCATGGTCTCCCCCAGGAGATCTGCGGCGTCGTCGGGGCCGACTCGGCGAGACAGGTAGGCGAGCAGGTCCGAAGCACTCGCCTCGAAGACCACGATGAGCGCCGCATCCTCCGGGTGCCGGCTCACGGAGTGCCACCCTCGCCGCCCCAGTCCTCGTCCTCGCAGTGCAGCTGGCTGTGCGCGTCCGAGCCCGCCAGGTCGCCGCGTCCAGTGTCGAAGCCATTCGCCTTCAGCTCCTCATACAGCGCCATGGAGAGGGCCTGGTCGTGCGCTCGCCACGCGTTCAGGTCAGGCGCCCGCGGATCGGAGATCTCCTCCGCGGAGCCGGCCATGTCGGCCTCGACGGCGGCGAGGTACTCCGCCACATACGGTTCCGCGGCCGCCTCGACGTCCGTGTTCGCGAACCACTCGTCGATGATCCGATCGACCTGTGTCTGCGTGAGCGGGTTGTGCGTATCCCATCCGCTGTACCGGATCTCACACTCACCCCAGGTGGGCGACGTGTAGGAGTAGCTGCGGTCGGGGTTCTCCAGCCCCGGACTCCAGAGCCAATCCGACGACGCGGTCGCGATGCCGGCACCGCCGGCGAGAAGAAGCCCCAGCGCTCCGCTCAGCACCACGGTGCGACGCTTCTTCCGTGGTGACTGCACGACGGTCTTCGCCTCGGCGAGCATCGCCCGCAGTTCCGCCGATTCGATCGTCGCGCGCGGTGCCGGCGCCGATGACGCCAGCAACTCGTCCAAATGGTCTCGAATCATGAGTTCCTCCTCGGGGGTGGGTTCACTCATGACCTGTCCGGCTCACGGCGTTTCGTCCGCGGCGATCATTCTTTCCAGGGGAGGTCGTTGATCACGCCGAGCGCCTCATGCAACACGGCCTCCGGCGTTCCTCGCCCCGCCCCCTGCTCAGCCCAGACACGCAGCGCCGAAAGCACGGCAGCGGCGTAGGCAGCTCCGACGATGTCGGCACGGACGACGTCGATTCCGGCACTCCGCGCCGCGGCGGCAACGGCATCGGAAAGCCGCGCCAGACGGAGGCCCGTGTCCCTCACGAGCTCATCCTGCAATCCCATCGCCGCGGCGTTGCGGAGCGCGAGGGCGAGCGGATCCGGTTCGAAACCGTGCACGACGAGCAGCAGGATTCGGCGCACCGTCTCTCCGGATGCCCCGCTCCCCAACCCGCCGAGCGATCGGATCGCTTCACCGATGCGCTCGTCCATGCCCGACCACAGCACGTCACTCTTCGACGTGAAGTAATTGAAGAAGCTCGATCTGCTCACGCCGGCTCGCTGGGTGATGTCCGCGACCGACGTCGCGTCGTACCCACGCTCCAGGAAAAGCTCGCACGCCGCCTCCGCGAGAGTCTCTCGCGAAGACGCCTTCGGGCGTCCTGCTCTGCCGGTGGAACTCATGCCCTCACGCTACCGCGACGCGAAGCGCCGGCACCGGGCAACCGCAGAAGGGGTATTGTTGCCCTCAGTCCAATTAACTTGAGAAGGAGAGCGTGATGCTCGACATCCTCACTCCGGGGTTCGCTCCGACGCCCATGCCGTACGTCGCCGGGTGGGATCTGCAGAGACGCGTTCATGCCGGCGTGGTCGCCGACATCCGTCCGAACACGCTGATCCTCCTCGAACACGAGGCCGTCTACACGGCGGGAAAACGCACCGAAGCGCACGAGCGTCCGCAGGACGGCACACCGGTGATCGATGTGGACCGCGGGGGCAAGATCACCTGGCACGGCCCGGGGCAGCTGGTGGGGTATCCGATCGTGCGGCTGATCGAGCCCATCGACGTCGTCGCGCATGTGCGTCGCCTGGAGCGCCTCCTCATCGACATCCTCAAGCCGTTCGGGATCGAGGGCTATCAGGTCGACGGTCGGAGCGGAGTGTGGGTGCGGCGCCCGCTTTCCGAGGACAAGGTCGCAGCGATCGGTGTACGGGTACAGCAAGGGGTGACGATGCACGGCTTCGCGATCAACTGCGACAACACGCTCGCCGGATTCCAGGGCATCGTCCCGTGCGGCATCACCGACGCCGGCGTCACGACGGTGAGCGAGGTCGTCGGCGCCGCCGTGTCCCCCCTCGATCTCGTCGATGCGGTGACGGAGGCATTCGTCACCGAATACGGTCGCACCGAGCTGACAGGAGCCCGCGCATGACCGCCGCCCCCGAGGGCCGCAAGCTCCTGCGACTCGAGATCCGGAACGCGGAGACGCCGATCGAACGGAAACCGGACTGGATCAAGACCAAGGCGAAGATGGGCCCGGACTACACGGCACTCCACTCCCTCGTCAAGAGTGAGGATCTGCACACGGTGTGTCAGGAGGCCGGCTGCCCGAACATCTACGAGTGCTGGGAGGATCGCGAGGCGACATTCCTCATCGGCGGCTCTCAATGCACCCGTCGATGCGACTTCTGCCAGATCGACACGGGGAAGCCCGATGCCTACGACACCGACGAGCCTCGCCGCGTCGCCGAGAGCGTGGCACGGATGAACCTGCGCTACGCCACGGTGACGAGCGTCGCCCGCGACGATCTGCCGGACACCGGAGCGTGGCTCAACGCGGAGACCGTGCGGAAGATCCACGAACTCAACCCGAACACCGGGGTCGAGCTGCTCGCGAACGAACACAACGCCGACCCCGCTTTCCTGGGACAGATCTTCGACGCCCGCCCGGAGGTGTTCGCCCACAACGTGGAGACGGTGCCCCGCATCTTCAAGCGCATCCGTCCCGCGTTCCGCTATGAGCGCTCGCTGAACGTCCTCACCCAGGCACGCGATGCGGGACTGATCACGAAGTCGAACCTGATCCTCGGCATGGGCGAGGAGCCGGAAGAGGTCGTGCAAGCCCTGAACGATCTGCACGAAGCCGGCTGCGACATCATCACGATCACGCAGTACCTCCGACCCACGCCCCGCCACCTGCCGGTCGCGCGATGGGTGAAGCCGGCGGAATTCGTCGAGTTCAAGGAAGAGGCGGAGCGAATCGGCTTCCTCGGCGTGCTGGCAGGTCCGCTGGTGCGGTCGTCGTACCGTGCGGGGCGCCTGTGGGCACAGTCGATGGTGTCCAAGGGGCGCGAGATCCCCGACCACCTGTCGCACATCGCAGAGAGCGCCGACCTCGGGTTCGCGCAGGCCGTCTGATCGACCGTCGTCCCGGGTGCACCCCGGGACGGTGGCTCAGTCGGCGCTCATCACCGACTGCACCGTGCCGTCCGAGCCGAGATTCACGAGCAGGACGTCGTCGGATGAGCTGTCATCCAGGGCGTACTCGAGGACGGCGAAGGGCTCCGAGCCTCCGTGCTCGTCGGCGAGGATGGTCATGCTCATCAGGCGCAGCGAGCGGATGATGTCCACGGCCGCATCCCCTGACACGTCGACGAGGACCTCCGGGAGATCGTCGCCGTAGGCCTCCTGCTGCTGGAGGATGTACTCGGTCACCTCGCTGGTGCGGTCATCGACCTCGGCGAGCATGCCCCGCCGGGCGGTGTCATCGACGTTCTCAAGTCCGGCGATGAGACCCGCGGCGATGTCCAGCGCGTCCGCGGACACGTCGTCCTGGTCCGGAGCGGTCAGATCGACGGTGACGCTCTGGTCTCCGAGTTCGACGGTCTCCGACCAGAAGATCGAGCCGTCGGGGCCCGAGGACAGGAGTCCGAAGTAGTCGTGTTCGATCGCCATAACGCTATGAAACCAGCCTCGTGCTCACTGCGGTAGTCCCGTCATCAACCGACCAATGACTGGACGAACACATGGGGGGTGAATCCGGTGAGATCGTCGATCCCCTCGCCCTGTCCGAGCAGCTTCACGGGGATGCCCGTGCGCTCCTGCACCGCAAGCACGAACCCGCCCTTCGCGGATCCGTCGAGCTTGGTCAGGACGAGGCCCGTGACGCCCGCGTGCTCCAGGAACGCCTCGGCCTGCATCACGCCGTTCTGGCCCGTCGTGGCGTCGAGGACCAGCAGCACCTCGCTGATGGGAGCCTGTTTCTCGATGACGCGTCTCACTTTGGAGAGCTCGTCCATGAGCCCGCCCTTGGTGTGCAGGCGGCCGGCGGTGTCGATGATCGCGATCTCGATACCTTCGCGCTTGGCGTACTCGATGGTCTGGAAGGCGACGGATGCAGGATCCTGGCCCTCCTGCTGCGGACGGACGATCGCCGCTCCCCCGCGCTGCGCCCAGGTCGCGAGCTGATCGACTGCCGCTGCGCGGAACGTGTCGGCTGCACCGACGACGACACTGCGCTGATAGCCGCGGAGGAACTTGGTGAACTTGCCGATGGTGGTCGTCTTGCCAACGCCGTTCACGCCGACGACCAGCACGACGGCCGGACGCTCGGTGAGCTTGAGTGTCGTGTCGAACTTCGCGAAGTGCTCTTCGAGGGTCTCGCGCAGCATGCGCTGGAGGTCCCGAGGATCGGTCGTGCGGTACTTGTCGACTTTGGCCCGCAGCTCCTCGACGACGCGCTCGCTGATGTCGGGCCCGAAGTCGGCCGTGATCAGCGCCGTCTCGAGGTCCTCCCACGTCGTCTCATCGATGGTGGGCTTGACGAACATGCCGCGCAGTGCGCGACCGAGAGACCAGGACTTCTCCGCCATCCCTCCAGCCTACGGGTAGCACCGGGGAATGAACTCCGCTTCCGAACAGAGCGGCGCGGCGGTTCGAACCGCCCTCTACAGCCCGATGCCGGCAACGACCCCGCTTTCGAAGGCAACCCACACGACGCCGTCACCATCGAGAGCCAGGCCGTGCGGTTCCTCTCCGATGCCGGAGAGATCGAACTCGGCGAGATCGCCCTCCGCGGTGATCCTGCCCAGCCTGTTCGCTCCCCACTCCGTGAACCAGCACCCGGTGTCGTCGGCGATCACCGCGTGCGGTCGGCTGTCCGGTGCGAGGACGAAGTCGCGGACGTGCCGATCGCCGTCGACCCGGAGGATGCTCCCCCGCGCGATGTCGGCGGACCAGACATACTCCCCTGCTGCCGCGATGCCGACGGGGGCTGCGCCGTCGGGCAGCGTGATGAGATCGGTACCGCCTGCGGCATCCCATCGCTCGAGCACCCCCCGCTGGTTGAGCGAGACCCAGACAGAGCCGTCCCGGTGGGCGGTGGCCATCGCCGGGTATGCGCCTTCCAGGGGGACGGCGACCTCGCTGCGGAGTCCGTCCCGGCTGACCACGGCGAGCTTGTTCTCCTGCATAAGGGTCACCAACGCATCGGAGCCGACAGCCGCGATGCCGTACGGCCCACCCGGAACGTCGATGAAGTTCAGCCGATCGTCGCTCGCGATGATGGCTATCCGATCTGCGCCGGTAACCGCGCACCACGTCGCTTCGGAGGTCACGGCGAGCTGACCAGGCCGCTCGCCGATGGTGAACCGGTGCTCGCGCCCGTCCGGGGACCGCCGCACGAGCTCTCCGGTGTTCACGAGAGTGATCCACATCTCGCCGCTGGAGCCGAAGGCGACAGCGTATGGACCGGCCGCGCCGTAGTCGAGCACCGCAGCGCTGTGTGCGGCGAGGGGCTCGGTGATGTCGGCCACGAGTTCACCCGCCTTTCATCGCTTCCCCGCCTGGGAGGTCACACCGCGGCTGCGGCCCGGTCTCCCACGCGCTGACCGACGACCGCCGACACACCGTCCTGGCGCATCGAGACTCCGTAAAGGGCGTCGGCGATCTCCATCGTGCGCTTCTGGTGCGTGATGATCAACAGCTGGGAGCTCTCTCGCAGCTGCTCGAACACCGTGAGCAGGCGCCCCAGGTTCGCATCATCGAGCGCCGCCTCGACCTCGTCGAGAATGTAGAACGGGCTCGGCCGCGCCTTGAAGATCGCCACGAGCAGGGCGACCGCGGCCAGCGAACGCTCACCGCCGGAGAGCAGCGAGAGTCGCTCGATCTTCTTCCCGACCGGACGCACCGACACCTCGATGCCGGTGGTCAGCATGTTCTCCGGGTCGGTGAGGGAGATGCTCCCCGTGCCACCGGGAAACAGCAGCGGGAAGACCTGACCGAACGCCTCCTTCGTGTCCTCGAAGGCGCTCGCGAAGATGGTCTGCATGCGCTCGTCGAGGTCGGCGATGATCGTCAGGAGGTCCTGACGCGTCTGCGTGAGATCGGCCAGCTGCTCGGTGAGGAAGGCATGGCGCTGCTCCAGCGCGGCGAACTCCTCGAGCGCCAGCGGATTGACGCGTCCGAGCTGCGCAAGCTTCCGCTCGGCATCGGCCAGACGGCGTTGCTGGATGCGGCGGTCGAAGGGGATCGCCGTGTCATCGAGCAGCTCGTCTGCGGGGTGCTCGACTCCCGGGTCGCGCGGTACGAGCTGATCAGGGCCATATTCCGCGACGAGAATATCTTCGTCGAGGGCCAGCTCAGAGGAGACCCGCTCGAGCAGGCTGTTGAGATGGAGTTTCTTCTCGTGGATCTGCAGCTCGAGACCGTGCACGCTCTCGGTCAGACCCGCGAGGCGCTCTCGCAGCGACGTCTCCTGGGCGCGGAGCCCGACGAGCTCCTCGTTCTGCGCCGAACGTGCGGCCTCCGCCTCGGCCAGGGCCAGGCGCGCCTCGGTGACCGAGCGGTCGAGGGAGTCGAGGATCCGCGGCAGCTCCTCCGCGACGCCCGAAGCCGCTTCGCGCTGGGCACGACGGATCACCGCACGCCGCGCCGCTTCGGCCGCGGCATCGCGCTCCTGCTCGCGCTGCCGCTCGAGACTCGTGACCCGCGCCTGGGCCGCGCGCACGCGTTCCCGCAGCGTCTCGATCTCCAGCCGCGCTCGCACCTCGCCCTCACGGGCCAGCTCGAGCGTCTCGAGCAGCCCGTCTCGCGCAGAGGCGTCGAGGACCGGACGCGGAGCCGCGATCGCCTCGTCCAGCGCAGCTTTGGCGGCTTCCGCTTTCGCCTCCGCATCGGACACGGCGGCCTGCGCTTGGGCCAGGCCGGTTTCGAGTCGCTCGCATTCGGCGACCGCGGATTCGTGGCGGACGGTGACCCGGTTCACCTGCTCGGCATGGGTGGCGAGGGCTGCATCATGCTCGCGCAGAGCACGGAGCGCGTCCTTCGCCTGGCGTCTGGTCGTCTCGACTGCTTCGTTCGCGTCCTCGCGCGCCTCGCGGAGCGAGTCCACCACGATCTGAATCTCCGCCAGGCGCTCGGCGGCGGCATCCCGCTCCGCCGCGAGCTCCAGTCGCGATCGTTCGCCACCGGACCCGGTGCGCAGCGTCTGGGCGGTGATCACGTCGCCCCCGACGGTCACGATCGTCGTCGAAGTGTCCCCGGCTCCGTCGAGCGCCGTGCGCGCGACACGGGCGGCGCCCAGATCGTCTGCGATCAGAACGTGCGACAGGATGCCCAGCACACCGTCGGGTGCCGTCACAGTCTCGACCGCGGGTGTGACGCCCTCGATCGGGGCGGCGACGGGCTCTGGACGAAGCGCGTCGGCGACGACGAAGTCGACGACTCCCCTGCGGTTCTCGGCAGCTTCTGCCGCCTGGGCGAAAGCGTCGGCCGCAGTGTCGATGAGAACGCCTTCTGTGAGCGGACCGAGGACCGCGGCGATCGCCGCTTCGTAGCCGGCACGGACCTGCACGGCGTCTCCGACGAGTCCGCGAATGCCCTTTCCGCCGGCTTTGACGATCTCGGCGGCGCCACCCGACAGGGCCAGAGCACTGCTCAGGGCCGCGGCCTTCGCGGTCAGGGAGTCGACCTCACGCTCGGCCGCATGCAGTCGCTCACGCAGAGTCTCCCGCTCGGCCTCCGCGGCTGTCGCCGCCCGCTGCGCGCTCTCGTACGCGGCCGCATGTTCGACGGCGGTGCCCTCGGGCGCTTCGGCATCGTCGATCGCCTCGAGCGCCTCGGCAGCCTCCCGCCTGCGCGCGTTCGCCGCCTCGAGCGCGTTCTCCTGACGAAGCACCGCGCCTCGCACGGCGGCGAGTGCCGAGGCCGCGGCGTCAGCGGTGCCGCGCAGCGCCGAGAGGCGCATGTCGTATTCCGACACCAGCGCACTCTGCTCGGCGATGTCCACATCGAGCGTGTCGAGCTCAGCCCTGGCGTGCACGACGTCACGGCTCGCCGACGCCGCCGCATCCTGCGCGTCGCCGAGACCGGCCGAGATCACGTCGATCTCGTCCTTCGCCTCATCGATAGTGGCCTGGGTCACGGTGACGGCGGTGACGGCAGCGTCGTCGTCTTCGGATCCGAGCAGCGCCAGGCGTTGGTTCGCGAGCGTGTAGAGCCCGCGCATCCGCTCCTGCACCTGCTCCAGACCGAAGGCCACGCTCCGGGCCTGATCGACGGCGACCGAGTTCTGATCCTGCTCGAGCCGAGCGATACTCGCTCGCACCGTTTCGGCCTGGTCCGACAGGACCAGCCGCTCGGTGTGGCGTTCGTGCTCGGTACGGGTGTGGTCGGCGAGAGCCGTACGCAGCGCGACGACGTCGTCCGCGAAGATCCGGGCCTTCGCATCACGCACGACGGCAGCGATCGTCTGCGCCTCGCGCGCGATCTCCGCCTGGCGCCCGAGCGGCTTGAGCTGACGGCGGATCTCCCCCGCCAGGTCGCTGAGACGGGTGAGGTTCGCCTCCATCGCATCGAGCTTGCGGAGGGTCTTCTCCTTGCGGCGGCGATGCTTGAGGATTCCCGCCGCCTCTTCGATGAAGCCCCGCCGGTCCTCGGGAGAAGCCTGCAGCACCGTGTCGAGGCGCCCCTGCCCGACGATCACGTGCATTTCGCGGCCCAGTCCGGAGTCGCTGAGAAGCTCCTGCACATCGAGGAGCCGGCATCCTTCGCCGTTGATCGCGTACTCGCTCGACCCGTTGCGGAACAGCGTGCGGCTGATCGTGACCTCGGCGAACTCGATCGGGAGGGCACCGTCGGCGTTGTCGATCGTGAGCTGCACCTCAGCGCGCCCGAGCGGGCCCCGCGTCGAGGTGCCCGCGAAGATGACGTCCTCCATCTTCCCGCCGCGGAGCGTCTTCGCGCCCTGCTCCCCCATCACCCAGGCAAGGGCGTCGACGACGTTCGACTTGCCCGACCCGTTGGGGCCGACGATGCAGGTCACGCCGGGCTCGAAGACGAAGCTCGTCGGCTGCGCGAACGACTTGAACCCTTTGAGCGTCAGGCTCTTCAGATGCATGCGGGCACCGCTCGTCCGGGGAGAATCACGCCGCTACGCTACCGGAATCACGGGCTTCAGCCGTCATCCCGCGCGGGCGTTCGTCGAACCGATACCGCTCGACGACACGCCGTAAGATACGGAAACGCTTGACGCTGCCCGCTCGTGTTCGCTACCGTTTCCTCCGGATCGCCACACGAAAGGAGGTTACCGATGATGATGATTCAGCTCAACGCACAGGCCACTGGCCTTGCCGCGCCCGCGCACTCTGCGCTGCGCCCTGCGTTCTCGGTGACCGCCGGCGTCCGCATCAGCGCGCTCTCGTAGCAGCGCACCCCGAGAATCACGCCCCGTAGTGGGCCTCCTCTCTCCGGTCGGTGCATCCGCGCCCCACCCTCTGTTCCGCAACCGGAACATGGATCTCGCCGCCTTCGGCTCCCACGCTCCGTGGTCCGAGGAGCCGCCGTCGTCCGCGCCCCTGGCGGCCATGCTCGCCATCGAGGTGCGACGTCTCCTGCACACGCACGCCCACTTCCCTTTCGAAGGACTCTCTCGTGAACACCACGTTGCGCCGCAACATCACCCACCCGCCCGATACCGAGGACCGCGAGGTCTTCCAGATCCCCCGCGACGATGAGCTCCGCCGTTTGGCGCTCACGGATCGCCTCTCTCTCCGGATCGGCCTCTGGCTGCTCCAACGGTCTCAGCGCCCGCGTCGGCAACGCCGCGCCGTCCACATCGAGTCGGCGGAGCTGCTGATCTCCGAGCAACGTCGCCGCGCCGAACATGAGCTGGGCGTCCTCACGGCCTTCGCCCTGCAGCGCGGTATCCGCTGATTCCGTCGCCCGAGGGACGCCGAGTCCCACATCCCTCTTGAACCCACACCAGTAAGGACCTGACATGACCATCGCTGAACCGACGATCACGCCGTTGATCGTCCCGACCTCGATCGATGACGACACGGCGGCGGAGTTCCGGGCGTACGGCGAACTCAACCGCCAGATCTGCGACGAGCAGGTCGGACTTCCGGGCCTCGCTCTGGAGGCGGCGCAGGTTCTGCCCGGCTGGCAGGACGACACCGACTCGCTGGACCGCGGCTTAGTCGCCCGTGTCGACGGTGAGATCGTCGGCATGGCGACGATCTCCTTCGCGCAGGAGGAGGAGGCGAACGCCGGCGAGATCGACATGCTCGTGCCGGAGGCGCACTGGGGTCATGGCATCGAGAACGCGCTGCTCGCGCGCGCCGAGGAGGAGGCCAGATCGCGCGGTCGCACCGTTCTTCAGCTGTGGAGCCTGCACCGGCCGGAAGAGACCGAGCGCATGCTCGTGCCGAGGACCGGGTGGGGCCGCGTGCCAGCCACGCCCCTGAGCGATCTGGCCGAATCCGCCGGATACACGCTCGAGCAGGTCGAGCGGAACAGCGAGTTCGATCTGCGCTCCGACCCGGCGCTCCTGCGCACGGCGCTGGCGGAGGCGAACGCTCATGCCGGTTCGGAGTACCGGATCGTGGAGTGGATGCTGCCGACGCCGCCGGAACTGCGCGCGGCATACGCCGGCATCCTCGCACGCCTGTCGACAGACGCCCCGAGCGGGGAGATGGACTTCGTCGCCGAGGTGTGGGACGCCGATCGTGTCGCACGGCGGGATGGGCGAATCGCCGACTCCGGACGTGTCGTCTCGGTCGCCGCCGTGCAGCACGTCCCCACCGGCGACATCGTCGCCTACAACGAGCTGCTGATCGGGACCGATCACACGGGCGTCACCCATCAGTACGGCACCCTGGTGTCGACGGACCACCGCGGTCATCGGCTCGGGACGATCGTGAAGTGCGCGAACCTGCTGCGGTGGCAGGCACTGATGCCGGAGTCGCCCGTCGTCTCCACGTTCAACGCGGAGGAGAACCGCCCCATGCTCAGCATCAACGAGAAGATCGGCTTCCGGCCGGTATCGTATGCCGGCGGGTGGCAGAAGAAGCTCTGAGGCACGTGCGGGCCCGATCTCATTCTCCGGGATGAGGTCGGGCCCGCTCCGTCATCCGCCGGATCGACGACATCGGGTGTTCTGCTGACGAGAGTGGAAACATGAACATCCCCGTGATCGAAGCCCATGCCCTGACCAAGACCTTCGGGATGACACGCGCCCTCGCCGGAGTCGATCTCGCGATCCATCGCGGTGAGTCCGTCGCGATCATGGGCGCCTCAGGTTCCGGCAAGACGACCCTGCTGCATGTACTGGCCGGAATCACCACGCCGGATGCGGGCAGCGTTGTCTTCCGGCCGACTGAAGGCGCTCCCATCGAGGTCACCGCGCTCGGTGAATCCGCGCGGTCGCGACTGCGCCGCGAGAGGTTCGGCTTCGTCTTCCAGCAGGGGCTGCTCATCCCGGAGCTGACGGCAGTGGAGAACGTCGCGCTGGCGTCGATGATCAACGGCATCCGACGTCAGGATGCCATCCAGCATGCGGCGTCGTGGCTCGCCGCCCTCGGTCTCGCGGGTATGGAGGATCGCCGGATCGGCGAGCTCTCCGGCGGTCAGGCCCAGCGCGTCGCCATCGCGCGTGCGCAGGCCACGGGCGCGGAGCTCGTCTTCGCCGACGAGCCGACCGGTGCTCTCGACTCGCACACGTCGTCCGAGGTCATGGATGCCCTGCTGTGGTCGACCACCGCCCAGGGCCGGACCCTCGTCGTGGTCACCCATGACCCCGAGGTGGCCAGTCGCTGCACCCGCACGGTCGCCGTCCGCGACGGACGAATCGTCTCCTCGGCGGTGGCCGCGTGAACCGGCACGTCCTCGCTCTGCTGCTGCGCCCCGCGCCAGAGCAGAACAGCGTGCTCGCCCTTCCCGTCGTGGCGTTCGGCGTGGTGACCACACTGGTGCTGACCGTGATCGGAGGCGCCCAGTCATTCTGGGGCTGGACGGACCCTGAGGCCCCCATCTATCAGGCGCTCGCCGCCATCGCGCTCGTCCTCCTGGTCGTCCCGCTGATGTCGCTCGGCGGGGCAGCGGCGCGGCTTTCCGCCCGTCGCCGGGACGAGCGCCTCTCGACCCTTCGGCTGCTCGGGGTCTCCCCTGCCGGCGTCACGGTCGCCACCGTCACCGAGTCCGTTCTCGTCGCCGCTGCAGGAGCCCTCGCCGGCGTGGTCGGACACGTCGCATTGAGTCCGCTCATCGGGCTGATCCCGTTCCGCGGCGAAGCTCTCGGGTTCGGTGCGGTCGTGCTGCCTCCGGCGCAGATCGCCGTGGTGCTCGCTGGCGTGCTCTTCCTCGCTTCGGCCAGTGCGGTCGTCGGGCTTCGACGCGTGGTGATATCGCCCCTCGGTGTCCGCACCCGTGCCACGACAACCAACGTGCACTGGATCCGCGCATTGATCGCCGCGGGCACAATCGCGATCGCAGTCGTGCTCATCAAAGTCTTCCCGTCCATCGGCGGGCTGGTCACCACCATCGTCGTGCTGGCCGGACTGTTCGGTGCCGCGCTCGCGGTGCTCAACGTCGTGGGCCCGTGGGTCCTCAAGGTGTCGGCATCGCGACAGCTTCGCCGGGCCGAACAGCCGGAGCGGCTGCTCGCCGCGCGCGTGGTCCTGGATTCTCCCAAAGCCGCGTGGCGGCAGGTCGGTGGCATCGCGATGGCGAGCTTCATGGCCGTCTTCGCCGGAACGGGCGTGGCACTGATGAACGTGATGACCGGATCGGAGGCGGCCGAGGCCGACATCGCCCTGGCCACCGATATCCGCACGGGTCTCGTCATCACCCTGATCGGGTCGTTCCTCATGGTGGCGGCGTCCGTCGGCGTGAACCAGGCGTCCGACGTGCTCGACCAGCGCGAGCTGCACCGCAGCCTCCATCACCTGGGCATGCCGCTGGAGACCGTGGACCGTGCCCGGAGACGCGCGATCATGTCCCCGCTGCTGGTCACGGCGATCGGCTCAGCCCTGGTCGCGGCCGTCCTCGTGATCCCCCTGCTCGGAATCGCACTGATCACGGCGCCGCTCTCGCTCCTCACGATCGCGGCGGTGGTCGGTGTGGGGATCGGGATCGTCTGGGCGACCACGTGGGCCACGCGTCCGCTGCTGCGGGGAGCGTTCCAGACCGCATGACCGGCCGCGACGCCGCTGACCTGCTCGTTCCGGTGCAGGTCAGCGGCGTCGCTGGCAGGACGGGCAGAAGTGCGAGCCCCTGTTCATGAAGCTCTCCCGTACGATCGCCGTTCCGCAGCGCGGACACGGCTTGCCCTGCCGGCCGTAGGCGTTGAGAGAGTGGGCGAAGTAGCCCGCCTGACCGTTGACGTTGACGTACTGCGCGTCGAAGCTGGTTCCGCCCTCCGCCAGGGCCTTCGCGAGCACGAGCCGCACTTCCACCAGCAGTCGGCGCACAGCCTGCGTGGACAGGTGGTCGGCAGGTGTCTCCGGATGGATGCGCGCAGCCCAGAGAGACTCATCAGCGTAGATGTTGCCGATCCCGCTCACGACGCCCTGGTCGAGGAGAACACGCTTGATCGCGCTTCCCCGCCGTGCGAGCGCGACACGGAAGGTGCGATCATCGAAGGAGGGATCGAGAGGATCGCGCGCGATGTGCGAGACCTGCGTGGGGATCCGCGATCCGTCGTCATCGAGCAGCGCATCGACGGCGAGCGAGCCGAACGTCCGCTGATCCGCGAACACGATCGCGAGCTCGCCGTGCACGGGGTGCTCGATGCCGATGCGGATCCGTTCATGACGCTCCGCGTCGGCATTCGGAGTCCGCAGCAGCATCTGACCACTCATACCGAGGTGCGCGATCAGCGCGGAATCCTCGTCGTCGAGAGGGAGCCAGAGGAACTTGCCCCGGCGGGATGCGGCAGTGAAGGTTCGGCCTTCGAGCCTGCCGACGAAATCCGCGGCCCCGGCGACATGCCGCGTGAGCGCACGCTCGTCGAACACGCTCACCGACGTGATGACCGATCCGACCGCAGCCGGTTCGAGACCGGCGCGGACGACCTCGACCTCAGGAAGCTCAGGCACGCTCGCTGAGCGTGCGCCAGGCGCTGAGGGCCGCCGCCATCTCTGCGGTCTTCTTGCTGCTGCCGTGGCCGATCATGCGGACGTCGCCGACCGATACCGTGGCGGTGAAGCGGCGGTCGTGATCCGGGCCGCTCGCCTCGACCGAATACTGCGGCGGCGTCGCGCCGACACGGGCAGCGAGCTCCTGCAGACTGGTCTTCGGGTCCATCGCCGCGCCGTAGCGCTCCGGATCCGCGAGCAGAGGCTCCGTCAGACGAAGCACGAGCGCTGTGGCGGCCTCAGGACCCGCCGACAGGTACGTGGCACCGATCACGGCTTCCATCGTGTCCGCCAGGATCGAGTCCTTGTCGCGACCACCGGTCTGCTCCTCACCGCGCCCCAGCAGCAGATGGCTGCCGAGGTCGATGCCGCGAGCCACTTCCGCAAGAGCGACAGTGGACACGACGCTCGCACGCCGCTTCGCCAGCTCGCCCTCGTCGAGGTCGGGGTGCGTGGTGAAGAGCATCACGGTCACGGCCTGACCCAAGACCGAATCACCGAGGAACTCCAGGCGCTCGTTGTGCGGGATCCCGCCGTGCTCATACGCGTAAGAGCGGTGAGTGAGGGCCAACTCCAGAAGCTCCGCGTCGATATCGACGCGGAGCTTATCTGGGAGAGGCCTCGTCCCCCCGGGGACCTCCGTCACGGTACGCGACTCAGACGTCGGCGACCTTGCGGCCCTTGTACTCGAGGAAGAGCTCGGTGCCCTGGGAGTCGGTGACGACCTTGGCCTGGTGAGGACGGCTGTAGACGACCTGACCGTTCTCGACGGTCTTCACGAGGGCGACGGGAGCCGCCTTCCACTGCGCGCGACGCGAGCGGGTGTTCGAACGGGAAACCTTGCGCTTCGGGGGGTTACCAGCCATGACTAGCTCTCTTCTTTCTCGGCGGCACGAGATTCTTCCGTGCCGTCTTGGTCTGTGATGTTCTGGAGCGCACTCCACCGAGGATCGATGGGAGCCACCTGCTCCGTTCCGGTGCTCACGGCCAGTCGTTCACCCGTTTTCGGGTCGAGACCCGGGCAATCCGGCTGACACACCGGCTGAAAAGGAAGCGACAATACGGCCGCATCCCTGACGAGAGTTTCAAGATCCACGTGGTCGTCTTGAACCTCGAAGTCAGTTTCTTCCTCACCAGGATACGCGAAAAGCTCCTGGAACTCGACTTCGACGGGCCGGGCGATGTCGATCAGGCATCTGCCGCACACGCCGACGTACTCCGCGTCGGCCGTTCCGGAGACCAGAATGCCCTCGTGGACCGACTCCAGACGCACATCGAGATCGATGTCCGAACCCGCTTCGAAGGTGACGATGCCCTCCCCCCAGGTCTCTTTGAGAGCCACGGTGAACTCGTGTTCCCGCATCTCTCCCGGACGTCGGACGATGTCACGGACGGGGAGCACGAAAGGGCCGTTCATTCGAGAGCGCACGGTTCCATGCTACTCGGCTGCACCTGCGGCCGGGCTGACCGTCGCCCCGAGGAGGACTCAGATCCCGCGTCCACCGGTGTCGAGGAAGTCTGCCACCGCAGGCGGAACGAACGGTGTCACGTCGCCGCCGAGCGAGGCGACCTGACGTACCAGCGAGCTCGAGACCATCGCGTGCGACGGATCCGGCAGGAGGAACACGGTCTCGATGTCGGCGAGGTGGCGGTTGACGATCGCCATCGGCGACTCGTAGGCGACGTCGATCTGCGAGCGGATGCCCTTCACGAGGACCCCGGCGCCGACATCGCGGGCATAGTCCACGAGCAGTCCCATGCTCCACGAGCCGATCACGATGTTGCCCGGCATGCCGTCTTCGGCGATCGAACGCTCGAGGAGGGAGAGCCGCTGTGCGATCGGGAGCATCGCCTCTTTACCGGGATTGTGCACCACCAGCACGTGCAGCTCGTCATAGAGGGCTGCTGCCCGGCGGATCACGTCGAGATGACCCAGGGTCGGCGGATCGAAGGAACCCGGGACGACGGCGATCCGGCTGCTCATGCCACCAGCCTAGGGCAGGAACCGAACTCAGTTCTTCGCGAGCGCCGCTCGATCTTCGTCGGTCACGCGCCGTGCGATCGCCTCGCGAAGACCCGGGTGCTGCTGGAGCGTCGGGTCGTCGGTGAGGATCGTCTCGGCCACCTCGCGGGCACGCGTGATGAGGGCTGCATCCTTGACGACACGCAGCAGCTTGAGCGACGAGCGGACGCCGGCCTGTGCGGCACCGAGCACATCGCCCTCACCCCGCAGCTCGAGATCGACCTCGGCGAGGGCGAAACCGTCGAGCGTCGCTGCCACAGCGTCGACACGGTCCCGAGCGAGGGAGCCGGACTCCGCCTCGGTGACCAGGAGGCAGAGTCCGGGAACGCCACCCCGGCCCACGCGTCCGCGCAGTTGGTGCAGCTGGGAGACACCGAAGCGATCGGCGTCGAGCACGATCATCGTGGAGGCGTTGGGGACGTCCACGCCGACCTCGATCACGGTGGTGGCCAGCAGCAGATCGATCTCGCCGCGGGCGAAGGCCTGCATGACGGCATCCTTCTCGTCCGACGGCATCCGACCATGCAGCACGGCGCGACGGATCCCACCGAGAGTGGGATGGGTCGCGAGAGCCTCGTCGAGCTGCACCACGCCCCACCGGGGACCGGACGCGCCCTCGGGGACCAACGCGGAGGGCTCAGCCGCTTCTGCGGTCTTCTTCGTCGTGTCGATCGCCGCGCAGACCGCGAACACCTGCCGCCCCTGGGCGATCTCCTCTGCGGCGCGCTCCCAGACGCGATTGAACCACCCGGGGTGCTCGGCCAGCGGCGCGACGAACGACTCGATGCCCGCGCGTCCAGCCGGCATCGTGCGGATGACGGAGGTATCGAGGTCGCCGAACACCGTCATCGCCACCGTTCGCGGGATGGGCGTCGCCGTGAGCACCAGCGCGTGCGGGCTCGATCCCTTCGCGCGGAGCGCCTCCCGCTGCTCGACCCCGAAGCGGTGCTGCTCGTCGACCACGACGAGACCGAGGTCGGCGAAGGTCGTCTTCTCGCCCAGCAGCGCATGCGTGCCGACGACGATGAGCGCCTGACCCGAGGCGACGCGGAGCGCAGCCTTGCGTCGCTCCGCGGCCGGAAGCTGACCGGTGAGCAGCGTCGGCATCAGCAGCGGGGCGAGATCGGGACCGAGCATCTTCGCGATCGAGCGCAGATGCTGGCCGGCCAGCACCTCTGTCGGAGCGATCAGCGCCGCCTGCCCGCCACTCTCGGCCACCTGCAGCATCGCCCGCAGCGCCACCAGCGTCTTGCCGGAACCGACCTCACCCTGGACGAGCCGGTTCATCGGCCACGACCCGACGAGGTCAGCGGCGATCTGCGCCCCGACGGTCTCCTGATCGGGCGTGAGCGTGTACGGCATCGCGGCGTCGAACCGCTCGAGGAGGCCTCCCGGTCCAGCCGGCCGCGACGTGGCGGAGAGCGCGCGCACCGCGTCACGCTGCTGCAGGAGCGCAGTCTGCAAAGTGAGCGCCTCGTGCATCCGGAGGGTGCGAACGGCCGGATCGATGTCGTTGCGCGTGCGTGGGCGATGGATCCGCTCCAGCGCCTCGTCGGCCGTGAGCAGCTCCTCGCGCTCCCTGATCTCGGCCGTCAACGGGTCGGGCACCTCGACGAGATCGTCCAGCACCCGTCCGATGAGGCGGGCGATCTGCCACGTCTGGATCGCCGAGGTCGCCGGGTAGATCGGGATCGGAACCGCCGCACGCGCATCCGCGCTGCGCCGGGCGGAATCCTCATCGTCGAACAGCTCGTACTCGGGATGCGCGAACTGGGTGACGCCGTTGAACTCCCCCACCTTGCCGGAGAAGACTCCGCGGCGGCCGACCGCGAGGTCTTTGGAACGCCACTCCGCCGCACCGACGTTCTTCGCGAAGAACGTGAGGGACATCCGTCCGATTCCATCGCCGATGACCACGTCGACCATCGCGCCCGGCCGATTGCGCATCCGTCGGAAGCTCGAGGACAGGACCTCGGCGACGATGGTCACCGTCTCGCCGAGGGGGAGGTCGCGGATCGGCGTCAGCTCGCCCGGATCGGCGTAGCGACGCGGATAGTGCGAGAGCAGGTCGCCCACGTTCTGCATGCCGAAAGCTCGTCCGAGCGTCTTGGCAGACGCCGCACCGAGCGCATCCTCCAACGAGGAATCGAGCGTGAGCGACATGCTCCGAGTCTAGGGAACGCGACCGACACCGCCGGCACCCGGGCTGTCGTATCGTGAAGAGGTGACGAGGATCATCGCAGGCGCCGCCAGAGGCGCACGCCTGGAAGTGCCGGGTGTCGGCACGCGACCGACCAGCGACCGGGTGCGGGAATCGCTCTTCGGCGCGCTGGAGGCGCTGAGCGCCATCGACGGCGCGCGTGTCCTCGACCTGTATGCCGGTTCCGGCGCCCTGGGCCTCGAGGCGCTGAGCAGGGGCGCCGCCAGCGCGGATCTCGTCGAGCGTGGCCGGCAGGCGGCAGCCATCGTCCGCCGCAACGCCGCCGTCGTCGCCAGGGCCGCAGGCCGGTCGGCCGGTCGGGTGCACGAGGGCGCGGTCCATGCGTTCCTGCAGCGCGCGGCCGGGCCCTTCGACCTGGTCTTCACCGACCCGCCCTACGATCTCGACGATGCGGCCATGACCGCCGACCTCGTCGCCCTCGCCCCACTGCTCTCTCCGGACGCGGTCGTCGTCGTCGAACGAGCGCGCCGCGCGACTCCTCCCGACTTCGGTGCCGCCGGTCTGGAGCTGTTCCGCGAGAAGTCCTACGGTGACACGACGCTCTGGTGGGCGGAGCCGGCGGCCGACGATGGTTCGCCAGCGGACGATCAGCCCGAGACCGAATCCCAGTCCCGATAGGGATCCCATCCGCTGATGTCGACCGGAAGGCCGTCGCACAGCAGATCCTCGTCTGCGCTCGGGATGACCCGTCCGATCACGCGGAACCCCGGCGGGAGCACGCCTTCGGGGAAAGTGGCGAGCAGCGCGTGGTCCTCTCCCCCGGCGATCGCACGCTCCGGATCAGCGCCCAGCGCCGCGCGGTCGAGAGCGATGGTGACCCCGGACGCGGCCGCCATCCGGCGGGCATCGAGAGCGAGCCCGTCGGAGATGTCCATCATCGCGGTCGCACCGGCCGTCGCCGCCACCGCGCCGAGACCGATCGGGGGCGACGGGCGCAGCTGGGCGGCCAGCGCAGCGGACTCGCCGGCCGCCAGCTTCGCGACGTCGACCGGCACGGGCGCATCGCCGTCACGGAAACGTCCGAACAGCACGGCGAGTCCGTGTGCAGCGTTGCCCAGCTCACCGGCGACCGCGACGACGTCCCCGGGACGAGCGCCGTCGCGGGTGACCGGAGGCCGACCCTCGAGATCCCCGAGCGCCGTCACCGCGATGGTCAGCACATCCGACACCGTGAGGTCTCCGCCGACCACGGCGCAGCCCGGCGCCAGCGCGTCACACGCGTCACGGAAGCCGTCAGCGAGACGCTCGACGAAGGAGAGACGCAGATCCCGGGGAACAGCCAGTGCGACGAGAAGAGCCGTCGGACGCGCCCCCATCGCCGCGACGTCCGCGAGGTTCACGGCCGCGGCCTTCCAACCGAGGTCGTAACCGCTGGACCACGCGAGACGGAAGTCCGGCCCGTGCACGAGCGTGTCGGTCGTCGCCACCACGCTGCCCGATGGCGTCGCGATCACGGCGGCATCGTCCCCCGGCCCGACGAGGGTATGCGCGGCCGGCGCGGTGCGGGTGAGGATCGCCTGCAGGATGCGTCCTTCGGAGACATCGCCCAGGCGCGGATCATCGGCTTCGGGTCGGGAGGGCATGCTGTCAAAGGTAGCCTGGAAGCATGCCTCGTTCCCGTCGCCTCGCTGCCCTCGCAGGCGCGGTGATCCTCTCCGCCGCCCTCGCCGGATGCTCCACGACCGTGCACCTCGAACCGGCCGATGACGCGAACGATCCGGCGTGCGCCTCGGTCTCGGTGCTGCTGCCGGACAGCGTCGCCGGGTTCGACCGGGTGTGGACGGATGCCCAGGCCACAGGCGCATGGGGAGAGCCCACCACCGTCGCCCTGCGCTGCGGTGTCGAGCCGCCGGCCCCTTCCGCACTCGTCTGCACCACGCTCGGCGGCGTCGACTGGCTGGTCCTCGAGCAGGAGGAGGAGCGGCAGCGCCTGGTCACTTACGGGCGCGAGCCCGCGGTCGAGGTCAACATCCGTCGCGGCGAGCAGATCGACTTCCAATCCATCGTGGACTCGATCTCCACGAGCATCCAGTCAGGACTGGCGCCGGCGACGGCGAAGTGCACCGACCGCGTCGAGTTCCCCGCGAGCTGACCGCAGGAGGCGCGCCGGCGTCAGCGCCGCAGACCCGCCTCGACGAGCTCGGTGATCAGTTCGCCGTAGCTCAGGCCGGACGCCACCCAGCACTTCGGGAACATCGAGATCGGGGTGAAGCCCGGCATCGTATTGAGCTCGTTGACGACGAGGGTGCCCTCGGGGGTCAGGAACATGTCGACGCGGGCGAGCCCCCGGCCGTCGACGGCCTCGAACGCGCGGAGGCCGGCCTCCTGGATCGCGGCCGTCTCGGCATCGGTCACCTCTGCCGGGCAGACGACATCGACACCGTCGCCGCCGAGGTACTTGCCCTCGAAGTCGTAGAACCCACGCGAGGTGAGGATGACCTCCCCGGGAAGGGAGGCGCGCACCCCTTCCGCCGTCTCGAGAACGGCGACCTCGATCTCCCGGCCGCTCACCCCGGTCTCGATGAGCACCTTGTCGTCTTCGGCGAACGCCACGGCCAGTGCGGCATCGAGTTCGTCGGCCACCTCGACCTTGGAGACGCCGACGCTCGAGCCCGCACGAGCAGGCTTCACGAACAGCGGCAGACCGAGGGCGGCCGCGCGGGTGCGGATGTCTGCCGCATCCCGCTCCCAGTCCGTGCGACGCACGGTCACCCAGGGCGCCACCGAGATGCCGGCCGCCTCGAGGGCGATCTTCATGAAGTGCTTGTCCATGCACAGCGCGGAGTCGAGGACCCCGCCACCGGCGTAAGGCACCTCGAGCGTGTCGAAGAACCCCTGGATGGTGCCGTCCTCGCCATGCTGCCCGTGCAGGATCGGGAGCACGACGTCGACGGCGCCGAGACCGACGATCGATCCGTCGACCTGGACGACGCGCAACGTGCGGTCGCCGCCCGGTTCGGGCCACAGAACACGCGTGCCGTTGTCGACGACCTCAGGAAGGTGCGCGGCGTCCAGCGGGAACTTCGCGGGATCATCGTCCTCCAGGACGAACGCCCCCTCGCGGGTGATCCCCACCGGGATCACCGAGTAGCGGTCGCGATCAATCGCGCCCAGCACGCCCCCCGCCGTTGCGGAACTGATCGAATGCTCGCTGGAGCGCCCGCCGAAGAGCACCACCACCGTCTGCTTGTCCATGATTGGTCCTCTCACCCTGCGGGGTGTCGTCGTCCGTCGTCAGGTGGGGTGCGATGTCTCTCGGATCCATCTTGCCGTCGAGCACCATCTTCACCTGCTCGACGATGGGCATGTCGACCTCGGCCTCGCGTGCGAGCTGCAGGATCGGCGCGACCGATGCCAGCCCCTCCGCCGTCTGCTGCATCTGCTTCACGACGTCCTGGAAGCTGTATCCCTGGCCGAGCAGACGCCCGGCCGTATTGTTGCGGCTCAGCGGCGACTGGCAAGTGGCGATCAGGTCTCCGAGGCCGGCGAGTCCCTGCAACGTCTCCGGGTGTGCACCGTTCGCCACGGCGAAGTCCGTCATCTCGACGAGGCCGCGGGTGATGATCGAGGCCTTGGTGTTCTCGCCGTAGCCGACGCCGTCGACGATGCCGATGGCGACCGCGATCAGATTCTTGAGCACGCCACCGAACTCGGTGCCGATCACATCGGTGTTCACGAACGTGCGGAAGTAGCTGTTGCGCGCGGCGCGCGCGACGGTGTCCGCCGTCTCCTGGCTCCGCGAGGAGATCACGGCAGCGGTCGGCTGCTCGCGCGCGATCTCCAACGCGAGGTTCGGACCGGACGCGACCGCGATACGGTCGGGGTCGCAGCGAAGCTCCTGGTGGATCACCTGGCTCATGCGCAAGCCGGTGCCGCGCTCGACGCCCTTCATCAGACTGATGATCTTCGCGTCGCTGTCGGCGAGCAGCGGGCGCAGCGCCTTCAGGTTCTCGCGGAGCGACTGGCTCGGCACCGAGAGGTAGACCTGTTCGACGCCCTCGAGCGACGTCGCGAGCTCGTGAGTGGCCGACATCGTGCGTGGGAGGTTGATGCCGGGCAGATACCGGGAGTTGCGCTTGGCCTCGTTGATCTCCTGCGCGAGCTCGGGTCGTCGGGCCCACATCGTCACCTGGGCGCCGCCGTCGGCGAGGATCTTTCCGAAGGTGGTTCCCCAGCTGCCCGAGCCGATGACCGTGGCCCGGGGGCCTACCGGAGCGGTTCTCTTAGGAGTCAAGGCGTCCGGTCTCCTTCTGGCCGTGGCTCGCGGGGTTCCATCGCTCCGCGGGTGCCTTCTCGTCACGCAGCTCCTCCAGGAGCGCCGTGATCGCGTTCATCAGTCGGTTCGATGCCTCGGTGAGGGCCGCCGGCTCCCCGGCGCGATCCCGCAGATCGGAGACATCGACGGGATCGCCGATGATCACTCGCACGGGCTTGCGCAGCGGCCAGAGGCTGAGGCCCTTCTGATAGCGCCCCATGATCGCCTGCGTACCCCACTGCGCCATCGGGATCAGGGGGATGCCGTCGGCGAGGGCCAGACGCACCGCGCCGGACTTGCCGCGCATCGGCCACAGGTCGGGATCACGCGTGAGAGTGCCCTCGGGATACACGATCACTCCGCGCCCGTGCTCCACCAGCTCTTCCGACTGCTTCATCGTCTGGCGGGCCGAACTGGCGGACGAGGTGCGCGCGACCGGGATCATCCCGGTGCGATGCAGGAACCACCCGAGGACGGGAACCTTGAACAGGCTCTCCTTGGCCATGAACCGCGGCGCCCGACCCGCGCGCCACACGGCGACCGCGACGATGAGCGGATCGAATTCGGAGTAGTGGTTCGGCGCCAGGATGAACGACCCGTGCTGCGGGAGCTTCTCGGCGCCGGTGACCCGGATCTTCGCGATCAGCGAGACGGGCGGGATCACCAGCGCCGCGAGCGGCCAGAAGATGCTCGGCCGCGTCGTCTCGGATGACCGGGACGTCACCTCGGTCACCGGATGACGTCGAAGTCGGCGCCGAGCGCGTCGAGCTTGGCGAGGAACTTCTCGTAGCCGCGGCTGAGGATATCCACACCCGACACCTGCGACTCGCCCGTGGCGGTCAGCGCCGCGATGATGTGGCTGTATCCGCCGCGGAGGTCGGGAACCACGATGTCGGCGCCATGCAGCGGCGTCGGCCCCGTGATGACGGCAGCCTGCTCCAGGTCGCGGCGGGGAACGCGGCGGGGCCCGTCCTGCAGACCACGGGGGTGCACGACGATGTCGGCACCCATCTTGACCAGCGCGTCCGTGAAGCCCATCCGGTTCTCATACACGGTCTCGTGCACGACGCTACGGCCATGCGCCTGCGTCAGTGCGACCACGAGGGGCTGCTGCCAGTCGGTCATGAAGCCGGGGTGCACGTCGGTCTCGATGACGACGGGCTTGATGTCACCGTCACGACGGAAGAGGATGCCGTCTTCCTGGATATCGAACCAGCCGCCCGCCTTGCGGAAGATGTTGAGGAACGTGAGCATCTCCTGCTGCTTGGCACCGCCGACGAAGATCTCGCCGTCCGTAGCCAGAGCCGCGGATGCCCAGGAGGCTGCCTCGTTGCGATCGAAGATCGACCGGTGGTCGTAGCCGCGGAGCTTCTCGACGCCCTCGATGACGATGACGCGGTTCGGCTCGTACGAGATGATCGCGCCCATCTTCTGCAGGACCGCGATCAGGTCCATGATCTCGGGCTCGATGGCGGCGTTGCGCAGCTCCGTCACGCCCTCGGCGCGGACGGCGGTGAGCAGCACCTGCTCCGTGGCGCCGACACTCGGGTACGGGAGGTGGATGTTCGCCCCGTGCAGGCGGCTTCCGCCCGTCGAGAGGCGGATGCCACTGGGGAGCTTCTCGACGATGGCGCCGAACTTGCGGAGCGCATCCAGGTGGAAGTCGATAGGGCGGTCCCCGATACGGCATCCACCCAGGTCGGGGATGAACGCCTGACCGAGACGGTGCAGGAGCGGCCCGCAGAAGAGGATCGGAATGCGGGAGGCGCCGGCGTGGGCGTCGATCTCCTCGAAGTGGGCCGACTCGACATCACTCGGGTCGAAGACGAGCGAGCCGGGCTCATCGCCCTCGCTGACGCGCACACCGTGTACCTCGAGCAGCGAGCGCACGACGGCGACATCGCTGATCGCCGGCACATCGCGCAGGGTGCTCACGGTCTCGCCGAGGAGCGAGGCGACCATGGCCTTGGTGGCCAGGTTCTTCGCCCCCTTGACGTCGACGCGACCGCGAAGCGGGCGTCCGCCTCGAATGGCGAGGACGTCTCCGGTGAGTGCAGGGACTCCGTCCGGGAGAGCGTCGCGCACAGGTGTCGTCATTCGGAGCCTCACTTCATTTACGGATTTCGGGGGCGGGTTGCCCCTGGGCTCCCCCGCCCCCGCCGTTTACTGAACGGGAAGGGTTCGGGGCCGCCACGACTCGCGACGGGCCTCGAACTGCGCGATCTTGTCTTCGTTGCGCAGCGTGAGCCCGATGTCATCGAGCCCTTCGAGGAGCCGCCATCTAGTGTAATCGTCGATCCCGATCTCGGCCTGGACGTCACCGATCGACGCGCTGCGCGCCTCGAGGTCGACCGTCATCTGCGCCCCGGGATTCCGGTCGATCTCCGCCCAGATCCGCTCGAGATCCTCTTCCGAGATCGTCGCCGCGAGAAGGCCCTGCTTGCCCGAGTTCCCGCGGAAGATGTCGGCGAAGCGCGGACTGAGGACCACTTTGAATCCGAAGTCGCGCAATGCCCACACGGCGTGCTCACGGCTGGATCCGGTACCGAAGTCCGAACCGGCGACGAGGACGGACGCGCCCTGGAAGTCCGGCTGGTTGAGCACGAACTCCGGGTCCTGTCGCCAGCCGTGGAACAGAGCATCTTCGAAACCCGTCTTCGTGACGCGCTTCAAGAAGACAGCCGGGATGATCTGGTCGGTGTCGACGTTCGAGCGCTTCAGCGGTGCGGCGACGCCCGTGTGCGTGATGAACTTCTCCATGGGTCAGATCCCTTCCGTCAGGTCGCTCGGGCTGGACAGCGTGCCGCGGATCGCGGTCGCGGCGGCGACGAGCGGCGACACGAGGTGCGTGCGCCCTCCCTTGCCCTGCCGTCCTTCGAAGTTGCGGTTCGATGTGGAAGCACAGCGCTCGCCCGGTGCGAGCTGGTCGGGGTTCATGCCCAGACACATCGAGCATCCGGCGAAGCGCCATTCCGCTCCGAAGTCCGTGATGACCTTGTCGAGGCCCTCCGCCTCGGCCTCCAGTCGTACTCGCGCCGACCCGGGGACGACCATGACGCGCACACCGTCGGCCTTCTTCTTGCCCTGGATGATCGATGCGAAGGCGCGCAGGTCCTCGATGCGGCTGTTGGTGCACGACCCCATGAACACGGCGTCGACCGGTACCTCCTTGAGGGGCGTCCCCGGCGTGAGGTCCATGTACTCCAGCGCACGCTCGGCTGCGGCCCGCTCGTTCGGATCGACGATCTCGGCGGGATTCGGCACCGAGGACGACAGCGAGCTGCCCTGACCGGGGTTGGTCCCCCAGGTCACGAACGGCTCGAGCTCGTCGGCGTCGATGAAGACCTCGGCGTCGAAGGTCGCGCCCTCGTCGGTCGGCAGCGTGCGCCAATAGGCCACGGCATCGTCCCAGTCCTGCCCCTTGGGCGCGTGAGGACGGCCCTCGAGATAGGCGAAGGTGGTCTCGTCGGGCGCGACCATGCCGGCCCGGGCTCCGGCCTCGATCGACATGTTGCAGATCGTCATGCGCCCCTCCATGGAGAGGGCGCGGATGGCGCTGCCGCGATACTCGAGCACGTAGCCCTGACCGCCACCCGTGCCGATCTTCGCGATCACGGCGAGGATGATGTCCTTCGCGGTGACGCCGTCACGCAGAGTGCCCTCGACGTTGATCGCCATGGTCTTGAACGGCTTCAGCGGCAGTGTCTGCGTGGCCATGACGTGCTCGACCTCGCTGGTGCCGATGCCGAACGCCATCGCTCCGAACGCGCCGTGCGTCGAGGTGTGGGAATCCCCGCAGACCACCGTGATTCCGGGCATCGTGAGCCCGAGCTGGGGTCCGACGACGTGCACGATGCCCTGTTCCGCGTCACCGAGCGAGTGCAGACGCACCCCGAACTCCGCCGCGTTGCGGCGCAGCGTCTCGATCTGCGTGCGGCTGGTCAGATCGGCGATCGGCTTGTGGATCTCCAGCGTCGGGGTGTTGTGGTCCTCGGTCGCGATCGTCAGGTCGAGGCGGCGGAGCGGCCGCCCTTCGCTGCGGAGGCCGTCGAACGCCTGCGGGCTGGTGACCTCGTGCACGAGGTGCAGGTCGATGTAGATGAGGTCGGGTTCGCCGTTCTCGCCCTTGACGACGAGGTGGTCGTCCCAGACCTTCTCGGCGAGGGTCCTGCGGCGTGCGGAATCGGCACCGTTTGCGGGGGTGGTCATTGCGTGTCTCCTGAGGCTGGCGGTACGGCCCACGATGGACTCCGCGACGAGGAGGGGCTCTAGATCGAGGTCTCGTCGCGGCGCGTAAGAAGAAGGAGCACGGTCCGCATGACGTCAGATTACCACCGCTCGGACGCGCTCCGACCCGTCATGACACTCTGTTGAGCACCGAACGACCGAGAGGCACCGCATGACCGTCGACACCGCCCGCTTCGCCACCCGTGCGGTCCACGCGGCGAGAAGCCGTGAGACGGCCGCCTCGCGCGCGACCCCCATCTATCTGACGGCGGGGTTCGAGTTCGACGACTTCGACCATGCGGCCGACCACTTCAGCACCGGGGCGGGCTTCGGATACACGCGCACGGGCAACCCGACGGTTCGAGCCGTGGAGCGTCAGCTCGCGGCTCTGGAGTCCGGCGCGGACGCGGTGCTGGTCGCGAGCGGGCAGGCGGCGGTCGTGACCGCCCTGCTGACCGTCGTGGGCGCCGGCGACCACATCGTCTCCTCCACGCACATCTATGAGGGCACCCGAGGGCTCTTCCTCGACAACCTGGCTCGCCTCGACATCGAGACGACCTTCGTCGACGACATCGCCGATCCGGACGCCTGGCGGGCGGCGATCCGCCCGAACACCCGCGCGGTGTTCGCCGAATCCGTCGCGAACGCGCGCAACGACGTGCTCGATATCCGCGCCATCAGCGACATCGCCGACGAGTTCGCGATCCCGCTGATCGTGGACAACACCCTGGCGACCCCGGCCCTGCTGCGTCCGATCGAGCACGGCGCGGCGATCGTCGTCCATTCCGCGTCGAAGTTCCTGGCCGGACACGGGTCCGTGCTCGGCGGCGTGATCGTCGACGACGGCCGCTTCGACGCCGAGCACGCGGGCCACAATGCGCCGCACCTCGTGCTGCCGGGTCGCGGCGACGCGCCCAGTGTCTTCGCTCGCCACGGCGGCCGCGCACGCATCGCCTACGCGCGGGAGTCGGTGGCACCTCGTTTCGGGGCGTCTCCGTCGCCGCTCAACGCCTTCCTGATCGGCCAGGGCGTGGAGACGCTCGGCCTCCGCGTCGAGAGGCAGTCCCGCAACGCCCTCCAGATCGCGCAGTGGCTGGAACGGCACGACGCGGTCGAGAGCGTGGACTACGTCGGACTCCCCTCGCATCCTGACCACGAGATCGGCTCCCGCTACCTCGAAGGCGGATCGGGGTCGATCTTCACCTTCACCCTGCGTGGCGGGTTGCCCGCCGCACGACGGTTCGTCGAGGGCGTGCAGGTCTTCACGCACATGACGCACATCGGTGACGTCCGCTCTCTGGTGCTGCATCCGGCGACGACGAGTCACGCGCAGCGCACGGACGAAGAGCGCGAGGTTCTGGGGGTGCACCCCGGCACGCTGCGGGTGTCGATCGGCATCGAAGACGTCGATGATCTCGTCGCCGACCTCTCCCAGGTGCTGAACGCCGTGCGGGAGACGGTTGCATGAGCCGCCCCCAGCACTTCGGCTGGTTCCTGGCGCGCGGTTTCGGGCCGCAGGGCTGGGGCTATCCGGCTCTCGACTGGGATTACGACTGGACGCGCCCTGAGGTGTACCAGGACGCTGCCCGCACCCTCGAGCAGGCGGGCTTCGACCTGGTCATCATCGAGGACGCGCCGTCGTTGGGGTCGCCGTCGACGATCGATCTACGGGTCCGCCACGCCTTCGGGGGCCCCAAGCACGATCCACTCCTGCTCGCTCCGTATCTCTTCCAGGCGACGAGGCACCTGGGCGTGGTGCCGACGGTCAATCCGGCCGCGTACCTCCCCTACACCGCGGCGCGCCAGTTCGCGACGCTGCAGCATCTGAGCGGGCATCGGCTGGGTCTCAACGTCGTCACCGACACCGGCAGCGCACGACACTTCTCGGACACGCCGCAGCTCGGTCACGACGAGGCGTACGACCGCGCGGAGGAATGGCTCGCCGGAATCCGCGCGCTGTGGCACAGCTGGGACGACGGCGCACTCGTCGCCGACCGCGAGACCGGCGTATACGCCGACGGTGCGAAGCTGCAGCCCGTCCGGCACCGGGGCGAGCACTTCGCGTTCGACGGCCCGCTCAACGCCCTCCCGTTCACGGACGGGGATCCGGCGATCGTCTCCCCCGGTGGCTCCGGGCGCGGACTCGGGTTCGCCGGCGCGAACTCCGATGTGCAGCTCGCGTTGGCTCCGCTGAACGAGAAGTCCGTGCGCGACTACCGTGCCCGGGTGCACGAGGCGGCGATCGCGAAGGGGCGGCAGCCGGAGGACGTCAAGATCCTCTTCGCCATCCAGCCGGTGATCACCACATCGAGCGAGGAGGCGGACCGCATCGTCGCCGCCTCGGCCCATCCCGACGACGCCGCACTGGTGCAGATCGCCCGCAAGCAGTCCAGCGACCTCGAGACCGACCTCACGTCGCTCGACCTCGACAAGGCGCTGGACCTCTCGATCTTCGGCGCCCACGTCTCACGCGGGAGCATCCAGCGCCTGATCGGAGACCGCGGCGAGGACGCCCCGCTGCGCGCACATCTGACGGCGCTCGCCCGCACCGGCCGGATCACGGACCGCTCCGGCTTCGTCGGAACGGCCGAGGAGTTCGCCGACCTGGTCGAAGAGCTCGGCGAGTGGGGCAACGACGGCGTGCTGCTCTGGGGCGACTTCCATCCGGTCACCCTGCACCGCACACTCGATGAGCTCGTGCCCATCCTGCGCCGCCGCGGCATCCTCCGTCGCGCGTATGCGGACGGCGGTCTTCAGGAGAACCTGCGCGCGTTCTGATCGGCGATCCGGCCGACCGTCACCAGCCCAGGGAGCCGGGAACGCCTTTGAAGGGACCGACGACAGCCGAGGTGACCCACCCGCCGTAGAACCCACCCGGCTGCGGAACGGCGATCTCTTCCCCGACGGTGCACTCGTCCATCTGCGCCGCATACACGGCGACCCGGTCCATCAGCGCCTCGAAGCCGGGCGCCGGGTGCGGGTAGTTCCAGGCGGCCCCCTGACGCAGGGTTTCTCCACTGCGCACGTCGAAGTAGCGGGCAGCACCCTTGAACTCGCAGAAAGATCCGCCGGGGGCATCGACGAGTGCACCGGGGACGAAGTCGACGATCGGAAGGTAGTACACAGGAGGGTGACTGGTCTCCAGCACGCGCACCGCGCCACGGGTATCGGCGATCAGATGCTCGCCGAGGCGGATCGTGATGCGCTCGGCGACCGGTTCGACGCGCGGCGGCCTCGGGTAGTCCCAGACGGATTCCTGCCCGGGGGCCGGAGTGATCGGGCGAGGTCTGCGCATCTGCGCATCATACGTCTCTCCGTTCAGATCATCGACCTCACGCGGGACGCCGCACCTCTGCGGTCAGACGAGCGAGACCCCGCTCCCGATCCGTCCATGCCGGCGTGGGCTCACTCGACGGTCGTGGTGGGCCGAGACGCCCGCTTCTCACGCGAGGAGGCGATGAGGCTCGCCACCGTGGCGATGGTCATCGAAGCCAGGATCACGCCGAGCGAGACCATGTTGCTGATGTCGGGCACCCACTCGACGTGCTGACCGCCGTTGATGAACGGCAGCTCGTTGACGTGCAGCGCGTGCAGGATCAGCTTGATGCCGATGAAGCCGAGGATCACCGCGATGCCGTAGTGCAGGTACCGGAGGCGATCGAGGAGGTCGCCCAGCAGGAAGTAGAGCTGGCGCAGACCCATGAGCGCGAAGATGTTGGCCGCGAAGACGAGGAAGCCGTTCGTGGTGATCTCGAAGATCGCCGGGATCGAGTCGATCGCGAAGATCAGATCGGTGACGCCGATCGTGATGAAGACGATCACCATGGGCGTCCACATGCGCTTGCCGTTCACCGTGGTGCGGATCTTCGATCCGTCGTACTCCTCGCTGATGTCGACGCGACGACGGAGCAGGCGCACGATGAAGTTCTCTCGCTTGACCTCGCCCTCATGGTCGCCGTCGGGCATGGCCTGACGGATCGCCGTCCAGATGAGGAATGCGCCGAAGATGTAGAAGATCGGCGAGAAGTTCTCGACGATCGCCACACCGGCGAGGATGAAGAGGCCGCGCAGGATCAGCGCGATGATGATGCCCACCATGAGGACCTGCTGCTGCAGCCGCCGCGGCACGGCGAACTGGGCCATGATCAGGACGAACACGAACAGGTTGTCGATCGACAGGCTGTATTCGAGGGCCCAGCCGGTGATGAAGTCGCCGGCGTTCTGCCAGCCGCCGACGTTGCCCAGCAGAACCGCGAACAGCAGTGCCAGACCCACGTAGAAGACCACCCACAGGGTGGACTCCTTCGTCGAGGGGATGTGCGGCCGCAGCCGGATGAGGAGCAGGTCGGCGATCAGGATGATCGTGAGGACGACCATCGAGGTGATCTCGAACCAGACGGGGATTTCCAAGGGCGCACGGGCCTTTCGCGGAGGGGTCGGGAATCAGTCGAAAGTCTCTCCCCCGCACAGATGTGCGTCGCGCGCCCGGAGCAGCGATGACGGTGCTCGTGATGACGTTACGCGCGGATCCGGGATACTCCCTCTCGCCCGGGCAATGCTACCGGAGCCGCGGCATCGCGGGGAACAGCGATCGAGACGAATGCGGCGACCGGATCTGAGACGATGAGGCAGCGATCGACACTTCCCTGGTGAGAGACACCGAACGGAATCAGGATGCCCGTGCAGACGAGTGATCAGAAATGGGCGGCGCAGGCCGCGGCCGGCGACGAGAGCGCCTTCCGCGAGCTGTACCGCACACACGTGCGGCCGGTCTACTGGATCGCCCAGGGCATCCTGGCGTCGCCTGCCGACGCGGAGGACGTCACCCAGGAGACGTTCGTCGTCGCCTGGCGCAAGCTCCCCGCCCTCGAGCTCCAGGGCGAGTCGATCCTGCCCTGGCTGGCCACGATCTGCCGCTTCCAGGCCGCGAACCGGCTGCGCCAGCGGCGCCGCGATCAAGCGCACACCGCCGAGGCCGTCGACGAGACCCTGCTGCCCGACACGATCAGCGTCGAGGAGCAGGTCATCACGGCCGAGCTCGCCGCCCGGATCGCCGTCGAGGTCGGGACCCTGAACGAGCTCGACCGTGAGATCTTCCGCCTGTGCGCGTCCGAGGGCTACGCCTATCAGGCCGCAGCCGAGGAATTGGGCATCACGCACGCTGTCGTCCGCAATCGTCTCTCCCGAGTGCGCACCCGGTTGCGCGGCGCCGTGAAAGAAGTGAGAGACGCATGAACGACCAGAACCCCCGTGGCGAACTGCCGGTGCTGTCGGACGACGCCATCGCCCGCATCGAGACCGCCGTGTTCACCGAGATCGCCGCGGAACGCTCCCCCGCGCATCCGAAGGCCGAGCGCGCTAGGAAGCGCCGCCGCCGCTGGCTCACCGGCGGCGGCATCGCCGCGGCCTTCGTCGTCGGCGTCCTCGTGACACCACCGATTCTCGGCGCGGTCGGTGGCGCCGCAACGTCGACGGCCGAAGGGCTGAGCATGCCGGGCGGCGTCTCGATGGATTCCTCGTCGTCATCACCGGATCAGATGTCCGACTCCGCGCCCGAATCGCTCCCCGGGAGCATCTCCGACTCCACCATCGCCGGTGCCGAGAGCAGCGAGGGCGATAGGGAGATCATCGCGACCGCGCAGGCGACGGTTCAGGTGAAGAGCATCGCGGACGCCGCTTCGGCGATCGCGAACCTCGCCGAGGAGCACGACGGCTACGTGGAGAGCACCGAGATCGGGAAGTCCGTCGCCATCGACGGCACGTCCGAACCGGCTCCCGCCGACTCGGCGTACGGCTGGATCAGCATCCGCGTGCCCTCCACGGATCTGCCGGAGGTGATCGCCGCGCTCGGGGAGACCGGTGACGTCCTCTCGTCGTCGACGTCGAAGCAAGACGTGACCTCGGTGTCGATCGATCTTCAGGCGCGCGTCGACTCGACGCGCGCGTCCGTCGAGCGTCTCACCGAGCTGATGGCGCAGTCGGGCAGCGTCTCCGAGCTGATCGAGGCCGAGGTCGCGCTGACCGACCGACAGGCGCAGCTCGAGTCGTATGAGCAGCAGCTCGAGTCCCTGCAGGATCAGGTCGCGATGTCATCGCTTCAGGTACAACTCACCGGAGCGACGACGGCCACCACCGCCGATCCCGCCGGGTTCGCCGACGGCCTGCTCGCCGGATGGAACGGCCTCGTCGTCTCGCTGAACGCCCTCGTGATCGCTCTGGGCTTCGTCCTCCCCTGGCTGGCGGTCGTCGGTGTCGTCGTGCTGATCGTGTGGCTGATCCGTCGAGCGCGCCGGAACCGTCGATCCACACCCTCGACGAGCGCGGAGCGGGCAGGGGCCGACGAGGCCTGAGTTCCGTCCGGAGAGTCCAGAAGAGGCCGCTCCCGGGAAACCGGAAGCGGCCTCTTCTGTCCGGAAAGCAAGAAAGTTCTGTCCGGAAAGCAAGAAAGTTCTGTCCGAAAAGCAAGAAAGCCTCCGGCGAACCGGAGGCTTTCTCATGTTGTGTGACCCCAGCGGGATTCGAACCCGCGTTACCGCCGTGAGAGGGCAGCGTACTAGGCCGCTATACGATGGGGCCGTCTGGCGGACGTTTCCGTCGCGCGACAACCGTTCAAGTATGCCATGGCATTTCGCGGTCCGCCAAATCGACGCCGCCCCGACCTGACTCCCGGGCGTGGCGCGCAGAATCCGTTTGCCGTGCGCCGGTTGAAGGAGTTGACTCGTCTCATGCGCGTCACCAAGTTCGAACATGCTGCCCTCCGCCTCGATGCCGGCGGGAAGACCCTGCTGATCGATCCGGGCTCCTTCACCGCACCGCTGGTGGATCTCGACGGCCTGGTCGGGATCGTGATCACCCACGAGCACCCCGACCACTGGACCTCCGATCACTTCGACCGCCTCCTGCGCGCGGCACCCGGCACGCCGATCTTCGCGACGTCCGGGGTGGCTCGTGCGGCGGAGGGATACGACATCACGGTCGTCTCCCCCGGGGACACCATCGAGGTGGGCGACTTCTCGCTCCGATTCTTCGGCGGCACGCACGAGGTCATCCACTCGTCGCTGCCCGTCGTCGAGAACGTCGGCGTGCTGGTGAACGACGAGCTCTACTACCCCGGCGATTCCTATGCGGTGCCGGAGGGGATCGCAGTCGGCACGCTCGCTGCGCCGCTCGGAGCGCCCTGGCTGAAGATCGGCGAGGCGATGGACTACGTGCTCGCTGTCGCGCCGCGTCGCGCCTTCGGCACCCATGACATGACGCTCTCGGTCATCGGGAAGAACATGCACCGCCAGCGGCTGCAGTGGGCGACCGAACAGGGCGGCGGGGAGTTCTTCGTTCTGGAGCCCGGCGAATCGCTCGATCTGTGAGCGGCGCGGTACGACGCCTCCTCCCTCCGACGACCGAGCGACTCGTCTTCCGGGAAATGACGGAGGACGACCTGGACCTGATGGCCGATCTGCTCGGCGACCCGGAAGTGATGGCGTTCTATCCGGCGCCCAAGAGCCGCGCCGAGAGCGCCGAGTGGATCGCGCGCATGCAGAAGAGCTATCGGGAGCACGGCCACGGGCTGTGGATCATCGAGACACGCGAAGGCGAGTTCGTCGGCGACTGCGGTCTGACCTGGCAGTCCGTGAACGGCGATCCGGTGCTAGAGGTCGGCTATCAGGTGCGCCGGTCGATGCAGCGCCGGGGGTACGCGACCGAGGCAGCGCGCGCGTGTGTCGAGCTGGTCGCTCGGGAGTTCGCACCGACGCTGCTCACCGCGATCATCCATCCCGCCAACGACGCCTCACGCGGCGTTGCGGAGAATCTCGGGATGACTCACATCGACGATGACCGTGCGCACCCGTGGATCGTGCGCACGGTCATGGGGATGCAGGTCGCTCCCGCTTAGCCGCGTGAAGTGGCGCCCTGCGCGGCGCGCACCCGGAGATCGCGCTCCAGATGATCGCGCTGCTCGACGATGAGCCGCCGCAGCGCCGCGGGCGCCGCCGCGTTCTCGGCGATCCAGACATCGACGGCACTCAGCGAATCGGCCGCGGGGAAGAACCCGAGGACCAGCCGACGCGCGATCTCGATGCTGCGATCACCCCAGACTCCCGAGATACGGGCGAAGTACTCCGCGTCGAAGACCTCGGTCAGATCGCGGCGGCCACCGGCGCGGAATCCTTCGATCTCGGCGTCGAGGTGATCGTTGCTGAGCGAGAGGTCGCTCCAGGCGGAGTCCCAGGCCTCGCGCCGCACGGCGGCGTCCGGGCGCGATGACCGTGCTCGTCGCGCTGCCGTGCGCCCGCTGCCCGTGTCGTCACGCTCCTGCTCGGCGCTGATGTCGGCGAGGTCGGCGTGCCCCGTCGTGACGAGCGCCGTCAGCAACTGCCAGCGCAGATCCGGGTCGACCACGAGCCCCGCGGGTACGTCGCCGTCGAGCAGAGCCCGCACCTGCTCGTGGTGCGCGTCGTCGAATGCGGATGCGGTCGCGAGCGCCCGCGCCCAGGACAGCTGCGCGTCGCTGCCCGCGTCGGCGGCCTGCAGCGCGCTCCACACGGTATCCGTCCAGCCGCGCTGCTCCGCAGCACGGTCCGCATCCGCCACGAAGTGCCGGATGGCGTACGCGGCGTTCGCGAGGACACCCGCCAGCAGCCCGATGTTGGACTCCGCGGGGCCGTGCGTACGCACGATCGCCACGTACCGCGCCGCATCGAGCTCACCGTCCCTCGTGGCGTTCCACAGCGACGACCACACCAGTGCCCGCGCCAGCGGCTCCTCGATCTCCGACAGCGACACCTCGACCGTGCGCAGCGACCGCTCGTCGAGCCGCGCCTTGGCATACGTGAGGTCGTCGTCGTTGAGGAGCACCAGATCGGCTTCGGGCAGATCCAGCGGGGTCCGCTCGCCGATCAGGTCGAGTTCCTGCTGCTCGCGACGGACGACGCGCCCGTCCAGGCGCTCGTACAGGCCGATGCGCAGTCGGTGCGGACGCGGATCGGTCTGGACGAGGAAGCTCCGACCGTCGTCATCCGTCTCGGTCCACAGCGTCGACACACCGGAAGTCTGCAGCCATGCCGCCGACCAGTCGCTCATGTCGCGGCCGGAGACGGCACTGAGCTGCACCAGGAAGTCGTCGAGCGTGGTGTTCCCGAACGCATTCGCAGCGAAGTAGCGCCGAGCACCCTCGAAGAACGCGTCATCGCCGACGAAGGCGACCAGCTGCTTGAGGACCGCGGCACCCTTGGCGTAGGTGATCCCGTCGAAGTTCAGCTTCGCGGCCTCGAGATCGGTGATGTCCGCCACGATCGGATGCGTCGTGGGCAGCTGGTCCTGCTGATACGCCCAGGCCTTTCGGCTCGCGGCGAACTTCACCCAGGCGTCCTGGAATCGGGTGGCTACCGCGGAGGCGTGCGCACCCATGTAGTCGGCGAACGACTCCTTGAGCCACAGGTCGTCCCACCAGGTCATCGTGACGAGGTCGCCGAACCACATGTGGGCCATCTCGTGCAGGATCGTGTTCGCCCGTGCGGCGCGCTGCGCATCCGTCGCCGCGCCCCGGGAGAGATACGACTCCGTGAACGTCACCAGGCCCGGGTTCTCCATCGCACCGAGGTTGTACTCGGGGACGAAGATCTGGTCGTACTTGCCCCACGGGTACGGGTAGGCGAAGGCGTCGGTGAAGAAGTCCAGTCCCTGCCGGGTGACCTCGAGGATCTCGTCGGCGTCCAGGTGGGGCGCCAGCGACCGGCGGACGAAGACGCCGAGGCGGATCTGCTGCTCGTCGCGCCGCCACTCGCCGTCGACACGCGTGTAGGGGCCGGCGGCGACCGCAGTGATGTAGCTCGAAATCGGCAGGGTCGGGGCGAACTCCACCCGCTGTACCCCGACGCCGAGGTCGGTGTGCACCGCGGTCTGGTTGGAGAGCACCTGCCACTCGGAGGGCGAGTCGACGACGAAGGTGTACTCGGCCTTCATATCGGGTTGTTCGAAGCACGCCATGACACGTCGCGAATCCGCGGGTTCGTACTGCGTGTACAGGTACGTCTCGTCGTCGGCCGGGTCGTGGAAGCGGTGCAGTCCCTCGCCGGAGCGGCTGTATGCCCCGACCGCCTCGACGCGGACCACGTTGGCGGCGGCAAGGCCGGCGAGCGTGATCCGTGCTCCGTCCCACACGACATCCTGGTCGACGCCGTTCACCTCGACACTGCGCACCTCTTCGCCGATGAAGTCGAGCCAGGTCGACTCCGCCGTGGCATCGAACTCGAGCGTCGTCACGGTCGAGAACCCGGTGCGCGCCCGCTCGGGCGCCCCCGTCAGATCCAGTTCGACACGGATGCGGTGCAGAGTGACCACTGCGGATCGCGCGGCGGTCTCCTCCCGGGTGAGGTTGGCGGTGTCCATCCCTCCATCCTGGCATCCGGACGGGACGCAGACTGCCCCGCCTTCACTCCTCACCCGCTGCGCAGGCGATGACCGATCTCCGCGTAGAGCTGCGCCGAAGCTGCCGCGAGTGCCTCAGCCGACCTATCATCGCCTCGCAGAGCCGCGATCGACGAGAGGACGGCGTCGCTGCGCGCGACCTCGGCACGATCGCCGGTCGCCTCCGCGATGCTGCGCGCCTCCTCGGCATGCCGCTCCGCATCGTCGACCAGCTGGTGGGCAGCGGTCGCATCGATCGTCGCCGCGCGCACCAGGATCTCCGCCAGCGAGTTCGCCGCCTCGGTCGCGATCAACGGTGAGCCGGCGCGTTCCGCCTCGCGCAGCGTTCGTTCGGCGGTGGTTCGCGCCCTCACGAGGTCGCCGGCGCGGCCATCGAGCCGTGCCTCCAGCAGGTCGAGGTCCGCCGATGTCGCGAACTCTCCCGCTGTCCGCAGGGTCTGTCTCGCGGTCGCGCACAGCTCGCGAGCGCGCACGTCGTCCCCCGTCGCTTCCGCCACCAGGGCCAGCGTCCTGCGCACGAACGGCAGCGAGTCGACGCTCGATTCGTCGAGCAGCCCCTGCAGCTCGGCGGCCGCGTCATCGAGCTGTCCGATCGCCAGGAGGAGCAGGGGCCGATTGCCGCGGACGACCGCGACGTTGAGATCGTCGCCCTCCTCCCCGGCCATCGTCAGGGCCACCGCATAACGGTCGCGCGCCTCCGGGTACCGGGCGAGGATGCGCAGCGTGTCGGCATGATTGCCGGTCGCACGCCCCTCCACGATCCGAGCCCCCGCGGCCCGTGCATGACCGATCGCGAGCTCGTAGGATCGCAGCGCCTCTTCGAGGTGACTCATCCATCGTTGGACGTTGCCGATCTGATTCCAGGTGCGCGCGAGTGACGCCCCGGTCGCGATACGTCGCACCCGATGCAGCGTGATCAGCGCCTCGTCCAGACGCCCCAGCTTCTCGGCGCAATGCGCGACGCCCAGGGCGATCTCCGGCACGAGGTCGAGTCCCTCTCCCCGCGCTGCGAGGTCATGCAGGCGCAGCGACTCGTTCCACATCGACCACCGGGAGAGCCCGGGGTGCGCTTCGATGGCGAGCTGTTCGACCGCGGAATCGGCGGCATGCTCTCGAGCCGCCGCGGCGACGGCGAGCACGGTCACCACCTCCCGCGCCGCGTAGTCGGGATCGGAGCGGATCCGCTCGAGCACCGCGGCCGCTGCCCTCAGCACGAAGGCCCGGCGCTCCGACGACGGGCGAAGCGAGCGCGATCGCTTCGCGGCGAATGCGAAGACCGTGGCGTGGGTCAGCAGGTGCCCGTCGCGGAGCTCGACGAGATGGCGACCATGAAGGCGATGCAGATCGGCTTCCGCCGACGGACCGCCGGCAGCGAGCAGCACCTCGGCGTCGATGTCTCTGTCCAACAGCGCAGCGTCCGCCAGCAGATCGGCCTCACTCTGCGACAACGAGCGGGTCGCGGCTTCGAGCACAGGACGGATCCGCGCATCACGCGGCTCGTGTTCGAAACGCGAGGCGAGATCCTGGAACGACCAGCCCTCGTGCTCACGGACTATGCCCGCGAGCATCACGAGGTCGAGCGGAAGACCGCCACCGACGGCCACGATGCGCCGGAGCGCGTCTGCACCGACGTCGATCTCCGAGTGGGGCAGAGGCGCCGCCGTCCCCTCGACCGTGATGAGATGCGCGAGGAGCCGTTGCGCGTCGGTGTCCGTCATCGGCGGAACGATGACCCGAGCGATGGTGAGCGTCTGCGGTCGCACACGCTGCTCCAGATCGGCGAGGTCGACCCGGGAGGTCACGACGTACCGCACCCCGGGGACGATCAGTGCGGCGAAGCGCCGGGCATCACCCGCGTCTTCCACGATCACGGTCGTACCGCGCGCGGTGACCTGCAATATCTCGCGCAGGCGGGGCAGCTCGTAGGGCAGCGAACGGATTCCGAGCGCGCCCAGCATGCGCCGCAGGATGTCGATGGGGTCGGCGCGTGGGCGGTCCGACTCGGATTCGCGCAACTGCACCGTGAGCACGGAGTCCCTGCCGACCAGTGCGGAGGCGAAGGTGCTCTTCCCGGCGCCCGGCAGCCCGGTGAGAACCAGGACATCCGCCGCAGGCACCGAGGCCAACAGCGCCTCTCGACCGATCTCCGCGCCAGGAGCGTTCCGCGGAGCATGCGTCACCTCGATGTGCACTCCGGATCGCTCGCCGTTGAGCACGCGCGCCGTCTCGCTCCAGCGTTCCGATTCGGCCTCCTCGCCACCGAGCGCCCGGACGATGTCTCCGACGAGCCGATCATCCACCCGTCGTCGACCGGGACGGAAGCAGTCGTAGACCGTGACCTTCGCCGGTTCCGCTCCCCCGCGCAACCGTCCGATGCGCCGTGCGATCTCCGCGTACGAGGGGGATCCGGCATCCGCGCGCATCCGCCCCAGCCCGCTGCAGAGCTCGTCGAGGGTGCGCGGGGCGGGCATGAGTCGAGCCTATGGCAGGCTGCGGCGGCGCTCGGCCGGCGCGTCGTTCGGGCTCGTTCGGGGTCCGACGGCGCCCGGTGGCGGGCACCTAGGCTCGCTCGACGGAGAGGCCGCCCGACCTCCCGGACAAGGAGACACTCCCCATGACGACACGCGCAGAGATCGCCGCGAAGCTCGATGACTTCTCGTTCCAGAAGGTGAACTTCGGCGGGTTCCTGATGAACAAGCGTGCGAAGAACTCGCACGCGCTGTGGACCCGCACCTCCGACAAGGGGGTCACGGAACTGACCATCCTCACGACGCGGGACTTCGGCGAGGGCAACGTGTACGACGTCGCCGCGTTCACCCTGGACGGCACGGTGCCCGCCGACGTCGTCGCCGAGCTCCGACAGCAGGCCGAGAGCCTGACCGACCGGATCAACCTCCGCGAGCACGGGTATGTGTACTCGTGCCTCGAGCCGTGGGACGGCGGGGGCACCATCTGGATCTCGAAGAAGCCGGAGTTCCGCGCGCTGAGCCGGATCGATCAGGGCATCTACGTCATCCCGATCCAGCGTCTCAACGGGCTGAACGAACCGCGATGGCTCGCCTGGGCGCGCGACAACGGCCAGCTGAACATCGCCATCGTCTACAAGCCCTGACGGTGCTCGCGCACTCGGAACCGACGTCCGCCCCGCACGCGGGAGCCCCCGTGCGGGGCGGTTTCCGACTGATTGCCGCGTCGGCGGCCTATCTGGCGATCGCCGCCGGCGTCGCGTTCTATCTGCTGCCTGTGGGTTTCGGGCTCGATGGTGCCGCCCTGCTCCTCGCACAGCTGGCGACGATCGTCGCGGGCGCTGTACTCGTCGCCACCTCGACCTTCGCAGTCGTGCAGCATCGACGGCGACGCGCGAACCTCGAAGCCATCGCGCAGGCGCTCGGGTGGACGTACCGCGCAGACATCGGCGACCGTATCTGGGGCGGATCCATCGACGAGCAGATAGACCGTGGGAGCCGCACCGCCCAGGACCACCTCGATGCACTCCACACCAGCCTCCCGTTCGACAGCGTCGAGCGCATCTTCGTCGTCGGCGACCGCGAGGGAGCGACGACGCATACCGCGCGCGCCGTGCGTATCCCCCTCCCGTCGGAAGCGCCGAGGATCACGCTCCGCTCGCGTCGGGGCGGTGGAGCGCTCAGTGTGCTTCCGCGACGACCGACCGGCCGCTCGCAGCTGCGGTTGGAGGGCAACTTCAGCGATGTGTTCGAGGTGTCCGTCCCGCACGGTTACGAGACCGACGCGCTGTATGTGCTCACACCCGATCTGATGGCGATCCTTCTCGATGAGAGCGCCGACCTCGATCTGGAGATCGTCGACAGCACGCTGCACCTGTACCTTCCTGCAGTCGACCTCACCGACGAGAGCGAGCTCCACAGATTCCTCACCGTGATCGCCGCGCTGCACGATCGGTTCGGACGACGGACGCTGCTGTACCGCGACGAGGCAGCGGAACCTCTCGACCCACAGTCCTATCGCCGCGACGGCGACACGCTCACGGAGCGCGCCCGGAGCGTGGACACCCGCATCCGGTGGTGGCCGGTGATCGTCGCGGTGGCCACACCACTCATCCCGATGCTCATCGCTGTCGTCTGGCTGCAGCTCGCCGGGTGACCTTCTTCGAGATCTCCGGCCCGCCCAGGAGCCGCCGTATGGCCGTCTCCGGCGTCACCGAGAGGTCCAGCGTGCGTCCCCGTGCGTACTGACGGAAGACCCGCGGATCGATGTAGCTGCCGCGCGCGACGGCCGTCGTATTCCCGAGCGCGGTCGCGGCCGCCTGCACGGCGAGTCGCTCGGCCTGGTCCCGATCTTTGCGACGGTCGAGCTCGCCGATCCGGGCGAGTGCATCGGCCGCGATGACGGTCCCGTGCAGGGTACGGAAGTCCTTGGCCGTGAAAGACGCCCCCGTCACCTCGCGAAGGTAGGTGTTGACCTCGGCCGGAGTGATGCGCACGCGGCGGCGACCGCGGCGATAGGCCAGAAGGAAAGCTCCTGACTTCCCTGCGGCGAAATCGGTCAGCGCGTCCGCGAGCGACTCGTCGGTGATCTCGATCGAGGCGGTGCGGCCGCTCTTCGCGGGGAAGGACAACGCCACGTCGCTGCCGGACACGCGCACGTCGCGCCGGCGAAGGGTCGTGAGCCCGCGGCTGCCGTGCCGCACGAGGTATCGCTCGGAGCCGATGCGGAGCGCCGCATCATCGAGCAGGCGGAAGGCGATAGCCAGAGCGCGCTCCTTGGTCTGCCCTTCCTCTTTGAGCGCCCTGGTCACCTGAGCTCTGGCACCGGGGAGCGCGGCCGCAAGGTCGAGCGCTCGCACGAACTTGCGGCGATCACGGCTCACGCGCCACAGCGGGTGGTACAGATACTGCTTGCGCCCCGCGCCGTCGATCCCCACGGCCTGGATGTGCGCGAGCGGGTCCGCCGCGATCCACACGTCGTGCCACGCGGGAGGGATGACCAGATCGCTGATGCGTTCGCGATCCGCCTCCGGTGCGGTCTCGCCTGCGGGGTCGACGTAGCGGAAACCCGATCCCGAGCGAACCCGTCGGAAGCCCGGATCCTCATCCGGTGCGACTCGAACCAGTCTGGCCATTCGTGCTCCTCCCCTGAAGTCGTCTCCGCCGAGGATGCCGGTCTCCGAAGTGCAGCGATAGGGAGTGGCGTCGCGCGCCCCGCCGTGCTATTCGGCGTCGGCCGGAGGTCGCGCGAAGGTACGGCGCATGTGATCGCTCGTGAGGAAGTCGGCTATGCCGATCATGATCAGACTGAAGACGATCTGCTCGGACACCATCCAGAGGGGGTACAGGCCGGGGATCGCGGCCATCACGAGCGTGATGACGGGAAAAATCTGGGCGAACAGTCGCAGCCGCTGATAGGCCCATCGCCAGCCGTACTGCGCGCGCCACGCGAAGTAGAACAATGTCGCGGTCATCGCGAGGACGACCAGAGTTCGCATCCAGACGGCGACGGAGACGGACTCGCCATCGACCGCCAGCACCAGCGCGACGATGACGGCGCCCACACCGATCACGAGTTCGACGACGAGGAGCCAGAGGATCCACGTGAACGCTCGCACGGTTTTGGGGTGCGTGCGGTCGGCCTCGCTGATCGCGACGCCGGCCTGCCGCCCGCCCGCGATCCGGTCGAGACGGAGGAAGAGAGACTCCAGGGCCATGATCGGAGCCTATTGCGTGCGAACCCCGCCGGCCTCGTCCGTTCGATGGATGTCGGCGTCGACAGCTGCCTGCCGCCAGCGGGAATCAGTACCCGCGGAAACGACGAAACCCCCGCCTGAGCGGGGGTTTTCGTCTTGCTGGGGTACCTGGACTCGAACCAAGAACAACGGAACCAGAAACCGCCGTGTTGCCAATTACACCATACCCCAAGGGCGAAACCGGAGCCTCGCACCGAGATTCAAGCTTACCCGAGCGACGGCGGAACACCAAAACCACCGGTGCGCACCGCCGCTCGGGCGCGTCGCGCTCAGCTCGCGAGGAATGCCGAGAGCGACCGCAGACGACGCAGGGACTCATCCTTGCCGAGCAGCTCCATCGACTCGAACAGCGGCGGCGAGATCCGACGGCCGGTGATGGCGACCCGCGGCGGCCCGTAAGCGATCCGCGGCTTGAGCTCCAGCTTCTCGACGAGCGCCGTGGCCAGCGCTTCCTGGATCTTCTCGGGCACGAAATCCTCCACGGGCTCGAGGGCGCTGACGCACGCATCGAGGACCTCCGCAGCATTCGCCGGCAGACCCTTGAGAGCGTCTTCAGCGTAGGAGACCTCGTCCTCGAACAGGAACCCGACCATACCGGGGACCTCGCCCAGCAGCTGCACCCGCTCCTGCACGAGCGGTGCGACCCGGAAGGCCATCACGAGCTGCTCGTGCGTGGGCTCGTCGAAGAGGCCGGCCGCCGCGAGATACGGGATCGTCCGCTCGGCGAAGTCCTTCTCCCCCAGCATCCGGATGTGGTCGCCGTTGATCGATTCGGCCTTCTTCTGGTCGAAGCGTGCCGGGTTCGGATTGACGTTCTCGATGTCGAACGCCGCGGTGAACTCGTCGAGCGAAAACACGTCGCGGTCCGGACCGATCGACCACCCGAGCAGCGCCAGGTAATTCAACAGCCCCTCGGGGATGAAGCCGCGGTCGCGGTGCAGGAACAGGTCGGCCTGCGGGTCGCGCTTGGAGAGCTTCTTGTTGCCGGTCTCGCCCAGCACGAGCGGCATGTGCGCGAAGCGCGGAACGAAGGTCGTGACACCGGCGTCGATCAGCGCCGCATACAGCGAGAGCTGGCGCGCGGTGGAGGGCATGAGGTCTTCGCCGCGCAGGACGTGGGTGATGCCCATGAGCGCGTCGTCGACAGGGTTCACGAACGTGTACAGCGGCACGCCGTTCGGCCGCACGACCACGAAGTCGGGGAACGAACCCGCGGGGAACGTGACCTCGCCGCGGATGAGGTCGACGTAGGTGACGTCCTCGTCCGGCACGCGCAGGCGCAGGGCGGGCTGGCGGCCCTCGGCGCGGAATGCCGCCTTCTGCTCGTCGGTGAGGTCGCGGTCGAAGTTGTCGTAGCCGAGCTGCTTGGCGCGGCCTGCGGCCTCGTTGCGCGCGTCGATCTCCTCCGCCGTCGAGTAGCTCTCGTACAGCGCCCCGGTGGCGATGAGCTTGTCGATCACCTCACGGTAGATGTCGTGGCGCTCGGACTGCCGATACGGAGCGTGGGGTCCGCCGACCTCGACACCCTCGTCCCAGTCGATCTTGAGCCAGGTGAGCGCATCGACGAGCTGACGGAAGCTCTCCTCGCTGTCGCGGGCGGCATCGGTGTCCTCGATGCGGAACACCATCTTCCCGCCGTTGTGGCGTGCGTACGCCCAGTTGTAGAGCGCCGTGCGGACCATGCCGACGTGCGGCAGACCGGTCGGCGATGGGCAGAAGCGGACGCGGACGTCGGCACCACTGACAGTCGTGGTGAGGGGGTGAGGGGTAGCCATAGCCCTTCGATTCTACGGGGACGAGGTCGTCTCCGCTGGCGGGCGGTGAGCGTTCAGGCGTCCGTCGCCACGGCTATCGCCGCCCGGTGCTCGAGGGGCAGAACGCCACCTCTCCGCCGCTGCTCGACGACGAGGTCGAAGGCCGCGCGGAAACGTCGCCGATCGCCCGCATCCAGTCCGGTGTACAGAGCGCCCGCACCGGCGACACCGCCCTCGACCGATGCCCAGAGTGCTTCCGGCCGCGCGTTCCAGGTCCACTCATGCTCCGCGACGGCGACATGGCCCAGGCCCGCCTCCCTCAGCATCCGTGCGAAACCCTCGGGCGTCCGCTCGAAATCCTCCGCAGCCGGAAGCCTCGCGCCCGCGAACGGCTTCAGCCCGGCACGTCCCGTGATCTCGGCCCAGAGCCAGGAGGGCGACAGCGTCCAGGTGGTCGCGATGACGATGCCGCGACTCACCCGGCGCAGTTCGGCGGCCGATTCGCGTGGCGAGGCGACGTGATTCAGCACGAAGTTCGCGACGACGACGTCGAACGTGCCGTCGGCGAACGGAAGATCGGGCAGTGCACCGTCGACCGGCTCGATCGCAGGATGCCGCCGCCGCGAGACGGCGCGCATCGACGCCTCCGGTTCGCAGGCGGTGACATCCCATCCACCCACCGACCACGTTTCGGCGAGTGTGCCGTCGCCGGCACCGACATCGAGCAGGTTGCGGTCGCCAGGCGTGCCCAGCGCGTCACGCATCACGGGGAAGGTTCCGGCGCAGAGGTCCGCGTACGAGGCGGCGTATGCCTCCCCGACCCCGGCCCAGTCCTTCATCGGGTGCCGGAGCGAGCCAGCGGAGACAGGGCGACGATCGCGATCACCAGGATGAACGCGGCCACACCGAGCCCCGCGTACTGGAAGTTCGCCAGGACGACCCCGGCCAGTACCGATCCGGCTGCCGCCGAGAGGCTCATCAGCGAGTCGCTGCGGCCCTGCCTGCGGGTGCGCAGCTCCGGTGCGGAGGCCTCAGTGAGCAGTGCGGCACCGGCGACCGTCGCCGCACTCCAGCCCAGCCCCAGCAGGATGAGCGCGACCATCACGCCCCAGGCCTCCGTGCCCGTGAACACGGCGAACGCCAGCGCACCGGCGAGCAGCACCTGACCCAACAGCACCACGCGCAGACGCCCCCAGCGGTCGGCGAGCACGCCGAACACGGGCGACAGGGCGTACATGCCGCCGACGTGCAAAGCGATCGTGATACCCACGAGCGCGGACACATCGGCCGGAGTGGGAGCCATGCCCTGCGCGCCGTGCGCCATGTGCGACAGATGCACCGGCGTCATCGCCATCACGGACGCCATCACCACGTGGGATCCGGCGACCGCGAAGATCGCGTAGCGCGCTACACGAGGGCGGTCGAGCACCACGGCCCCGGTCGTCGCCGCCGCCACCTTCGCGAGACGCTGCGCAGCGAGCAGCGGATCGGGGCGGAGGGCTACGAGGTACAGCACCAGAGCCGCACACTGCGCGACGAACGAGAACAGATAGGAGCCGGTCTGCGGCGGCATGCCGACCGCCTGCCCCACGATCTCTCCGGGACCGAGGAGCAAGGGCCCGGCGACCCCGCCGATGGTCGTCGACCAGACGACGATCGAGAGATCACGGCCGCGATGCTGAGGTGCTGCCAGATCCGTGGCCGCGAACCGGGACTGCAGGTTGCCCGCGTTGCCGGCGCCGATCATCAGGATGCCCGCCAGCAGCAGGGGGAAGACCCGCACCGAGGCGGCGAGGATGACGACGGCGATGCCGACCAGCGCGAACAGGTTGCCGAGGGTGAGTGCCCGACGCCGCCCGACGCGCGCGGCGAGACGCGCGAGCGGAATGGCGCACGCCGCCGCTCCCAACGTGACCGACGCCGTCGCCAGGCCGGAGAGCGCATCGTTCCCCGAGATGTCCGCCGCCAGAAGAGCGCCGAGCGACACCGTGGCGCCGAAGGCGATGCCGCCCAGCACCTGCCCGAAGGACAGCACCAGTACGGTCCGCCGCTGGACGGTCGCCTGCTGCGTCGCCGTCAGGGCGACATCGCTCATGGTGCGGGTACGGCGTCGCGCACGCTGTTGCGCAGGATGCCCAGTCCCGAGATCTCGACCTCGACCACGTCGCCGGCCTCGAACGTGCCGACACCGGCCGGCGTCCCCGTCATGATCACGTCTCCGGGCAGCAGGGTGAACACGGCGGAGGCGTACTCGATGATCGCCGGCACGGAGTGGATCATGTCGGTCAGCGGTGCGTGCTGCCGCACCTCTCCGTTCACGCGGGTCTCGATGGTGGCGTTCGCCGGGTCGAAATCGGTCTCGATGACCGGCCCGAGGGGGCAGAACGTGTCGAAGCCCTTCGCACGCGACCACTGGCCGTCCTTGCGCTGCAGGTCACGCGCGGTCACGTCGTTCCCGATCGTGTAGCCCAGCACGTAGTCGAGTGCGTTCTCGGCCTTCACGTTCTTCGCGATCTTGCCGATCACCACGACGAGCTCACCCTCGTACTCGGTGCGCTCGGAGAGGGTCGGACGCACGATCGCGTCGCCGGGGCCGATCACCGAGGTGTTGGGCTTCAGGAAGAGCAGCGGCTCCTCGGGAGCCACTCCCCCCATCTCGGCGGCGTGGTCGTGGTAGTTCTTGCCGACGCAGACGACCTTCGACCGCGGGATCACCGGGGCGAGCAGCGCAGCATCCGCGAGCGGCACACGCGCGCCGGTGGTCTCGTACCCGGTGAACATCGGGTCTCCGGCGAGCACCACGAGCTCGCGCTCGTCGATGATCCCGTACATGATGGCTTCGTCGTGGCTGAACCGGGCGATCTTCATGGATCCAGCCTACCGAGCGCTCCCGCGGCTCAGGCGTCGAGACGCAGGAGCCAGCCGTGCTTGTCTTCGCGGCGACCGTACTGGATGTCGGTGAGCTCCTCACGCAGCGAGAGGGCGAGCTCGCCCAGCGGCTGCGGCTCGTCGAACCCGTCGCCGACCAGCGCACCGATCGGAGTGACGACTGCCGCGGTGCCGCAGGCGAACACCTCGACGATGTCTCCGGAAGCCACGCCTTCACGCCACTCGTCGATCGAGATCGGACGCTTCTCGACCGTGTAGCCGCGGTCCTCCGCGAGCTGCAGCAGCGAGTCGCGCGTGATGCCCTCGAGGATGCTGTCCGACTCCGGTGTCACCACCCGGCCGTCCTTGAAGACGAAGACGACGTTCATGCCGCCGAGCTCTTCGACGTCGCGCTTCTCGTTGAGGAAGACCACCTGGTCGCAGCCCTTCGCGCTGGCCTCGCTCTGTGCGAGCAGGCTGGAGGCATAGTTGCCGCCGGTCTTCGCCTTTCCCGTGCCTCCCTTGCCGGCGCGAGCGTACTCCTCGGAGAGCCAGATGCGCACCGGCTTGACGCCGCCCGTGAAGTAGGCGCCCGCAGGGCTGGCGATCACGTAGTAGGCGACCTTCTGGGCGGCGCGGACGCCGAGGAAGGCCTCCTTGGCGAACATGAAGGGCCGCAGGTAGAGGCTCTGGTCCGCCCCGGTGGGCACCCAGCGGCCGTCGACGGCGATGAGCTCGCGCAGCGACTGGATGAAGTACTCGGTCGGCAGCTCCGGCAGCGCGAGGCGGCGGGCGCTGGCCTGCAGGCGCGCGGCGTTGCGGTCGGGACGGAACGTGTGGATCGAGCCGTCGGCGTGACGGTAGGCCTTGATGCCCTCGAAGATCTCCTGCGCGTAGTGAAGGACGGATGCGGCGGGATCCAGCGGAATCGGACCGTACGGCTGCACGCGCGGGCGGTGCCACCCGCCCTTGGCGGACCAGCAGATGTCGACCATGTGATCGGTGAAGACCACGCCGAAGCCCGGATTCTCCAGCGCCTCGGCGAGACGGTCGGGTGACACAGCGTTCAGGTTCTTCATGACGAGGAACTCCAGGGGAGCCACGGTCGCCTCGGCATCGATGGTCGTCATCTCATCATCCATTCCTCGTGGGTGGGCGCATCGTCGCGCCCGTTCAGCCTACGCCTGCAGTCAGAGGCGCGCAGTGATCGCGGAGCCGATCTCCGCCGTCGTTCGTGCCGCCGTGCGTGCGGCGATGTCGGCCTCGACCGCCGCGCTCACGCGTGCGGATTCCTCTGGGAGGCCGAGGTGGTCGAGCAGCAGTGCGATCGAGAGGATCGCCGCGGTCGGGTCGGCCTTCTGCTGGCCCGCGATGTCGGGCGCCGAACCGTGCACGGGCTCGAACATCGAGGGGAACGCGCCGTCGGGGTTGATGTTCCCCGATGCCGCGAGTCCGATACCGCCGGTCACGGCTCCCGCGAGGTCGGTGAGGATATCGCCGAACAGGTTGTCGGTGACGATCACGTCGAAGCGCGAGGGGTCGGTGACCAGGAAGATCGTGGCCGCGTCGACATGCAGATAGTCGACGGTCACGTCGGGGTGCTCGGCGGCGACCTCGTTGACGACACGCTGCCAGATGGCTCCTGCGTGCACGAGCACGTTGGTCTTGTGCACGAGAGTCAGCTTCTTGCGGCGGCGCTCGGCGAGATCGAAGGCGTAGCGCACGACGCGCTCCACACCAAAGGCCGTGTTCACCGAAGTCTCGTTCGCGACCTCCTGCGGCGTGCCCTTGCGGATCGCACCGCCGTTGCCGACGTAGGGACCTTCCGTGCCCTCACGGACCACGACGAAGTCGATCTCACCCGGATCCGCCAGGGGGCCGGGCGCGCCCGCGAAGAGCTTCGACGGCCGCAGGTTCACGTAGTGGTCGAGGGTGAAGCGCAGCTTCAGCAGCAGTCCCCGCTCGATGTTCGCATCCTTCAGACGCGGGTCGCCCGGCGTGCCTCCGACCGCACCGAGCAGGATCGCATCGTTCGCGGCGATCGATGCGAGGTCGTCGTCGGTGAGGGTGTCGCCGGTCTCGAGGAAGCGCCCGGCACCCAGCGAGAAACGGGTCTTGTCGAAGACCACATCGCTGGACGCGGTGACGGCGTCGAGCACCTTCTCCGCCTCGGCGATGACCTCGGGACCGATGCCGTCACCGGGGATGACGGCCAGCTTCACGACACGCGACATGACACTCCTTGCGCACTGCACGGGGATGGACCGGCCGGGCCCGACGGGGTCGAGCGGGCCGGTCCTCCCAGCGTACTGGTCAGTGCGAGGGGGCTTTGCGCAGTGTGACGGCCGCGATGACACCGGCGAGGACTACGAGGGCAGCGCCGATCAGCGACGTCACCATCACACCGGAGCCGAACGCGGCAGCAGCCGCATCCCACAGCGCTGTCCCGAGCTGCCCCGGGAGCTCCTGCGCCGCGGTGTAGGCGCCGGCCAGGGTCTCCCCCGCCGCGTGCGCCACATCGGCCGGCAGCCCTTCGGGCAGCACGAGCGCGCCGCGGTAGAACGCGGTGATGATGCCACCCAACACCGCGGTGCCGAGCACGGCGCCGAGTTCGTACGCGGTTTCGGAGACGGCACTCGCCGCGCCGGCCTTCGCCGCGGGGGCACTGGAGAGGATCAGCTCGTTCGAGATCGTCTCCGCCGCCCCGATGCCGATGCCGAGCACGACGAAGGCGATGACGAGGGGAAGCACTCCGTGCGCGTGGGTCGTGAATGCCACGATCAGGTAGCCCGCCACCGAGAACGCGAGTCCGACCGGGATCACGATGTGCGGCGGCACGCGGCGCGAGACGGGCACGACCGAGAGGCCGGCGACGATCATCGCGAGCATGCCGGGGACGAGTGCCAAGCCCGCCATCATCGGCGACAGCCCGAGCACCAGCTGCAGGTGCTGCGACACGAAGTAGAGGAAGCCGACGAGCGCGACGACGCTGAGCAGGTTCACCAGGATCGCCCCGGAGAATGAGCCTCGCCGGAACAGCGCCATGTCGAGCATCGGCGTCCGGGAGCGCAGCTGGCGACGGACGAACAGGTACCCCATGCCGAAGCCGAGCAGAGCCCATGCGCCGGCAGTGAGGCTCGGTCCGTCGACGGCCAGCGACTTGATCGCGTAGACGACGGGGATCATGGTCGCCATCGAGAGCGCGATGCTGATCAGGTCGATGCGGCCCGGGTTCGGGTCGCGGCTCTCCGGGACGAGCAGCGGTGCCGCGATCAGGAGCGGGATGAGCACGGGGACGGCGATGAGGAACACCGATCCCCAGGCGAAGTGCTCGAGGAGGAATCCGCCCACGATGGGTCCGAGGGCGGAACCGGCGGAGAACGCCGAGGCCCACACCGCGATCGCCATGCGGCGCTGGTCGCGGTTCTGGAAGATCGAGCGCAGCAGCGAGAGGGTCGACGGCATCAGCATGGCGCCGAAGAAACCGAGGAGCGCGCGGGCGGCGATGAGCAGCCCGGCCGTCGGCGCGAAGGCGGCGAGAGCCGACACGGCGGCGAAGCCGGTCGCACCGATCAGCAGCATCTTCCGGCGGCCGAAGCGGTCGCCCAGCGTGCCCATCGTCACCAGGAGCCCGGCGAGCACCAGGGGGTACACGTCGATGATCCACAGCTGCTCGGCCCCGGTGGGGGCGAGCGCGATGGAGATCTCGGGGAGCGCGAAGCTCAGCACCGTGTTGTCCACCGACACCAGCAGCACCGGCAGCATGAGGACGACAAGCGCCGCCCAGCCGCGGGCTCCGACGCGGGGAGCATCCGTCTCTGTCGTCGGGATCGACGCAGTACGGGTCATGGAACACCTCTCACAATTTCGGCGGCATCGTTAGTGAACCGTCCGGATGGTATAGTAACAGAATTCCCGCCGCTCCCCTGTGCAGAGGATCCACGATGCCCCGACCTCCCCTCGCCCGCGAGAAGGTGCTCGACGCCTTCGAAGCGATCCTCATCGAAGACGGCGAACGTGCGGCGACACTCGACGCGACGGCCAAGGCCGCGGGGGTGTCGAAGGGCGGGCTCCTCTACCACTTCGGCTCGAAGGATGACCTCGAAGCCGGGCTGATGGACCGCCTCGACAACCTCACGACACTCGACCTGGAACGGATGTCGTCCGCTGAGGAAGGTCCCGTCGCGTACTACGTGCGCACATCGGTGATGGAAGACGACGCACTCGACCGCGCACTCATCGCCGCGACCCGACTCGCGCAGGGCGGATCCGTGCCGGCAGCCGACATGCTGCGTGAGACCCGACGACGCTGGGCCGAGACGATCCGTCCGCACGTGCGCGACACGGCGAGCCTCGACCTCGTGATGCTGGTCAGCGACGGGCTCTACTTCAACAACTCGCTCGACGTGCACGGGCCCGAGCGTCTGGTCCCCCGCAGCGACGAGCTCGCCGAGCTGATCGCGCTGGTGCTGAAGGCGACAGCCTGACCGCAACGCCCTACAGAGGAGGGCGGGAGCATCACGCTCCCGCCCTCCTGTCTGCAGCCTTCGATCAGACCTCGGTGATCTCGATCTGACGGAACAGGTCGGCGTCGATCGCGTCGCGCACGTCGTCGAGCAGCTCGTCGGACACCGGGGAGTCCAGCGTCAAAACGCTGAGCGCCTGTGCACCGGCCGCCTCGCGGGCGATCTGCATGCCGGCGATGTTGATGCCCGCCTCGCCGAACTTCTGACCGTAGACCGCGACGATGCCGGGACGGTCGGTGTACAGCATGACGACGTGGTGCTTCTCGATCGGCAGCTCGAGCGCGTGATCGTTGATGCCGATCAGCTTCTCGGCCTGCTTCGGGCCCGTGAGCGTGCCGGACACCGACAGCTGGGACCCGTCCGACAGCGCGCCGGCGAGCGTGATCACGTTGCGATACTCATCGCTCACGTCGTCTTTGAGCAGGCGCACGGCGATGCCGCGCTGGTCTGCGAGGAGCGGCGCGTTGACGTAGGAGACGGTCTCGCTGACGATGTTCGTGAAGACGCCCTTGAGAGCGGCGAGCTTGAGCACGCTCACGTCGTAGTCGTTGAGCTCACCGTGCACCTCGACGTCGAGGCTCGTGAGCGGCGAGGTCGCCAGCGACGCGAAGATCTGACCGAGCTTCTCGACCAGCGAGATACCGGGGCGCACGTACGGGTCGATGACACCGCCGGCGACGTTGACCGCGTCGGGCACCAGGTCGCCGCCGAGCGCGAGACGCACGGATCGGGCGACCGAGACACCGGCCTTCTCCTGCGCCTCCTCGGTGCTCGCACCGAGGTGCGGGGTGACGACGACGTTGGGAAGATCGAGCAGCGGACGAGCGGTGCCACCCTCTGCGGGGGGCTCGGAGGTGAAGACGTCGAGGCCCGCACCGGCGATCTCTCCCGCGACGAGGGCGGCGTGCAGCGCCTCCTCGTCGATCAGGCCGCCGCGCGCGACGTTGACGACGAACGCGGTCGGTTTCATGGCCTTGAACTGCTCGGCACCGATCATGCCAGTGGTCTCCGGCGTCTTCGGCATGTGGATCGTGAGGAAGTCGGACTCGGCGACGAGCTCATCGAGCGAGAGGAGCTGCACGCCGAGCTGCTGGGCGCGCGCCGAGGTGACGTAGGGGTCGTAGGCGACGACACGCATGTCGAAAGCGGCAAGGCGCGCGGCGACGAGCGCACCGATGCGACCGAGGCCGACGATGCCGACCGTCTTCTCGAAGAGTTCGGCTCCCGTGAAGGAGCTGCGCTTCCAGGCGCCTGCGGAGAGCGAGGCGTGCGCGGCGGGGATGCGGCGGGCGAGGCTCAGGATGTGGCCGACCGTGAGCTCGGCGGCGGAGACGATGTTGGAGGTCGGCGCATTGACGACCATGACGCCGGCAGCCGTGGCCGCCTTGATGTCGACGTTGTCGAGGCCGACTCCGGCACGGGCGACGACCTTGAGCTTCGGCGCGTGGGTGAGCGCTTCCTCATCGATGCGGGTCGCCGAGCGGACCAGCACGGCATCGGCATCCGCCAGCGCCGCGAACAGCGCCTCACGGTCGGTGCCGTCGACGTTGCGGACGTCGAAGTCGGGGCCGAGGGCCTCGATGGTGGCGGGAGAGAGTACTTCGGCGATGAGCACGACGGGCTTCGGCACAGTGGATCCTTCGGGGCAGCGCGGCAGGCGGGAGTGGCCGATGCGCCGCACACCATGGGGGCGCGATCGCGTCAACTCTACCCGAGCGCTCGAGGCCCTCCGTGCCGTGTGACCGTGTGCGACTCAGGCGCTCGGCATCGTGAGGCTGAGCGCGATGAGGCTCATCCAGAAGACCGCGACGATGCCGAGTCCCGCGAGGAACACCAGGGAGAGCTCTCCGACATTGCGTCGTCGCCCGATCACGAACGCGAACGCGAAGACGATGGCGGGAAAGGCGACGCCGAACAGGAGTGTCGCCCATCCCCCACCGGTCAATCCGGTCTGCGCCATCGTGATCAGGTGTGCGACGGCGTTCCACACCGCGTAGGCGTAGAACAGCCCTGCCAGCCCGATGACGAGTCCGACGAGCCAGCGGGGCGAGCCCGCCGAGACCTGCTGAGGAGCGGAAGACGCACTCACGATCCGATCACCCCCACGGTGACGAAGGGCCAGGGAACGAGGAGGACCACGCCCGCGAGCAGCACGGCGACGCGGATCCACGCGGCCCTCCCCCGGGTCAGGACCCAGGTCGCGAGGAACCACAGCGCCGGCGCGGCGATCGCCAGCACGAACCACGGCAGGAACATGGCGTCGTCGACGAGGAACGAGGCCAGCGGCTTGAGTCGCAGTCCGCCGACGATCCAGCCGATCGTGTAGAGGAGATAGACGCCGCCGACGACCCCGAGGATCAACAGCATCATGGTGCTCATGCCCGCCGGCGCGTCGGTCGCAGCGGGGGTGACGGTGCCGTCATCCTCGACCGTCCCCACCTCTTCGCTGCCCCTGCCCACGGCGTTCCAGCCGTGCGGAAGGGCGCGATCCTGCGGCGCCGCGGCGTCGTCGCCCTCCCAGCTGAGGGCGTCGTCGGAATCGGAAGTCATCTCCCCAGAGTAGGACACCCGGTCCACTATGCTCGGGGTTGCCTTGAGCCGGTATGGCGGGCACCGGAGGGAAAAGGGGAGCACCGTGGCCGACAGCGACAACAAGAACGCCGACGTCGAGCGGCCTGCGGCGAGCAGCACGAACACCGAGCCGCCCGCCGGATGGGTCCCCACTCCCGAGGCGAAAGCGAAGGCCACCCGCTTCCGCTGGATCGCTGCCGTGCTCTGGGCCATCGCGATCATCGGCGAAGCCGTCGGCATCTTCTGGCTGCTGCGCCAGCGCGTCTACGTCGGCGAGGACGGACAGCTCCTCCGCAACCCCGACACCGGACTGCTCGAGGAGCACGGCGTCACGGCGACGTTCCCGCAGTGGGCGTTCATCGCACTCCTCGTGCTGCTCGTCGTGATCGCCGCACTCTCGATCACCGGGTCCGTGCTCTGGAAGAAGGCGAATCGCCTCGACCCCGCGCGGAAGTCCGACAAGACACGGTTCTTCGTGCAGAACCAGCTCGGCGCGATCATCGCGATCGTCGCCTTCCTCCCCCTCGTCATCCTGATCTTCCTCAACAAGGACATGGACAAGGGCCAGAAGACGACGGCCGGCATCGTCGGAGTAGCCCTCGCGGCTCTCGCCGTCGTCCTCGGCGTCGACTTCGCTCCGCCGTCGGTCGAGCAGTACACGGCCGATCAGTCCGCCGTGATCCAGCTGCTCGGCAAGGACGAGGTCGTGTGGGTCGAGGGCGGCAAGGTGTACCACGTCTGCGATGAGGTCTCCGCGATCCAGACCGGCAGCGAGATCATCACCGGCACGACGGCACAGGCCGTGGAAGCGGGCAAGAACCGGCTGACGCTGCAGTTCGCCTCCGAGCTGCGTGCATGCGACCTTCCCGTTCCCGAGAACGACGAGGAGATCACCGAGGCGCTGCGAGCGATCCAGGCGGGGCAGGTGGACACCGTCCTCCCCGCGCCGGAATGGGCGGATTCCACGGAAGCGCCCATCGTCGTCGACGAGGCCCCGGCCGAGTGACGGCCGATCGGCTCTAGTCAGCGTCGAGCGCTTCGACGAGCCTCTCCTCGGCCGAAGTGAGATGCGCCTCGAGGAGGGCGGCCGCACGCTCGCCCTCTCCGGACTCGACCGCGTCGAGGATGTCGGCGTGCTGGGCAGCGATCACCGCAGCGTCGAGCAGGCGGCGGCCCTGCACTTGCGCCATGCACAGTCGCACCTCGTCGAGGACGCTGCGGTACATGCGACCGGTCCGCTCGCTCTGGAGCGCGTCGATGAGCGCGGTGTGGAAGCGCAGATCAGGGCCGACAGTCGCCGGGTCGGGGCCGGCCGGCATCGCGAGGATCTCGGCGTTGGCGTCGCGGGCAGCGTCCGGAACGGTCCTGGTCACGGCGAGTTCGCGCAGCGCCGCGCTCTCCAGCCGTGCCCTCGTGCGATAGACGTCGCGCACGGTCTCGGAGTCGATCCCGACGACGCGGGCGCTTCGATGCGCGGTGCGCACCAGGAGTCCGGTGGCGACGAGCTGTTCGATGGCTGCTTTCGCACTCGGCCTGGCCACCCCGAACGTCTGCGAGACGGCTGACTCCGTGAGCGGCGTGCCGGAGCCGATCTCGCCGCGGAGGATGCGTCCGCGCAGCTGAGCGGTGACGGCGTCGACCACGCCGACGATGCCGAGCGGCGCGTCCGAGCTCATGGTCATCCGGTCAGTCTAACGAAACGCCCCGCCGTCGGTACACTTGTCAGACAATCTTTCGACGGAGCAGAGGAGCACCGTGCCGACCACACTCGCCGAACCGCTGGATCCCGCACTACTGGGCCCCACGACCGAGGTGCACTCCCGGTCCATCGACCGCTTCGCCCGGGCACACGACGCTTCGCACTACCTGCTCATCCCGGATGCGGTGCTCTCCCCCGCGGATGCCGAGGGCGTCGCCCGTGCGTTCGGCGCCGTGCGTGCGGCGGGACGCACGATGACCTTCCGCTCCGGCGGGACGAGCCTGTCGGGGCAGAGCGTCAGCGGCGACATCCTCGTCGACACGCGCAGCCACTTCCGCGACATCCGCGTGGAGGACGACGGCGCATTCGTCCGCGTCGGTCCCGGAGCCACGGTTCGCCAGGTCAACACCCGGCTGACACGCCACCGCCGCAAGCTCGGGCCCGACCCGGCGAGTGAGATCGCCTGCACGATCGGCGGGGTCGTGGCGAACAACTCCAGCGGCATGGCCTGCGGCATCACCGAGAACTCGTACCAGACCATCGAATCGATGACGATCGTGCTCCCGAGCGGGACGATCCTCGACACCGGACGACCCGACGCGAACGAGCTGCTGCGCGCCGCGGAACCGGCGATCGCCGACGGGCTCCTGGCCCTGCGCGCCCGATTGCTCGCCGCACCGGAGCACGTCGCCTTCCTCCGGCAGCAGTTCTCGATGAAGAACACCATGGGCTACGGCCTCAACGCCTTGCTCGACTTCGACGATCCGGTGCGCATCCTCGAGCACCTCATCATCGGGTCCGAGGGCACCCTCGCGTTCGTCGCCGAGGCACGGTTCCGCACGATCGAGGTTCGTCCGGCGATCGCCACCGGTCTGCTCGTGTTCGAGACGCTGTCGGCCGCCATGACCGCACTCCCCGACCTCACGCGTCTCGGCCTCGCGACGATCGAGCTGATGGATGCCGCATCGCTGCGCGTGGCACAGGGTCTGAGCGATGTCCCGGCGGCGATCGCGGAGATCGACGTCCAGGGGCATGCGGCCCTGCTCGTGGAAGTCCACGCCTCCGATGCTGCGTCCCTCACGGAGTCGAGCGCCGCCGCCCAGGTGCATTTCGAGGCCCTGCCGCTGGCCGTGGCGCCTCGACTCACGACGGACGCCGCCGAGCGGGCGGCGCTGTGGCATGTGCGCAAGGGTCTCTACACGGCGGTGGCGGGTGCGCGTCCCTCCGGCACGACCGCTCTGCTCGAAGACATCGTCGTCCCTGTCCCCCGCCTGCTCGTGACCTGTGAGCGACTGATCGAACTGTTCGCCGAGCACGGTTACGAGGGCTCGGTCATCTTCGGTCATGCGAAGGACGGGAACGTCCATTTCCTGCTCAACGAGCGCTTCGACGACGCCGACAGCGTCGCCCGCTACCGCCGGTTCACGGACGACCTGGTCGACCTGGTGCTGTCCCAGCAGGGTTCGCTGAAGGCCGAGCACGGAACCGGTCGCATCATGGCGCCGTTCGTGCGCCGCCAGTACGGCGACGAGCTGACCGACATGATGTGGGAGATCAAGGGCCTGCTCGATCCCGACGGCATCCTCAACCCCGGCGTCGTCCTCTCCGACGACCCCGACTCGTACCTGCACGACCTCAAGCGCGTTCCCACGGTCGAGAACGAGGTCGACCGCTGCGTCGAGTGCGGATACTGCGAGCCGACGTGTCCGAGCAAGAGCATCACGCTCACCCCGCGTCAGCGCATCGTGATCCGCCGCGACATGGCCTGGGCCGAAGAGCAGGGCGACACCGAGCTGCTGCGCGATCTGCAGAAGGACTATGACTACGACGGCGTGCGGACCTGCGCCGTCGACGGCATGTGCGGCGTGGCGTGCCCGGTCGACATCAACACCGGCGACCTGGTTCGTCGGCTGCGGGCCGAGCAGTCGAACGCGGTCGAGGGTGCCCTCTGGGGCACGGCGGCGAAGCACTGGAGCACGGTCACCCGGGCCGGCGGCATCGCCCTCACAGTCGCCGACGCGCTCCCGGCTCCGCTGGTCCGCGGCGTGACCCAGGTGGGACGCGCCGTTCTGGGTGCCGACACGCTCCCGCTCTACGACACGGGACTCCCCCGCGGCGGGTCGAAGCCTCCGCGCCCCGCGGCCCCGAGCGATGCGCAGGTCGTGTTCTTCGGCGCGTGCATCGGCACGATGTTCGGCGCGGAGGGCGAGGGCCAGGGATCGAGGGACGCGCTGCGTGAGCTGTTGGACCGCGCCGGGATCCCCCTGGTGATCCCGGAGGAGAACGGCGGCCTCTGCTGCGGCACGCCCTGGAAATCCAAGGGCCACCTCGACGGTTACCGGCTCATGTCCGACCGGGTACTGGATTCCCTCTGGGAGGCGAGCCGCCAGGGAGAGCTCCCCGTGGTGTGCGACGCCGCATCCTGCACCGAGGGCCTCGATGTGATGCTCGCGCAGTCCGTGGCGAAGAATCCGAAGTACGCCGGGCTCCGGATCGAGGATGCGACCACCTACGTCGCCCGTGAGGTGTTGCCGCGGCTGACCGTGCCGGCGAAGCTCCCGACGGTGGCTGTGCACCCGACGTGCTCGACGACCGCCCTCGGGGCGACGGGCGCTCTGACCGCGATCGCGGCCGCCGTCGCCGACGACGTGTTCATCCCGGAGGGCTGGGGCTGCTGCGCGTTCGCCGGTGACCGCGGGATGCTGCATCCGGAACTCACCGCCAGTGCGACCGCACAGGAATCCGCGGAGATCGCGGCCGCGGAGGAGGAGCGCGGCGGCTTCGATGCGTTCGTGTCGGCCAACCGCACGTGCGAGATCGGGATGACCAGGGCCACCGGCCGCTCCTACCGACACGTGATCGAGATCCTCGAGGAACTCACCCGGACCTGACCCGCCGGGATGAAGACGAAAGAACGGGCGCCCCCGAGGGGGCGCCCGTTCTTCTTGACTCAGGTCAGGCTGGACTCAGGTCAGCGCGCAGCGCTGCCGTCGACGTAGTCCTCGTCCTGCTGCTTCCAGGCGAAGAGCGAACGCAGCTCCTTGCCGGTGACCTCGATGGGGTGCTGCTCCTCCTTGGCGCGCAGCGCGAGGAACTCCTCGGCCCCGTTGTCCTGGTCGTCGATGAAGCGCTTCGCGAAGGCGCCCGACTGGATGTCGGCCAGCACGCCCTGCATGCTCTCCTTGACGCGCTCGTCGATGACGCGCGGGCCCGAGACGTAGTCGCCGAACTCGGCGGTGTCGGAGATCGACCAGCGCTGCTTGGCGATGCCACCCTCCCACATCAGGTCGACGATGAGCTTGAGCTCGTGCAGCACCTCGAAGTAGGCGATCTGCGGCTGGTAGCCGGCCTCGGTCAGCGTCTCGAAGCCAGCCTGCACGAGGTGGCTCACGCCACCGCAGAGCACGGCCTGCTCGCCGAACAGGTCGGTCTCGGTCTCTTCGGTGAAGGTCGTCTTGATGACGCCGGCGCGGGTGCCGCCGATGGCCTTCGCGTACGAGAGGGCGAGGTCCCAGGCGTGACCCGATGCGTCGCGCTCGACGGCGATGATGTCCGGGATGCCACGGCCGGCGACGAACTCGCGACGGACAGTGTGGCCCGGAGCCTTCGGAGCGACGAGGATCACGTCGACACCCTCGGGTGCGTCGATGTAGCCGAAGCGGATGTTGAAGCCGTGTGCGAAGGCGAGCGTCTTGCCGGCCGTGAGGTTCGGCGCGATGGACTCGCTGTAGATGATGCGCTGGTGCTGGTCCGGCGCGAGGATCATGATGACGTCGGCCCACTCGGTGGCCTCGGCGACGGTCTTCACGGGGAAGCCGGCCTCTTCGGCCTTCGCGGCGGACTTGGAGCCCTCCTTCAGTGCGATGGCGACCTCGACGCCCGAGTCGCGCAGGTTCTGCGCGTGGGCGTGGCCCTGCGAGCCGTAGCCGACGATCGCGACCTTCTTGCCCTGGATCAGGGACAGGTCTGCGTCGGCGTCGTAGAAGATCTCGGTGCTCACTGTGTGTTTCTCCTTGTTCTTTGCGTTTCGTCGGGATTCGCGCGCTCCAGGAGCGGCGAAGACTGTGTTGCTCGGGATGGTCAGCCGCGCAGGACGCGTTCGGTGATGCTCTTACCGCCGCGCCCGATGGCGAGAAGACCCGACTGCGCGATCTCCTTGATGCCGAAGGGCTCCAGTGCACGGAGCATGGCGTCGACCTTGCCCTTGTCGCCGGTCACCTCGATCACGAGCGCATCCGAGGCGTAATCCACCACCGACGCGCGGAAGAGGTTCACGACCTCGATCACGTTCGAGCGCGTGGCGTTGTCGGTGCGCACCTTCACGAGCATGTGCTCGCGCTGGACCGACGTCGAGAAATCGAGCTCGACGATCTTGATCACGTTGATCAGCTTGTTGAGCTGCTTCGTGACCTGCTCGAGCGGCAGCTCCTCGACGTCGACGACGACCGTGATGCGGGAGATACCGGGCACCTCGGTCACGCCGACGGCGAGGGAGTCGATGTTGAAGCCGCGACGGGCGAACAGCCCGGCGACGCGGGTGAGGAGTCCTGGGGTGTTCTCCACCAGCAGGCTCAGCACGTGAGTCGACATGGATCAGTCCTCCTGGTCGAAGTCGGGCGCGTGCTCGCGGGCGTACTGGACGTAGCTGTTGCTGACGCCCTGCGGGACCATCGGCCACACCATGGAGTCGGCGCTCACGACGAAGTCGATCACCACGGGGCGGTCGTTCGTCTCGAGCGCGAGCTGGATGGCGGCATCCACCTCTTCCTCCTTCTCCACGCGGATCGCCAGGCAGCCGTACGCCTCGGCGAGCTTCACGAAGTCGGGGATTCGGACCGTGCCGTGCCCGGTGTTGAGGTCGGTGTTCGAGTGGCGGCCGTCGTAGAACAGCGTCTGCCACTGGCGCACCATGCCCAGCGAGGAGTTGTTGATGATCGCGACCTTGATCGGGATGTTGTTGATGGTGCAGGTCGCGAGCTCCTGATTGGTCATCTGGAAGCAGCCGTCGCCGTCGATCGCCCAGACGTGACGCTCCGGCTCTGCGACCTTCGCACCCATCGCCGCGGGCACCGAGTAGCCCATGGTGCCGGCACCGCCGGAGTTCAGCCAGGCGTTCGGGCGCTCGTACTTGATGAACTGCGCCGCCCACATCTGATGCTGGCCGACACCCGAGGCGAAGATGCCCTCGGGACCGGTGAGCTCGCCGATGCGCTGGATCACGTACTGCGGAGCGAGGAGGCCGTCGGTCGTCGGCGCGTAGCCGAGCGGGAACTCGGTGCGGAGGCCATCGAGGTACGACCACCACTCCTCGATGTCGGGCTTCGCGCTGGCGGTGGCACCGCGGAACGCGGCATCCAGATCGGTCAGCACGTCGCGGACATCTCCCACGATCGGCACATCCGCGGTGCGGATCTTCGAGATCTCCGCGGGGTCGATGTCCACGTGCACGACCTTGGCGTTCGGGGCGAAGAGCGCCGCCTTGCCTGTCACGCGGTCGTCGAACCGTGCGCCGAGCGAGACGAGGAGGTCGGCCTCCTGGAGCGCCAGCACGGCGGGAACCGTGCCGTGCATGCCCGGCATGCCGAGGTGCTGCGGGTGCGAGTCAGGGAACGCGCCACGGGCCATCAGCGTGGTGACGACCGGCGCTCCGGTGGATTCCGCGAGTTCCAGGAGCTCGGCCGACGCCTTGCCGCGGATCACTCCACCGCCCACGTACAGCACCGGCTTCTTGGCCTCGGCGAGCAGGGTGGCTGCGGCCTGGATCTGCTTGCCGTGCGCCTTGGTCACCGGGCGGTAGCCGGGGAGATCGATCTTGGGCGGCCACACGAACGGCGCCGTCGCCTGCTGCGCATCCTTCGTGATGTCGACCAGCACGGGACCCGGACGACCGGTGCCGGCGATCTCATACGCCGCGGCGATCGCGCCCGGGATGTCGGCCGCGTCCTTCACCAGGAACGAGTGCTTGGTGATCGGCATCGTGATGCCCACGATGTCTGCTTCCTGGAACGCATCGGTCCCCATCAGGGTCGAGAACACCTGACCGGTGATGGCCAGCATCGGCACCGAGTCCATGTAGGCGTCGGCGATCGCGGTCACGAGGTTCGTCGCACCCGGGCCGGAGGTGGCGATGCACACGCCCACCTTGCCGGACGCGGAGGCGTACCCCTCGGCCGCGTGACCGGCTCCCTGCTCGTGCCGCACCAGGATGTGTCGCAGATCCTTGGCATCCATCAGCGGGTCGTAGACGGGGAGGATCGCTCCGCCGGGCAGGCCGAAGACATCCGTGACACCGAGCAGCTCGAGCGAGCGGACGACGGCCTCGGCGCCGGTGATCTCCGGAGCAGAGGATTGACGGGCGGGCGGCCTCGGCACAGCCGGGGCGGAGTCAGCAGTCATGACTTTCCTTCTGATGATCTGTGGAGGACACCGGATGCCGGAGCGTCCGGGTCAGCCGGTGGTCGCTCCCTCGGCGGCGGACCGCACGAGGCGCGAGTACTTGGCAAGAACGCCTCGGGTGTAGCGCGGGGGAAGCGGCTCCCAGCCAGAACGGCGGGAGGCGAGCTCTGCGTCGTCGACGAGTAGATCGAGAGAGCGAGCTGCGATATCGACCCGTATCAGATCACCATCGCGCACGAAGGCGATAGGACCTGCGTCCACCGCTTCGGGTGCTATGTGGCCGATGCACAGGCCGGTTGTGCCGCCTGAGAATCGTCCGTCCGTCAAGAGTAGTACATCTTTTCCGAGTCCAGCGCCCTTGATGGCAGCGGTGATGGCGAGCATCTCGCGCATACCCGGTCCGCCCTTGGGCCCCTCGTAGCGGATGACGATGACGGTACCGGGCTCGATCTCGCCCTCCGCGACGGCGTCCATGGCGGCGCGCTCGCGCTCGAACACGCGGGCGGGGCCCTCGAACACGGCGGCGTCGAAGCCGGCCGTCTTGACGACGGCACCCTCAGGAGCCAGCGAACCGTGCAGGATCGTGAGTCCGCCGGTCGCGTGGATCGGGTTGTCGAACGTGTGGATGACCTCGCCGTCGATCGGCTGCGGGTCGAGATCGGCGAGGTTCTCGGCGAGCGTCTTGCCCGTGACCGTGAGAGCGTCACCGTGCAGGAGGCCCTCGTCGAGCATCGCCTTCATGATCACGGGGATGCCGCCGTGACGGTCGACGTCGTTCATGACGTACTTGCCGAACGGCTTCATGTCGGCGACGTGGGGAACCTTGTCGCCGATGCGGTTGAAGTCGTGCAGGCTCAGGTCGACGTCGGCCTCGCGAGCGATCGCCAGCAGGTGGAGCACCACGTTCGTGGAGCCGCCGAGCGCCATCGCCAGGGCGATCGCGTTCTCGAACGCCTCCTTGGTGAGGATGTCGCGTGTCGTGATGCCCTGGCGGAGCAGGTTCACGACGGCCTCGCCCGAGCGGTGGGCGAAGTAGTCGCGCCGACGGTCCGCGGCGGGCGGAGCGGCCGAACCGGGGAGGCTGAGACCGAGCGCCTCGGCGACGGATGCCATCGTGTTGGCGGTGTACATGCCACCACAGGCCCCCTCGCCCGGGGCGATCGCGCACTCGATGCGCTTGAGGTCCTCCTCGCTCATGAGACCGGCACGGCAGGCGCCGACCGCCTCGAACGAGTCGATGATCGTGACGTCCTTCTCGGTGCCGTCGGAGAGCTTGACCCACCCCGGCGCGATCGAGCCGGCATAGAGGAAGACGCTCGACAGGTCGAGGCGGGCGCTCGCCATGAGCATGCCCGGGATCGACTTGTCGCAGCCGGCGAGCAGGACGGAGCCGTCGAGGCGTTCGGCCATCATCACGGTCTCGACGGAGTCCGCGATGACCTCACGGGAAACCAACGAGAAGTGCATCCCCTCGTGACCCATCGAGATGCCGTCCGAGACGGAGATCGTGCCGAACTGCAGCGGGTAGCCGCCCCCGGAGTGCACGCCCTCCTTGGCGCCCTGCGCGAGCCGATCGAGGCTCAGGTTGCAGGGAGTGATCTCGTTCCAGCTGGACGCGATGCCGATCTGCGGTTTGTCCCAGTCGGCATCCCCCATCCCGACGGCACGGAGCATGCCTCGGGAAGTCGTGGCCTCGATGCCGTCGGTGACGACGCGGCTGCGGGGCTTGATGTCGATGGGCGCGCTCTGGGAGGGATCATGCGAGGACATGACGGAAGTCTATTGCCGTGCGGAGGCGCGTTCGTCCGCCAGCGCCTCCAGAAGCGCGGCGATCTGTTGTGGAGTGTCCACACGAAGCGCCGCAGCGCTCTCCCCCGGACCGACGCGCACGCCGAGGTCGCCCTCGCCGAGCACGCGCATCGCATCCTCGTCGGTCACATCGTCACCGGCGAACAGGATTCCGGTGGCGTCGAAGCGCTCACGAAGCGCCGTCATGGCCGCGTCCTTGCCCTCTGCACGCGAGGAGAACTCCAGCACGCGGTGTCCGGCCCGACGTCGCCAGTGCGGGAAGCGCTCGGCGACGAGAGCGTCGATCTCGGCGAAGACGCGCTCCTCGGTCTCGCGGTCCGCGCGGCGGGTGTGCACGCCCATGCCGAAGGTCTTGGGTTCGAACTCGGCACCTTCGAAGCGCTCGATGATCGGCTTCGCGGCTGCCCACAGCTCTTCACGCGAGCCGTCCTCGGTGACGTCGCCCGCGATCTCGGCATCTCCCTCACCCGGGAACCAGTACTGCGCGCCGTGGGAACCCGCGAGGGCGATGGCGGAGTCGTCGGTGTGTTCGGTGATGACCCGCAGGTCGTGCATGCTGCGTCCGGAGACGTACGCCACGACGGTGTCGGGAAGCGACGCGAGCCGCTCCACCTGGATCGCGACCTCGGGAAGCGCGCGCGCGGCCATCGGGTCAGGCACGAGAGGCGAGGCGGTGCCGTCGAAGTCGAGGGCAACGACCAGGCGTGGCGTCGCCGCCAGGGCACTCAGGTCGTCGTCGGCGGTTCCGGGGATCCAGGGGCGCGTCACAGGTTCTCCAATCACAGGGGGTTCGTTCCCAGTATCGCGGCCCCGCGGGTGCTCAGCGCGCGCGCACCTCGGACAGGGCGGCGAGGAACGAGGAGGACCAGGCGTTCACGTCGTTGTCCAGCACACGACGGCGCAGCGATCTCATACGCCGCCCCTGCTCGGCCGGGGGCATCTCCACCGCGGTCATGATCGCGTCTTTGAGCCCTTCGATGTCGTGCGGGTTGACCCGCACCGCCTGCCGGAGCTCATCCGCCGCCCCGGTGAACTCGCTGAGCACGAGGACGCCGCGATCGTCCACGCGACTGGCGACGTACTCCTTGGCCACGAGGTTCATGCCGTCGCGCAATGCGGTGACCAGCATCACGTCGGCGGCCAGGTAGAGGGCGACCATCTCCTCGCGCGGATACCCCTGGTGCAGATACCGGATGGCGGAGTGGCCCATCGTGTCGGTGTCGCCGTTGATGCGGCTGACGGCGAGCTCGATCTCATCGCGCAGGTGGACGTACGCGTCGACGCGCTCCCGGCTGGGGCTCGCGACCTGCACGAGCGTGACGTCCTCGACGTTGAGCCGCCCTTCTGCGAGCAACTCCCCGTAGGCCTTGATGCGGTGGCGGATGCCCTTGGTGTAGTCCAGTCGATCGACGCCGAGCAGGATGCGCTTCGGGTTGCCGAGGCTCGCGCGGATCTCGGCGGCGCGTGCACGCACGTCCTCACGGGCCGCGAGCTCGAGATACGGCGTCGTGTCGATGGAGATCGGGAACGCCCGCGCCAGCGCCGTGCGGGTCCCCTCCCCGTCAGGCACCGAGACGTTCGGTCCCTTGACGTCGTAGCGGAGTCTGCGCCGCACGGCCGTGAGGAAGTAGGTGGCGTCCTGAGCGCGCTGGAAGCCGATGACGTCGGCACCGAGCAGCCCGCGCAGCACCTGATCCCGCCACGGCAACTGGGCGTAGAGACCGTGAGCCGGGAACGGGATGTGGTGGAAGTAGCCGATCGTCACGTCCGGACGCAGTTCGCGCACCATCTGCGGGACGAGTTGCAGCTGGTAGTCATGCACCCAGACGGTGCCCTCCTCCGCCACGGCAGCGGCGGCGGCTTCGGCGAACCGACGGTTGACTCTGACGTACGCGTCCCACCATTCGCGGTGGTACTGCGGCGGCGCGATCACGTCGTGGTACAGCGGCCAGATCGTGTCGTTGGCGAAGCCCTCGTAGTACTCCGCGATCTCCTCCGCGCTCAGCGCGACCGGCACCAGCTCGATCCCACCGGCTTCGAACGGCGTGAGCTCGACGTCCGCCTGCCCCGCCCAGCCCACCCAGGCCCCGTGCACGTTGCGCATCATCGGCTCGAGGGCGGCCACGAGCCCACCGGGAGACGTGCGCCAGACCTCCTCGCCGTCAGGTCCCTCCACCCGGTCGACCGGCAGGCGGTTGGCGACGACGACGAAATCTGCGGCGGTCAAGGGGGACTCCTCACATCAGCGGTGAAATCAAACCTACCCAGGATCGCGGAATACCGTCGCCGGAGGTCAGGCCGTCACCGACGAACGTGTACGCCGCTCGCTGCTGAGCGCCCAGTTCGCCACTCCCGCGCCGAAGGCGATGAATGCCGCGATCATCGGGAGCAGGAGCGCGGCGGACGTTCCGACGTTCTCGGCGATCTCGCCGGCCACGGCCGCGCCGATCGACTGCCCGACCACGACGCCGGAGCCCAGCATCGTCATGACCGTCGCCGAGCGACCACGCGGGCTGCGGGCGGCCCCGAAGCTGTACTGCGTGACCAGGGTGGGTCCGATGCCGATTCCCATGATCGCCAGCGCGAGCATCATCGTGCCCGGCGAGTCGACGAATCCGAGCAGGAGCGTTCCGGCGAGCAGGATGCCGGCGAAGACGAGCCACCGTGCGCGCATCGAGAACGACGGAGGAAGCCAGGCGACGCCCAACGCGAGCACCGCCGACCCGACGCCCATCACGCCGTAGAGCAGCCCGGCCTGCTCGGGTGCACCGCGGTCAGCCATGAACGACGTCAGCGAGGTGAGCATCGTCCCGAAGAAGATCCCCACGCCGAGAATGCCGAGGACGACGATGAGCAGCTGCGGCCGGAACAGCTCCGAGACCGCTGACGGGGCTCTGCCATCCGCGTCGCGGTCCTGCGACACGTGACGTCCGCTGGGGTGCAGCGCGAACGCGCCGACGAAGACGACGGTGAGCACGGCGGCGCCCACCAGCGGAGCCCAGGGAGCGAACGCGGACGCCAGGATGCCGACCAGGAACGGCCCGAAGACGAACACGGTCTCATCCGCCGCGGACTCGTAGGCCATCGTCCCGGAGACGGTCTTCGCGCGACGCGCCTCCGGCATTCGATCGGCGATGATCGTGACCAGACGTGAGCGCGAGAGCGGCGCGACCTGCGGTGCCGTGGCGCCGATCCCGACCGCCGCCAACAGCACGAAGCCGTCTGCGGCTTCCCCGTAGACCACGAAGGTGAAGAGCAGGAGCATCGCGCCGTTGGCCAGCGCGAGCACGACCAGGACTACCCGCTGGCCGAACCGGTCGGCGGCGGCGCCGAGAAGGGGGCCGAAGCACGCCGTTCCCAGACCGACGGCGGCCGAGGTGAGCCCACCCAGCGAGAGCGAGCCGCGGGCCGACACGACGACGGTCAGGACGCCGACGACCATCATGGCGAACGGAAGTCGCGCGATGAAGGCGATGAGGAAGTAGGGGAATCCGGCGAGACGGAGAAGGCTCGGGCTCGGCTCGGTGATCTGCGGGGGTGCTGATGCGTGTGTCATGGCTCTCGCGCGTCGAAGACGCGATGTCGGGTGCCGCCGCTGTCCGCCGGGGATGCCGACGGCCGGTAGATACACGGTTTGTGCGGCCGCGGGCGAGCCGCGACGACCCCAGGATAGCGGATGGTCCCGGGAAGTGCCCGAGAGATGAGCGTTTCGGGACGGGTCTATCCTGGGCGACACCGCCGCACCGCTGTCCCCGCACTCACTCCTCCGAGGAAGAACCTCCGTTGACCACTGCCCCGCATGCCGCTGCCGCCGCACTCACCCTCCCTCCGCGTTCGCAGCGCGCAGGAAACGCCAAGACCTCGCCGGTGCGCGACCTTCTCGCGCTGACCGAGCGCCCGGAGGTCATCTCGTTCGCCGGCGGTCTCCCCGCGCCCGAGTTGTTCGACGTCGCCGGCATCCGGGCGGCGTTCGACGCGGTCCTCGACTCCCCCTCTGTGCTCCAGTACTCCACGTCCGAGGGAGACGCCCGGCTCCGGGAGGAAGTCGCCCGGCGCTACTCGGCGGTCGGATTGCCCACCGCGGCATCCGACCTCATCATCACGACGGGTTCGCAGCAGGGGCTCGGCCTGATCTCGACGACGCTTCTCGATCCCGGCGACACGATCCTGGTCGAGGAACCGTGCTACCTCGCGGCGCTGCAGACCTTCGCGTTGGCCGGCGCGCGGGTCATCGGTGTCCCCTATGACGGCGGCGAGCTGGATCTCGAAGCGCTGGACAGGCTCGCCGCCGAGCACAGCCCGAAGTTCTTCTACACGGTCCCCACTTTCCAGAATCCCACCGGCCGCACGCACGGGCTCGATGCCCGCCGGCACATCGCCGCCATCGCACAGCGGCGGGGATTCCGCATCATCGAGGACGAGCCCTACCGCCAACTGCGGTACTCGGGTGAGGCCCTCCCCTCGCTGGCCGAGCTCGCACCGGCGCAGGTGATCAGCCTCGGCAGCTTTTCGAAGGTGATCGCGCCGGGGCTGCGCATCGGATGGATCCGCACGACCCCTGATATCCGCCCCGCCGTGACGATCGCGAAGCAGGCCGCCGACCTCCACACCTCCACCATCGACCAGGCAGCAGCCGCCCATTACCTCCTCTCGGGCCGCGGGGAGCCCGCGCTCACGCGCATCCGCGAGGTGTACTCCGCCCGGCGCGACGCGATGCTCGACGCCCTGCCCACCGTTCTGCCGACCGGCAGCACCTGGAACCATCCCGACGGCGGCATGTTCGTCTGGGCACGGCTGCCCGAGGGGATGGATGCCGCCGAGTCGCTCGGGCGCGCCCTGGCCCACGATGTCGCCTACGTACCCGGGGTCTCGTTCTACTCCGGAACGCCCGATCGGCGGACGCTCCGCCTGTCGTTCACGACCTACGCCCCTGACAGGATCAGGGAGGGCTTGTCAAGGCTCGGGACGACCTGGGGCACGGGAAGGTAGCGTGGGGGCATGCGCTACCTCTTCAGCACCGGACTCGTCGCTGCGATCTCTGCAGGAGTCTCGCTGCTACGCGGCACCCGCGAGCAGCCGATCACCTGGCGCTCCCTGCTGTCCTGGCTGAGCTGGGGCATCACGATGGCGCTCGCCGTCGGTGCAGTGATCGACATGAACCGCGAACGACGCGGTGTGCTCGTCGATGCCGACTCGCCGCAGTCGGTCAAGAAGGCGAAGAAGGCCCAGCGGCTCCAGTTCCGCTCGCAGAAGGCCCTCGCCGACACGCAGGATCACGCCAAGGACGCACGGCACTGACACCGCGCGCCCCGAGCGCATCGTTCACCGTGTGAGGATCAACGCCTCGCCCTGACCGCCGCCGCCGCACAGGCCGACCGCGGCGGTTCCGCCACCGCGACGCACGAGCTCGTGCACCGCGTGCACCACGAGTCGGTTGCCGGATGCACCGATCGGGTGTCCGATCGCGATCCCGCCGCCGTGGATGTTCACGATGTCCTCGTCCAGCCCGAGCTCGACCTGTGAGCGGGCCACGACCGCGCCGAATGCTTCGTTGATCTCCACCAGATCGAGATCCGAGGGTGCGATTCCCTGCTTCTCGCACGCACGCTCGATCGCACGCGCCGGCTGCGCCTGCAGGGAATTGTCCGGGCCGGCCGTCTGACCGCTGGCACCGACGGTGGCGAGCACCGACCAGCCCTTGGCCGCGGCCGTGCGTCGCGCGGTGACGACCACGGCCGATGCGCCGTCGGAGATCTGAGACGAGTTCCCCGCGGTGATCGATCCGCCCTCCGCGAAGGCCGCCCGCAGCCCACCGAGGATCTCGACCGTCGTGTCGGGGCGCACCCCTTCATCCTTCGTCACGCGAACCGGCTCACCCCGGCGCTGTGGCACGTCGACGGCGACGATCTCGGCCTCGAACACTCCCGTTTCCTGGGCAGCGGCCGCGCGTTGGTGAGAGAGCGCGGCGACACGGTCCTGCGCCTCTCGGGTGAGCTCGTATCGCGCGTTGTGGCGCTCCGTCGACGCGCCCATGCTCTCGCGGTCGTAGGCGTCGGTCAGACCGTCGTAGGCCATGTGATCGAGCACCTCGACGCTGCCGTACGCCCAGCCGTCGCGCGAGCCCATCAGCATGTGCGGTGCCCGCGTCATCGACTCCATCCCGGCGGCGACCACCACCTCGGCGTCGCCGGTGCGGATCATCCGAGCGGCGTCGATGATCGCGGTCAATCCCGACAGGCAGACCTTGTTCACGGAGTGGGCCGGCACGTCCCAGCCGATCCCGGCACTGATCGCCGCCTGCCGAGCGGCGTTCTGACCCGAGCCCGCCGCCAGCACCTGTCCGACGATCACCGCGTGGACGTCACCCGGATCGATGGCGCCCTGCTCCAGCGCGCCTCTGATGGCGAAAGAGCCGAGCTGAGGAGCGGTGAAGGCCGCCAGCTGCCCCTTCAGTCGCCCCTGCGGTGTGCGAGCAGCGGCGACGATGACGATGTCGTTGTCATTCATGATGCGAGGTCCTTTCGTGGAGGAGATCCGGATGGATGGTGAGCGCCGGCTCGGTCGCGGCGATGACCTCGTCCACGCTGACTCCCGGGGCCGTCTCGACGAGCGTCAGCCCCTCGGGCGTGACGTCGATCACGGCCAGGTCCGTGATGATCCGGTCGACCACTCCGCGACCGGTCAGCGGCAGCGAGCACTCGTCCACGATCTTGGCCGATCCGTCCCTGGCCACGTGGTCCATCAGCACGATCACCCGAGCAGCACCGTGCACGAGATCCATTGCACCGCCGGGGCCCTTCACCATCTTGCCCGGGATCATCCAGTTCGCGAGATCCCCACTCGTCGAGACCTGCATCGCGCCGAGGATCGCGGCATCGATCTTGCCGCCGCGGATCATCCCGAAGCTGGTGGCCGAGTCGAAGAACGCCGCACCGGGCAGGGTCGTGACCGTCTCTTTACCCGCGTTGATGAGGTCGGGGTCCACGGCGTCTTCGTGCGGGTAGGGCCCGACGCCGAGAATCCCGTTCTCGGATTGGAGCACCACCGTGACGTCGCTCGGCACGTGGTTGGGCACGAGCGTCGGCAACCCGATTCCGAGATTGACGTAGGAACCGTCCTCCAGCTCGGCTGCCGCGCGGGCCGCCATCTGGTCTCGTGTGAGTGCCATCTCAGGCTCCTTCCACGGCGACGGTGCGCCGCTCGATGCGCTTGGGGATGTCCGTGCCCACCTCGACGATGCGATGCACGAAGACGCCGGGAAGGTGGATGCTGTCCGGATCGAGCTCACCCGGCTCCACGAGCTGTTCGACCTGAGCGATGCAGGTGCGTCCGGCCATCGCGGCCAGCGGGTTGAAGTTGCGCGCCGCCTTGTTGAAGACGAGGTTTCCGTGGCGATCGCCGCGGGAAGCGTGCACGAGCGAGAAGTCCGTGGTGATCGCCTCCTCGAGCACGAAGTCCGCCGGCGAGCCATCGACCTCGAATGTTCGGACGTCCTTCACCGGGGAGGCGACGGCGATCGTGCCGTCCGCGTTGTATCGGCGGGGCAGCCCTCCTTCTGCGACCTGGGTGCCCACACCCGTCTGCGTGTAGAAGGCCGCGATCCCCGATCCACCGGCCCGCAGCTTCTCGGCCAGCGTTCCCTGGGGAGTGAGTTCGAGCTCGAGTTCGCCGCTCAGGAATTGGCGCTCGAACTCCTTGTTCTCCCCCACGTACGACGATGTCATCTTGCGGATGCGCTGCGCGGCGAGCAGCACCCCGAGTCCCCAGTCGTCCACGCCGCAGTTGTTGCTCACGACGCTGAGATCTTTCGTGCCCTGGGCCAGCAGAGCTTCGATGAGCGCGATCGGGTTACCGGACAGCCCGAACCCGCCGACCGCCAACGAGGCTCCGTCGGGAATGTCGGACACGGCGTGCGCTGCCGAGTCCCATTGCTTGTCGATCACGTCTGCTCCTTCGAATTCGTGCCTCACTCCAGCATCCGCTCTTCGGCCCCCGGCGCAACGATCACGTCTTGCGATGTGGTCAGATACGGAGGTAGCGTCCACGATATGGAATCGACCGCGCGCTCCGTCCCCGGTGCACAGGCCATCGCTCGGGCCGCGCGCCTGCTCCGGCTCGTGACGGCCGCCGGTGCGGACGGCGCCTCCCTCCAAGATCTCGCACGTGCTGCCGAGCTGTCGCGCTCGACCGCCCATCGCTTGCTCAGTGCACTCAAACTCGAGGGGCTCGTCGACCGCGACGAGGACAGCACCCGCTGGATGCCCGGCCCCGAGCTGTTTCTGATGGGCTCGGTTGCCGCTACGCGCTACGACGTGACCGCCCTCGCGCGGGACATCGTCCGGTCGCTGGCGGTCAAGACCGAGGAGAGCGCGTTCTTCTCCGTGCGGCGAGCGGATGAGACGGTGTGCCTGCTTCGGGAGGAAGGCTCCTTCCCCATCCGCTCCTTCGTCCTGAGCGAGGGCGTGAGGTTCCCCCTCGGCGTCGCCAGCGCGGGTCTCGCGATCCTGGCGTTCCTCCCTGACCATGATGTGGACACGTATCTGGAGCGGCACCCCGACCTCGAGAGCGCATGGGGGCCGACACACCGACCGCGCGCGCTGCGCACCCGATTGGCAGAGACCAAGGAACGCGGATACGCCGTCAACCCGGGCCTGATCGTCGAGGGCAGCTGGGGAATCGGCGCCGCCGTCTTCGATCGATCCGGGCGCCCGGAGTGGGCCCTCAGTCTGACCGGTGTCGAGTTCCGCTTCGGCCCGGATCGCATGGCGGAACTCGGTCGCACCCTGCTGGCGCACGCCCATCAGCTCTCGGCGAGGATAGCCAACGCCCGGCGCTGACCCTCCATACATACCATCCGATATATACTCTTTGGTATGAATCGTACGGACGTCATCGCTTCGCTGGTGCTCTCCGGATACGCCCTGGGTCGCATTGCGGCGCAGGACGCCGGCAACGACGCGCCCGCCGCGCAGTGGCGGGTGCTGAGTCTCCTCGAGCAGGAGGGTGCCAGGCGCGTGGGCGAACTGGCCGCCGCTGCGCGCACCACCCAACCCGGCATGACCCGCCTCCTCGGCCTGCTGGAGCGCGAGGGGCTCGTGCTCCGCTCCCCCGACCCGGACGATTCGCGAGCGATCGTCGTCGACATCACCCCTCAGGGCACCGCCGCCGTCGCGACCTGGCGCGCGGAGTTCCGCGAGATCCTCGCGCCGCGGTTCGCCGCCCTGAACGACGGCGACTGGTCCGCTCTCACCCGCGCGGCGGAGATCCTCGCCGCGCACACCGCCACGGAACGAACAGGAGAATCTCGGTGAACACCACCGCCACCCCCTCGGTGTGGAAGCAGCCGGCGCAGGTCTGGGCCGTCGCCTTCGCCTGCGTCGTCGCCTTCATGGGAATCGGGCTCGTCGATCCGATCCTCCCCGCGATCGCGGAGTCGCTTCAGGCCTCACCGGTGGAGACCGAACTGCTCTTCACCAGCTACCTGCTGGTGACCGGCCTCGCGATGCTGGTGACCAGCTGGATCTCCAGCCGCATCGGCGCCAAGGCAACGCTGCTCATCGGGCTCGCACTCATCGTCGTCTTCGCACTCTTGTGTGCTCTGAGCGGCAGCGTCGACGCCGTCATCGGCTTCCGTGCCGGCTGGGGTCTCGGCAATGCGCTGTTCATCTCGACAGCCCTCGCGACGATCGTCGGGTCGGCATCCGGCGGCAGCAGCGCCGCGATCATCCTGTACGAGGCCGCGCTCGGCCTCGGCATCGCGGTCGGACCGCTGCTCGGTGGCATCCTCGGAGAGCAGAGCTGGCGCGGCCCGTTCTTCGGCGTCGTCGTGCTGATGGCGTTCGCTTTCGTCGCCGTTCTCGTGCTGTTGCGCGGGCCGGGCGAGAAGCGGATCCCGGTGCCCTTCTCGGCCCCGTTCACGGCCCTCCGGCGCCCCGCGCTCGCCATCCTCGCGGTCGCCGCACTGTTCTACAACATCGGCTTCTTCGTGCTGCTGGCGTTCTCGCCGTTCCCCCTGGGCTTCGGCGCGATGGGGATCGGATTCACGTTCTTCGGTTGGGGTGTCGCACTCGCGGTCACGAGCGTCTGGGTGGCACCGGTGCTGATGCGCCGCATGCCGCGCACGCGGATCATCCTCGTGGTCCTTCCTCTGCTGGCGCTCGACCTCGTCGCCGCCGGGCTCGTCGTCGGGAACGCGGCCGCCCTCGTCACGTGTATCGTCATCGGCGGTCTGCTGCTCGGCGTGATGAACACCGTGCTGACCGAAGCGGTCATGGAGGCCACGGACCTCCCCCGGTCCGTGGCCTCCTCCGCCTACTCCGCGGTGCGTTTCCTCGGTGGCGCGATGGCTCCCCCGATCGCGGCGCTCCTGTGGCACGCGTTCAACGCGACAGTGCCGTACCTGTTCGCGGCGGCGTCTGTCCTCATCGCAGCGCTGACGGTGTTCCTCGGCCGGCGCGTGCTCGCGCACATCGACGACGAGCCTGAAGACGCCGCCGCTGAGGATGCCGCGGCGATCCTCGTGGGCGACGCCGCCTGAGGCGTAATGTCGGTGCCGGATCGGCCGCCGACGCCCGATCCGGCACCGACACTCCCCTCCCGATATCGTGGGGCGATGAGCGAAGAGACGCCCCTTACCGAGCGCAGCAGAGTCGTACAGCAGCACCTTTCGGCCGCCGGAGTCGACACCACCATCCGCGTCCTGCCGGATTCCGCGCGCACGGCGACCGCCGCAGCCGCGGCGATCGGGTGCGACGTCGCCGCGATCGCGAACAGCCTCGTGTTCATCGCTGACGGGGAGCCGGTTCTCGTCATGACCAGCGGTGGCCACCGGGCGGACCTCGCCGTACTCACCGCGAGCATCGGTGCGCGGGATGTGTCGATGGCACCGGCATCCATCGTCCGCGCGGCGACGGGCCAGGCCATCGGCGGCGTCGCACCGGCCGGGCATCCGGCCCCGCTGCGCACCTTCCTCGACGACGTGCTCCAGGAACATGACGAGCTGTGGGCCGCAGCCGGCCACCCGCACACCGTCATGCCGCTCACGTTCGACCAGCTGCGCCTCATCACCGGGGGCACGGTCATCGCCGTGGCTTGAGATTGCCTCGAGCTTCCCGGAGGGCGGTCTCCTGCCGCGTGACTCTCCACGCACGCGGCGGGGTCGAGACCGCGAAGCAGGTGCTCCGACGACCTCGACCCCGATGCAAGGATCAGCCCTGGGGCTCGCGCCGTCGAGCGCGCACGGCAGCCAGAGTGGTCAGCGCGATGCCGAGCAGAAGCGCGGCGCCGGCGCCCCAGAGCATGACCGCCGGCACATCGCCACCGGTCGTGGCGAGGGAATCGCCGGTCAACGGCAACTCCATCGGAGGCGTCACATCGGTCGGCGGCGTCACGGGCGTCGCCGGCGTGGGAGGCGTGGTCGGCGGGACCACCGGCGGCTTCTCCGTCGCGGTGTTGGTGAGCGTGATCGCGAGCGTCGAACCCCCGTAGACGGTGATCTGTGCCCCGCCGTCCGCGGTCGCGCGCACTCCGGTGCCCGAGAACACCGGTGTGCCCCATTCGATGCCGTCGATGGCCGGCGGGGTGAGCTCCTCGAGCGTGACGACGGTGCCGGCGGGGAGGCGCACAGGAGCGGTCGCCGCTCCCGCGGTCACCACGACGGTCTTCTCCACCACCGGGTCGCCGTAGCTGTAGCGGACCGTGTACTCGGCGTTGACCGGCACACCCGTCACTCCGGAGCCGCCCACAGCTTTGGTCAAGGTGAACGCACCGGTGGCAGTTCCGTCTCCGGTGCCGCCACCCGTGACCTGCCAGACCTCTCGGTCCTGCAGCACCACTCCGTTGACATTGGCGACATTGCTGAATGAGGTCCCGTCCGCCTGAGTGCTCGGTACCGTGAGGTACTTGACGAAGTACGTCCGTGCGGGATCGATCGCACCCGGGATCTCGAGGTGGAACGCCGTGCCGCCCTCGTTCCAGGCACCGGTCCAGTTCGTGATCGTCCGGTAGTCCTGCTGGTCTGCGTCGGTGCTCCAGACCGCGAGCTGGCCGTCTTGGTTGTGATGCTCTGCGACTTCACCGTTCGGCGCGGTCAGCACATCGTCGACGACGATCGACTCGACGCCGGGAAAGCTCGCGCCCGGAAGCTCGAGCTGCCACGCGATGCTGCCGTCGTCCGTCTGCCATGACACCTTCTGAGGCTCCGTGGGCAGAGGCGGAAGAGGCGTGATCCCACCGCCCGGGATGTCGACGCGCGTGGTCTTGCCGTCGACGACGAACTCCACGGTCGTCTCCGAGGTCTGCTCGTCGGCGCTGGCCAGGAACCACAGCGAACCGTTGACGCCCGTGCGTCCGTTCACGTAGTCGGTGAGGGTGCAGGTCACCACCGGTGCCGCGTCGCTGCTGACGGCGCATTCGGCCACGATCTCCGTCGGGTCCTCGGTCGAGGGGACCGAGAATGTCAGGCCGGTTCGGGCGAACTCACGCGGAAGCGTGAACCCGAACGTCTCGCCGCCGAGAGCGCCATCCGGCACCGACCAGTCCGCGTCCACGCGCACCTGATCGAACTGCGCCAGAGTCTCATCGCCGTCCACGGTGGTCACCGTGATCGACGCAGGATCGATGGCCGCGGGATGGTCGTACTCGGCAGCGATGGCTGCGCCGGCGCCCACGCCCGTGACCACAGCGGTGAGTGCCGCCGCAGCGGCGGCGACGAACGTGATGGATGCGCGGCGCGATCGCGCGCGCCGATTACTTCTGTACACGGTGTTCCCCAGTTTCTTGTCGAAGCCTCACCGCCTCGGCCGTGCTGCTGCGCAGCGACGCATCCGATGGCGGTGACGCGGTTGTCCCCGTGTGAGAGACGGCCTCGACGAGAGCCCATTACGCGGTACACCGGCATTCTCTGCAAGCCCTCAGAAACCCGGACTTCGCGGGCCTGTCCGGATCGATAAGCGGACCGCGTGCACAAGAAAGCAGAAAAGCCCCAGAAACTGGCGAGAGTTTCTGAGGCTGTTCCGTGCACCCCCTCGGACTTGAACCGAGAACCCACTGATTAAGAGTCAGTTGCTCTGCCGATTGAGCTAGAGGTGCGTGGCCCGGGATAACCCCGACCGAGGAATTACATTACCAGCCGACCGCCCCCATGCGAAATCGAGGTGGGCCCGGGCGTGCCGGTGCCCGTCGCACTCGGAAACATGGCCGTTCGGCCCTCAGCGCCCGTTGTTCCGCCGACTATCCTGGGAGCGTGACCGCCTCCCCTCACGCCGATGACCTGCGCAGCGATCTCCTCCTCGCGCTCCGCCTCGCCGACGCCGCCGACGCCCAGTCGCTCCCGCGGTTCGATGCGGCCGACCTGGAGATCTCCACCAAGGCCGACAAGTCGCACGTGACCGACGCCGACCTCGCGACGGAGCGTGCGATCCGCACCATCCTCGAGACCGAGCGACCCGACGACGGGATCTTCGGCGAGGAGTTCGGCGCGCAGGGCGGGACGCATCGCCAGTGGATCATCGACCCCATCGACGGCACGGCGAACTTCCTCCGCGGCGTTCCCTTGTGGGGCACGATGATCGCTCTCGCGATCGATGGCGTCCCCCAGGTCGGTGTCGTCAGCATGCCCGCACTGGGTAGGCGCTGGTGGGGAGCCGCCGGCGAAGGCTCCTGGACCGCGACCGACGGCGAGCCCCGCCGACTCCAGATCTCCACCGTGTCATCGCTCGACGATGCCAGTGTGAGCTTCCAGAGCATCGCGCAGTGGTCCGACGCGGGACGGCTCGACTCCCTCCTCCGAGTCGCGGCACGCGTCTGGCGCGATCGCGCCTACGGCGACGTGTACTCCTACATGCTTCTCGCCGAAGGGCGAATCGACATGGTCGCCGAATTCGATGTCAAGGAATACGACATCGCCGCTGCCGTGCCGATCATCCGGGAGGCCGGCGGGCGGATGACCGCCGCCGACGGCGCTGAGACGATATCGGCGCGCTCGACACTCGCCACCAACGGCACGCTCCACGATGAGTTCCTGAAGCTCATGCACGACTGATCCGAACCCACGAGGCACAGGATGACCCTCCGCATCATCTCCGCCGCCGCAGGCGCCCTGGTGCTTCTCGTCGCCCTGACGGCATGCGGAGCACCTGCGGGGCCGCAGGCCTCACCCACATCGGATGCGGTCCGCCCGAGCCCGGCTCCGAGCCCCGAGCCGGTGAGCTCCAGCGTCCCGGAGACTCCCGGCGAGCTCACGTGTGAATCCATGATCTCGGCGGGAACGGTTTCCGTGTTCACGGATATGGGATGGACCGCGCAGTCGAAGGAGTTCGTCGTCGGCGGGGTGGCGCTGACCGACGGGCTGCTGTGCTTCTGGGCCGACTACAGCGTCGCGTCCGACCACGGTCAGCTCTATGGCTGGGCATCTCTGAGTTCGGAGGACGCCGCGCAGGCCCAGTCCGGTTTGCTCTCCGAGGGGTGGAAGCGCGAGGACGGCCCGGACGGGGTGTACTTCACGGAAGATCCGCGATACGCGATGGGACTCGATGAGGACGGATACGGGATGACGTATCTGTTCGGCGACGGATGGGTGCGCTTCGCGGACACGCGTCAGGGGCTGATCCTCATCGAGTGGACCGGCTGAGCGCCGCTCGAGCTCGCGACATCGCTACGGCGCCGTACTCCCCATCGAACTCTCCAGGACGGGCCGGAAACCCCGGGCGACCGGTGGTGTCCAGAGCAGGACGACGATGAGGGCGGCGACCACGGCAGTGACGGCTGCTCCCCAGTCCCACCGGTCTCCGAAGACGAGCACGATTGCACTGAGTGCGAGCACGACCCCGAGGAAGAGCGTGAGCAACAGCCGCGAGAGCCCGCTCCCCCGGCGGATACCGGCGGCGACCGCGAACACCAGGAGACCGAACAGCGCGATGGCCGCGCCCGCGAGCGAGAACGCGGAGGCGCTCACGTCCGGGTCGTAGCGCCCGAGGAAGACCAGGATGCCGAAGCCCGTGGCGAGGATTCCGAACACGTACGAGAGCACGGCGACCGTCGTCGTGATGACGGCCGCCAGCCCACGCTCGGTACCGCTGCCCGGCTCGGGCGCCTGTGCACGCGCCGTCGTGGGCTCCTCTCTCAGGACGAGCCGACGATGCACGATGCGCACGACCTCGATCGCCGCGATCATCACGATTGTGATCCCGGTGAGCGCGATCGCGAGGTCTTCCCCCGGATCGACGAGGACGAAGAACTGACGAGCGAGGGGAAGCGAGAACACGGCGATGAGCAGGATGAACATCGCACCCACGACCAGCACCTTGAAGCGATTGAGGGGGCGGGCGAGCACGGCCAGCACCCAGATGCCGACGACGGCGAGGATGACGGTCGCTCCGGTGCGCAGCTGCTCCTCGTGCGCCTCGAGCCCGCGCGCGACGAAGGTGAACCACGTGAGACCGAGCGCGACGATGATCCCCGAGGGAATGGCGAAGCTCAACGATCGCCGGAGGAATCCGGGCACATAACGTGCCGCGTTGGGCATCAGCGCGAGGAAGAACGCCGGGATGCCGATGGTGAGACCGTCGGTGATGGAGAGCTGGCGCGGGAGGAACGGGAACTCCAGCACGAACACCCCGAAGATGATCGCGAGAAGTGTGGCGTACACGGTCTTGTTCAGGAAGAGCATCGATACGCGTTCGATGTTCGCGATGACCTGACGCCCTTCCGCGACGACATCGGGCAGGTGCGAGAACTGCCCGTCGAGCAGCACCAATCGCGCCACCGCCTTCGTGGCGGGCGATCCCGTGTTCATGGCGATACCGATGTCGGCGGCCTTGATCGCGAGGGCGTCGTTGACGCCGTCACCGGTCATCGCCACGGTGTGCCCGCGACTCTGCAGGGCCGCGACCATGCGCTTCTTCTGCTCGGGTGAGACGCGTCCGAAAACCAAGTTGGTTTCGAGCACGTCTGCGAGTTCGGCGTCATCATCGGGAAGGCGACGTGCGTCGAAGCCCTCCGCGACGTCCACTCCCACCTCTCGCGCGATCGCCGCGACCGTGCGCGGGTTGTCGCCCGAGATGATCCGGATGCCCACATCCTGCCGCGCGAAGTACTCGAGCGTCTGGGCGGCGTCGGGGCGTACCTGCTCCCGGAAGGTGAGGACGATGGCCGCGACCACACCATCCGGAAGCCGCTCGGAGTCGACATCCGCCTCGGACAACGCCGATTCCGCGTAGCCGAGGACCAACGTGCGTCGGCCGGTCTCTGCGAGCGCGGTGACCGTGCGCCCGAGTTCGGTCTCGTCGGATGTCGCTGCATCGCCGAACACCATCTCCGGTGCACCCATCACCCAGGTCCCGGCGACCTGTTCGAAGGAGACTGCGCTCCACTTGCGTGCGGAGGAGAAGGGGATGTAGTCCGCGACCGCGAGCGGAGACTCGGCCGGATACACCGCTCGCATCGATCGCGCCGTGGCATTCGCATCCGGAGAGGCGGCATACCAGCCCAGCGCCGCCGCTGCCGCCTCCGCACGCTCCGACGTGAGCCCGGAGAGTCCGTGCGCTTCGTCGAACCCTATCTCCCCCACGGTGAGGGTGCCGGTCTTGTCGAGACATACGACGTCGACCCGGGCGAGCCCTTCGACCGCGGGCAGCTCATTCACCAGAACCTGCCTGCGTGCCAGTTTCGACGCACCGACGGCGAAGGCGATGCTCGTCATGAGCACCAGCCCGAGCGGGATCATCGCCGTCAGCGCGGCGATCGTGTTCACGACGGCCTGCACCCAGGCGCCGCTGGAGAACACGGTGGCGTACCCGCCCGTGACGATGATCTGCGCGTTCAGGACGAGCAGCCCCACCGGTCCGATCACCCAGCTCACCCACTTCAGGACCCGGTTGACCGACGAGCGGAGCTCGCTGGAGACGAGCGAGAAACGCTTCGCTTCGCCCGCGAAGTGGTTGGCGTACGAGTCGGCGCCCACACGGGTCGCTTGCGCGGTTCCCTCGCCGGCGACGACCACCGCGCCCGAAAGCGCCTCGTCGCCCGGCTGCTTCTCCACCGGGTCGGACTCGCCCGTGAGCATCGACTCATCGATCTGCAGCCCGCGCGCCGTGAGTATTCTGGCGTCGGCCGGCACCTGCTCGCCGGCGCGCAGGACCAGCACGTCGTCGAGGACGACATCGGTGGGGGCGATCTCCGCCTCCGCAGCTTCCCTGAGCACCAGAGCGCGCGGTGCGTTCATCAGTGCCAGGCGGTCGAGAGCCGACTTCGCTCGGAACTCCTGAACACAGCCGATGATGGCGTTCGCGAAGGCGGCGAGCCCGAAGAGCGCATCCTGCCACCGCCCGACCAGGAAGAGGATGAAGAAACACGCGAAGACGATGCCGTTGAACAGCGTGAAGACGTTCGCCCGCACGATGCTCCACGCGCTGCGGCTCGTGTCCGCCACGAAGGCGTTCGTCTTCCCGGCCGCGACGCGTTCGGCCACCTCCGCTCGGGTGAGACCGGTCGCGAGAGTTTCGGGGGTCGATTCCACAGACCTCAATATAGGTCCCCGTCGGAACCAGCGGGTGCCGTTCGCGCCTCCCCGGCCGCTTGCCTCTGCTACTCTCTTGCTCGCTCCGAGGCCCTTCTGCTGTCGGACCGCTTCACCTCTCCCCGAAGGATGCTCCGTGCCCGACGAACGCCCTCTCCCTGCGCGTCCCACGATCTCTCGCCGCACCGTCATCGGCGCGGCGGCGTGGTCGGTCCCCGTGATCGCGCTCACGGCAGCCACACCGGCCCAAGCGGCGAGCGGAGGCGCGATCGACGCAACCGGCGTGGTCCTCGCCTTCACGGGCCCGCAGTGGAGTTCCGAGTTCACCCTGAGCGGTCAGCTCGCCCTTTCGCCGGCGCCCGCCGCTCCTACACAGGTCACAGCGACCATCTCCTGGCAGGGCACCGGTGCCAACTCCGGCGCACAGGGGCTCTACCTCTACGACGGAGGGTCTCCCTCCCAAGATGGAGGCATCAGCGGGTGGACACTCCTGCAGGGCGCTGCAGACGACCAGCTGTACAGCGTGTTCGTCTTCAGCACCGTCATCGCGGCAGGCACTCTGACGGTGCCGACCGTTTCGACCTATCTCGCCGACCCTGAGGCGGCATTCATGTTCGGCGCGGAGACACCGAACGGAGGGACCTCCTTCTGGGACGGCATCATCACGATCCGGTTCTCGGCAGCGGGATATGCGGATGCTGTGCTGGCGGTGCCCTATACGCAGACGGTGGAGTGACACGCCGTTCCCGCACACGAAAAAGCCCCGTGACCTCCTGGAAGGAGAGCACGGGGCTTCTTCTGTGACAACGGCTTGGTGGAGCTGGGGGGAATCGAACCCCCGTCCAACGCTGAGTCTCCACGCCTTCTCCGGGCGCAGTCTGTGAAGACGTTCTACTCGGCTCCGACCTTTGTCACAGACACCTAAGTCGACGAGCCCAGCCTGGGAAGAGTCCCACGTGACGTCCAGACGCCATCACGCAGCAAGATTCCTAAATGACGCCAGGATCCGTATCGGAATCACATACGGTCTGACGGACTATCGGGCTCGCTTATGCAGCGAGGGCGAAGTCGTTGCGCTTGGTTTCGGCAACTATTTTTTTGCAGAGAGCGTTAACGAGATAACTCTGCATCCTCGGCCCGCTTCTCGTGGATTCACAGGCGCTGTCGAAACCGATCAGCCCCGTGGTCCTTCTCTCGAAGGAGCCGCTGTCACACTATGGAATTACCATCCCGGGCGACGAACACCCGAGCATCACAGACTACAACGTTCACGGGCCATTCGCCATTCCGCAGGCGCCCGGAGCGCTGGCGTAGAGTCAGCGCATGAGCGAAGTCACCGTCACAGTCCGCGGCGAACACGAGGCGCGTGTCGCGCCGGAGCGCGCCACCATCCGGGTCAGCGTGCGGGCGGAGGGTTCCGAGCGCACGACCGTCGTCGAGCACGTGATGCGTTTGGCCGAGCCCGTACGCGGCAGCATCACGGAGCGGGCAGAGGAGTGCAGCGTCGTCGACTGGACCAGCAAACGACTCTCCGTGCGAGCCGAGCGACCCTGGAACAACGACGGCAAGCGCCTCGCACCCGTCTACTACGCGAGCATCGACTTCACTGCGACATTCGCAGAGGCATCGGAACTCTCGATATGGGTCTCGGACATCTCGCCCTGGGACGGCGTCGAGGTGGGCTGGGTCGATTGGCACCTCACCCGCGTGACACGAACGCAGATCGAGCGGGAGGTGGCCGCCGAGGCCGTCAGCGTCGCCGTCACCCGCGCCAAGGCATATGCGGGGGCTCTCGGTCTCGACGAGGTCACGCCGCTCGAGATCGCCGATGTCGGTCTCATCTCGAGCGGGCAGCCGATGCCGGGTGCGCCCATGATGAAGGCTCGCGGAGGCGTGGCATTCGCCGCAGATGCAGCCCCGGCCATGGAATACGAGCCGGAGGAGATCGTCATCTCCGCGACGGTCGAGGCGCGCTTCCTCGCCCGGTGAGCCGGGTCAGTTGACGACGGTGAAGGGAGCTAGTTCTGCCGCGAGGCGCTCGGACACCCTCGCGTGCACGGCGGTGCCGGCCTCTCGATGCTCCACTTCGAGGAGCATCCCCGTCTCATGGATGGCCGCCACGAGGTCGCCGCGGTCATACGGGATCACCGCGTGAACCTCGATCGCCGGCTTCGGGAGTGCTTCCTCGATGACGGCACGGAGTTCGGCGATTCCCTCACCGGAGCGTGACGACACGAAGTGCGCGTGCGGCTGGAGACCGCGGAGCACCAGGCGTTCGTCGGCGTCGATCAGATCTGCCTTGTTGAAGACGACGATCTCGGGCAGGTCACGCACTCCGACATCGCCGAGGACATCGCGTACCGTCTGCAGCTGACCGGCCGGGTCGGGGTGCGACGCATCGACGACGTGGAGCACCACGTCAGCCTCTCCGACCTCTTCCAGGGTCGAGCGGAAGGCCTCGACGAGCTGATGCGGGAGATTGCGGACAAAGCCGACGGTGTCGGTCAGCGTGTAGACACGGCCGTCTTCGGTCTCAGATCGGCGCACGGTCGCGTCCAGCGTCGCGAAGAGGGCGTTCTCGACCAGGACGCCGGCACTGGTGAGCGCATTGAGCAGACTCGACTTGCCCGCGTTGGTGTAGCCGGCGATCGCCACCGAGGGGATGGTGTTGCGTTTGCGCTCCGCACGCTTCGCTTCACGAGCCGGTCCGAAGTCACGGATCTGCCGACGCAGGAGCGCCATCTTGGTGCGGATCCGCCGCCGATCGAGCTCGATCTTGGTCTCACCGGGACCACGGGATCCCATGCCCGCACCACCGGCGCCGACCTGGCCACCGGCTTGTCGGCTCATGGAGTCGCCCCACCCGCGAAGACGAGGGAGCAGATACTCGAGCTGAGCGAGCTCGACCTGCGCCTTGCCCTCCCTGCTCTTCGCGTGCTGGCTGAAGATGTCGAGGATCACGGTGGTGCGGTCGATGACCTTCACCTTGACGACGTCCTCGAGCGCGCGTCGCTGGCTCGGCGCGAGTTCGGTGTCGGCGATGACCGTGTCGGCCCCGACCGCGGCGACGATGTCCTTGAGCTCCTGCGCCTTGCCGCGCCCGAGATACGTGGCAGCATCCGGGTGCGGGCGACGCTGCAGAACGCCATCGAGCACGACGGCACCCGCGGTCTCGGCCAGTGCGGCGAGCTCACGCAGCGAGTTCTCGGCATCCTCCTGCGCACCCTGCGGGTAGACACCGACGAGGACGACGTTCTCCAGGCGAAGCTGGCGGTACTCGACCTCGGTGACGTCCTCGAGCTCGGTCGAGAGTCCACCGACGCGGCGAAGAGCGTGACGGTCTTCGAGATCCCATTGCGCCCCGTCCGTGCTGGCGTGCGCGGCGGTCGACTCGTCTTGCAGCGCCTGCGCTGCCCCGAACACGTGGACGTCGGAGCGCTTCTCTGCGTTCGCGAGCACGCGATCGACCGTGTCGTCGCCGTTGGAGGGTGTCGTGGTATCCGTCATCCGTTCCTTGTCTCTGGGGGTTTTGTAGCGAGCCTTAACCTTAGCCCGCGCTGTCCGGTACGCTCACCGTATGGGGTCAGACCACTACTTCACTGCGGCCCCGGCAAGCCCCGAGAATCTGCGCAGGATCCGTGTATCACTCGCAGGCCGAGAGCTGGAAGTCACCACCGCCGGTGGCGTCTTCAGCCCGGATCGGTTGGATGCCGGCACTGCAGTGCTCCTCGCCAACATGCCCCCGGTTCCCCCGGGAGGCAATCTTCTCGACCTCGGCAGCGGCTGGGGCCCCGTCAGCATCTCGATGGCCCTCGCCGCTCCGCATGCCACGGTCTGGGCCGTCGATGTGAATGAGCGTGCCCTCGATCTCGTGCGCCGCAACGCCGCGTCCCTCGGGCTCACCAATATCAACGCATCGCTGCCCGACGATGTTCCCGAGCACGTCTCGTTCCGCACCATCCGCTCGAATCCGCCGATCCGCGTGGGCAAGAACGAACTGCACGGACTGTTGGAGAGGTGGATACCGCGGCTCGACGAACGCAGCGACGCCTGGCTCGTCGTGCAGCGCAATCTCGGAGCCGACTCGCTGCAGCGCTGGATCGGCTCGACGTTCCAGCCGGGATACAGCGTCTTCCGCACCGCGACCGGCAAGGGCTATCGCATCCTCAAGGTACGCAAGCACGGGACGCCGCCGACCGAGCCGATCGCGCTGTCCGGACTCTGACCGCGTCGATGCAGAGCGACCACGCCGGCCGACGACGGCGTCGTACGGCTTCGGTCAGAGCAGCTCGATCTCTCCGCTGAAGACGAGTTGAGCGGGACCGGACAGGGCGACGTGCTCGCCGTCTTCTGCCGGGAACATCCGCACTCCGAGTGTTCCTCCCGGCACCTCGACCTGCCAATTGTTCGGGGCATTCTCCCCCGCCCAGTACCGCACGGCGAGTGCGGTGGCAGCCACACCGGTACCGCAGCTGAGGGTCTCACCGACGCCGCGCTCGAACACACGCATGCGGACGTGCCCGACTCCGTCGCGCACCAACGGCTCACCCGGAACGACGAACTCGACGTTCGCGCCGGCCGGCAGAACGGGATCGAGTTCCGGCGCACGGTGCAGCTCGAGCAAGGCGAGCTCATGTTCGGAGGCGATCGCCACGATCACGTGAGGGTTGCCGACGTCGATTCCGAGACCGGGACGCGTGACCGGGAGGCCGTCGACGCGCACCAGCGGGTCGTCGCCGGACAGCTTCCACAGGCCGAGGTCGACCTGGTATCCCGTCGCGCTGCGCGTCACGTCGCGCACACCGGCACGGGTACCGATCGGCAGTGTCGCTCCCGGTTCAATGGTCGCAAGCCCCGCGCGCACGAGATAGTGAGCGAAGACCCGGATGCCGTTGCCGCACATCTCGGCGATCGATCCGTCGGCGTTGCGATAGTCCATGAACCACTCGGCCGCCGGCTCCTCGGCCAGAGCCGCTGCTCCCTCAGCGATCGCCGACGAGCGCACGACGCGGAGGATGCCGTCGGCACCGATTCCGAAGTGGCGGTCGCACAGCACGGCGACCTGCTCGACCGTCAGATCGAGCGCCCCGTCGGGGTCGGCGATGATGATGAAGTCGTTGCCCGTGCCGTGACCCTTGGTGAATGCGACCATGCCCCCAGTCTAGAGAGCGCAGCCATACGGCGAAGACGCCGCGCACCTCCTCCGCAGAACGTTCTACGAAGTCACTTCGCGGCTCCGGCCGAGACGACCGAATATCGACCGCAGAGGAAGTTGCGGTTTCGCGCGACCTCGAGAAGCTCCAGGTCGAGCCGCCGCGGAAGGAGTGGGGCGCCGGAGCCCAGCGTCACCGGCGCGTACTGGACCCACACCTCATCCAGAAGACCTGCGTCCGCGAATTGACCCGCGAGATCTCCCCCACCGACGATCCAGATGTCCTGACCCGCGACGGCAGCGAGCATCTCGGCGTGCACGCTGCGCACGTCGTCATGCGTCAGCCGCACATCGGCACCCTCCGGGAGCGAGATCTCGCGGTGTGTGAACACCCAGGTGGGCTGCGTGTACCCCCATCGTCCTTCTTCGTGTCGCATCACCCACTCGTAGGTCGACGAACCCATCGCCAGCGCGCCGATGTTCTTCTCGAAGGCGTTGTAGCCCATCGGCCCGTCGGGGTCGACGTCTTGGGTCAGCAGCCAGTCGAGCGAATGCTCGTCTGTCGCGATGAATCCGTCGAGGCTGGATGCGGTGAAGAAGTGGGTGGCCATGCATCGAGCCTCGCACCTGCCTCCGACATCGCGACGGTCGATTGCGGCGCGCTGGCTCACTCGGCCAGGAGTGCCCCCACGTCCGCCGGAGCATCCCACCACTCCAGGTCGGGATACCGCTTGAACCACGACACCTGTCGACGGGCGTAGCGGCGTGTGAGCGCCTGCGTCTCGGCGATGGCTTCCGCCGCAGTGAGGGTGCCATCGAGCTGGCCCAGCGCCTGCGCGTACCCGATCGCTCTGGAGGCCGTGGCACCCCGCTCGAGGCCCTTCTGCCTCAGTGCAGCGACTTCGGTCAGTATCCCGGCCTCCCACATCCGCTCGACGCGATCATCCAGGCGGGAGACCAGCTGGGAGCGTTCGACGTGCAGGCCGATCAGCCTCGTGCGCTGCTGCCACAGCACGGGCTTCTCCGGCAGTGACGCGCCGTGGGTACTGCTCCCCTGCGCGAGCACCTCGAGAGCGCGGATAACCCGTCGGCTGTTGCGCGGGTCGACCTTCGCCGCTGCTGCCGGGTCCGCCGACCGGAGCCGATCGAGGAGAACGTCCAGCCCGTGCGACTCCAGCTCTACTTCCAGTCGCGCACGGATCTCGGGGTCTCGCGGTGGAAAATGGAACTCGTACACGACGCTCGAGACATAGAGGCCCGAACCGCCGACCAGGATCGCATCGCCTCCGCGTCGGTGGATCGCGCCGACCGCCTCTCGCGCTGCGGGCTGGTACCAGGCGACAGCCGCGTCCTGATCCACTTCACGAACGTCGAAGAGGTGATGCGGGATTCCGCGTCGGTCGGCGACAGGGAGCTTCGCCGTGCCGATGTCCATCCCACGATAGAGCTGCATGGCATCGGCGTTCACGACCTCGGCCGGGTTGCCGCGGGCACGGAGAGCCTCCGCCAGATCGAGCGCGAGGGCACTCTTCCCGGTTCCTGTGGCTCCGACTATCGCCCAGAGGCGCGGTTCGCTCACACTCCGACGCGAAGGGTGGGCAGACCGAGGGATACGGCGCGCGGGCCGCCGTCGGACGCCGAAGTCGGCACCGCGCACGATTCCGCCTGCGAGCGATCCCAGGCGTCACCCCCGCGCGTTCTACGGATGCGCAGCGGCGCTCCGGTCGGATCGTCGGCAAGCAGGTGGAAGGGGGCCGCATGGGTGACGCTGACCGTGACGATGTCGCCGGGCCGCGGGAGGTCCGAGCCGGCGGTGACCTCGAAGTGCACCAGACGGTTGTCTTCGGCACGGCCGGTCAGCCGGTGCGTCTCGGCGTCTTTCTTGCCGTCGCCGGTCGAGACGAGAACCTCGACCTGGCGTCCGACCTGCTTCTGGTTCTCCTCCAGCGAGATTCGCTCCTGGAGTGCGATCAGGCGGTTGTACCGTTCCTGGACGATCTCCTTCGGAACCTGATCCTCCATCGTCGCGGCGGGCGTGCCCTCGCGGATCGAGTACTGGAAGGTGAAGGCTCCGGAGAAGCGGGATTGCTCGACGACGCGCATCGTGTCTTCGAAGTCTTCGTCGGTCTCCCCCGGGAAACCGACGATGATGTCGGTCGTGATCGAGGCATTCGGGATCCGCGCACGGACACGATCGAGGATCCCGAGGAAACGCTCACTGCGGTACGACCGCCGCATCGCTTTGAGGATGCGATCGCTGCCGGACTGCAGCGGCATGTGCAACTGCGGCATCACGCTCGGGGTCTCGGCCATGGCGTCGATCACGTCATCGGTGAACGCGGCAGGGTGCGGACTCGTGAAGCGGATGCGCTCCAGTCCCTCGATTTCGCCGGCAGCGCGCAGCAGCTTTCCGAACGCCTGTCGGTCGCCGAACTCGACGCCGTACGAATTCACGTTCTGGCCGAGGAGAGTGACCTCGATGGCGCCGTCTTCGACGAGGAGGCGGATCTCGTTGAGGATGTCGCCGGGACGCCGGTCCTTCTCCTTGCCACGCAGACTCGGGACGATGCAGAACGTGCACGTGTTGTTGCAGCCGACCGAGATCGACACCCATCCGCTGTGCGCCGAGTCGCGCTTCGTCGGAAGCGTCGACGGGAACACCTCGAGCGACTCGAGGATCTCCAGCTCCGCATCGCCGTTGTGACGTGCACGCTCCAGCAGCCCGGGCAGCGACCCCATGTTGTGCGTGCCGAACACGACGTCCACCCAGGGCGCCTTGTCGAGAACTGCCTGCTTGTCCATCTGGGCCAGGCAGCCGCCGACCGCGATCTGCATACCTTCTTTACGACGCTTGACGGAGGCGAGATGTCCGAGGGTGCCGTAGAGCTTTCCGGCGGCGTTGTCGCGCACCGCGCAGGTGTTGATGATCACCACGTCGGCCTCGGCGCCGTCGAGTGCACGGACGTAGCCGGCGCTTTCCAGCGATCCGGAGAGCCGTTCGGAATCGTGCACGTTCATCTGGCACCCGAAAGTGCGCACCTCGTACGATCGCTGGCGTCCGTCTTCGTCGACGGCTGCGGACGAGGCGCTGATGATCGTCGGTTCGCTGCGCGGAATAGTCATGATCAACCCATTCTACGAGCCGTGTGGATGCGGATGCTGCGTCGCCCGCTCAGTCCGAATCGACGAATCGGACACCCGAGTTCGACGCAATCGAGCCGGTCTCCCGCAACGCCTGCTTGGCAGCCTTCATCGCGACGGAGCCGTTGTAGCCGCGTCGCGAAAGCTGTCCCACCAGACGCCGAAGGGCGGTGTCGTTGTCGAGTCGGCCCAACGAACGTGCCTTGCTGCGGGCGAATTCGAGGGCCCGTTCATCGTCATCATCCGGCAGTTCGTCGAGTGCAGCGTCGATCACGTCGCGAGGAATACCCCGTTGAGCGAGTGCGCGCGACAGAGCGACCCTCCCCTGTCCCTTCCGCTCGACCCCCGATGTCACCAGAACACCGGCAAGAGCGGCATCGTCGAGGTAGCCACGACGGCAGAAGTCGTCGATCACGTCGTCGATCACAGCGTTATCGAGCCCGTGCCCCCTCAGCGCCTGACGCGCTTCGGAGACCGAGAGAGATCGAGTCCGCAGCTTTCTCACGAGGGACTCCTCGGCCGCCGTGCGGATATCGTCGAGCTCTCCCGGCTCCTCAGCAATTCCCTGCGCGACGGGTGGGATCCCGAGCGCGTGAAGTCTCGGCGCGGTCTTCGATGTTTCCGACCCAGCTCGGGCTGATGCCCCACGCGCGGGATGACGGTCGCTGGGGCTGCCGGACTGGGGCCGACTTTCGGCGCGAGAGGTGCGCTCTCGCGCATCCCATGTGGACCGCCACTGGCCTGCGTCACCGGGGCCCGCGGAAGCGCCGTCTGAGAGGTCATCGCCGCCAGGAGCGACAGCAAGCGGATCGGCCTTCTTCACGGCGCGTCCGAAGAGCGGAATGATGGGGGCGATCCGGTCGGGATCGCCCCCACGAGTGTCACTCATCAGGCCGGACGACGCTCAGCGAGCTCGTCTGCTGCAGCAGGCACGGCGGCTGGTCCGCCGATGCCGAGCTTCTGCTTGATCTGCGTCTCGATCGCCAGCGCGATGTCGGGGTTGTTGAGCAGGAAAGTCCGTGCGTTCTCCTTGCCCTGACCCAGCTGGTCGCCATCGTAGGTGTACCACGAGCCCGACTTCTTCACGATGGCATGTTCGACACCGAAGTCGATCAGGCTGCCCTCGCGAGAGATACCGACACCGTAGAGGATGTCGAACTCCGCCTGCTTGAAGGGCGGGGCCATCTTGTTCTTCACGACCTTGACCCTGGTGCGGTTTCCTACCGCGTCGGTGCCGTCCTTCAGCGTCTCGATACGGCGGATGTCCATGCGGACAGAGGCGTAGAACTTCAGCGCCTTACCACCGGCGGTCGTCTCGGGTGATCCGAAGAAGACACCGATCTTCTCGCGGAGCTGGTTGATGAAGATCATGGTCGTGTTCGTCTGGCTCAGACCACCGGTGAGCTTGCGCAGCGCCTGCGACATGAGACGTGCCTGCAGGCCCACATGCGAGTCACCCATCTCGCCCTCGATCTCCGCACGAGGCACGAGCGCCGCGACGGAGTCGATGACGATGAGGTCGATGGCACCGGAACGCACGAGCATGTCGGCGATCTCGAGCGCCTGCTCGCCGGTGTCGGGCTGAGAGACGAGAAGCGCGTCGATATCGACGCCGAGCTTCGCCGCGTAGTCGGGGTCGAGCGCGTGCTCGGCATCGATGAAGGCTGCGATGCCACCGCCACGCTGCGCGTTCGCGATCGCGTGCAATGTCAGCGTCGTCTTACCCGAGGACTCAGGTCCGTAGATCTCGACGATGCGGCCACGCGGGAGACCTCCGACGCCGAGGGCGACGTCGAGGGCGATGGAGCCGGTGGGGATGACGGCCACGGGGGCGCGCTCATCGCTGCCCAGCCGCATGACCGAGCCCTTTCCGAACTGACGATCGATCTGGGCGAGTGCGGTCTCGAGGGACTTCTCGCGGTCGGCGGGTGATGGCATGGTCTGCTCCTTCTGCGCGCGTGGTGCCGCCTGTAGGCTGTCGCGGCTCTCCCGGTTGGGAGGAACTCTCCGACAAGGCGTAATGGCTCTTCGGCTTGTTTCCACCGTAGGAGAGGCCACCGACATCGACGCCGAGAGCTCGCATACCGTGGAGAACAGATTCCCTGAACCACTTGTGCAGAAGACTACGCCCGCTTCGAACAGATCTTCGACGACACGCCGATCATCACAGGTCGTGTCCCGTAACCTGCGGACACCCTCCAGGGCTCAACGCCCTCGCGGCTCCTGCCGTCCGACGCCGTGCCGACGGTTCTCCGGAACATCCATCTCTGCGCAGAGCGCCAACCAGATCTCCCGCGGCGGCGTGCCGTCTTCCAGAGCTTCGAGCGCCGTACGGCCACGCAAGGCTGAAAGCCCGAGGTCGTTCACCAATGACGAGGCTCGCGCCTGGAACTCGGTGTCGACGGCGCGAAGGAACTCGCTACGACGCATCGCTCACCCGCATGCGAAGCTCAGTGCAGCGAGAGCTGAGGCTCGACCGACGCGACGAGGTCGTCCGGAACGACATCCGGGAAGACCTGAATGCCCTCGAGTACAGAGATACGGTCCCCGACCTCACGCATGATCGTCGAGATGGGCACGTCGAGAGCATCGGCGACGGATGCGAGGATCTCGCTCGACGCCTCCTTCTGGCCCCGCTCGACCTCACTGAGGTAGCCGAGCGCCACCGACGCTTTGCTCGCGACCTGCCGGAGCGTGCGCCCCTTCTGCAGGCGGAAGTCCCTCAGCACATCGCCGATTTCCTGTCGTACAAGAATCATCGGAACCTCCTCCCCATGTGATCGTTCGAGGTCTCCCCCGATGAGACAGCCAGTCTAGTACCCCTGACCTGCCCGAAATCTACCCCTGCACTCTGTGGTTTGAATGTGAGCACATCCGTAATAACCGAGATCGGATCGTCACTATTCCTGGACGAACTCGAGCAATTCTTGGAGAGCCGCCACCACCGTCAGAGCACGGATCGAATCACGGTCACCCTGCAGGTGCAGCGCCTTCGTCGACGAGCCGTCGGGTGTCACGATCCCGATGTGCACCGTTCCCACCGGCTGGCCGTCGGGGGAATCCGGGCCGGCGATGCCGGTCGTCGAGACCCCGACGTCAGCCGGGACTCCGTCTACGTTCACGACGCGGCGCACGCCGTCTGCCATCTGCAAGGCGACCTGCGGGTGGACCGGCCCGTGAGCAGCGAGGAGCTCGGCATCCACACCGAGGACCGTCGCCTTGACCGGGGTCGCATAGGCCACCACACCACCGAGCAAGACCGCGGAAGCCCCCGGAACCGACACGATCTCGGCGCACAGCGCGCCGCCCGTGAGCGACTCGGCGACGCCCAGAGTCCAACCGCGGTGTGTCAGAGCCGACAGCAGTGCGGCGGCGCCCGCGCCGCTCATGCCTGCTTCTGGCGCGATCCGCGTGCCTGCGCGACGATGTAGTCGATCCCGCTCGCCACCGTGAGCACGAGGACAATGACCATCAGGATGAAGGTGATCAGCGTCCAGGCATCGAGGCCGATGAGGACGTGCAGGGGAAGCAACGCCCACCCGAGTGCGACCCCCTGGAACGCCGTCTTGATCTTGCCCATCCAGGCAGCCGCGACCACATGCTCGCTCGCGACCATGAGACGGTGGATCGTGATCCCCCACTCACGGATGAGGATGATGGCGACGATCCACCAGCTGACCTCACCGAGGATGGCGAGGCCGATGAAGCCCGCTCCGGTGAGCATCTTGTCGGCGATCGGGTCCCAGAGTTTGCCGAAGTCGCTGACGATGTCGTACTTGCGTGCGAGGTAGCCGTCGACCCAGTCGGTGGAGATCCCGACGATGAAGATGATGGCGGCCGCCCAGCGGAGGCCGGGCTCGGGGAGTCCGTAGGTGCCACCGAGCAGCAGCAGGACGAAGAAGATGACCGCCAGCGGGATACGCGCGACGGTGATGGCGTTGGGCAGCTGCCGAGGAATCGTCATCAGTCGCGCCCCGTCAGACCCCAGGCGTCTTCGTCGCCGCCGTCGGCCTCCACCTCGGGGAGTCCTTCATACTGGGCGGCGATCGGATCATGCATCTGAGGCATCGGCGGAACCGGAGGGGCTGCCGGAGCAGCCGGAGCCGGGGAGGCCCCGGGAGCATCGTCTCCGCGCAGCTTCGCCATCACCTGCGGGAGCTGCTCGGCCGTGGCCAGCACGTCGCGGGCCTTGGAGCCCTCCGAGGGCCCGACGATCTCGCGCGATTCCAGAAGGTCCATCAGGCGACCCGCCTTGGCGAAGCCGACACGCAGCTTGCGCTGCAGCATCGACGTGGAGCCGAACTGCGAAGAGACGATGAGCTCGGCTGCAGCGAGCAGAAGCTCCAGGTCGTCGCCGATGTCTTCGTCGACTTCCTTCTTCTTCGTCGGCTCCATCGCCTCCTGCACATCGGGTCGGTAGTCCGGCCGAGCCTGACGGGTGACGTGCTTGACGACGGCGTCGATCTCCTTCTCATCGACCCACGCACCCTGCAGACGGAACGGCTTCGACGATCCCATCGGCGAGAACAGCGCGTCGCCCTGCCCGATCAGCTTGTCGGCCCCGGGGCTGTCCAGGATGACGCGGCTGTCGGTGACGCTGGTGACGGCGAACGCCAGTCGCGAAGGGACGTTGGCCTTGATGAGACCGGTGACCACGTCGACGCTGGGGCGCTGCGTGGCGAGGACCAGGTGGATACCCGAAGCTCGCGCGAGCTGCGTGATGCGGACGATCGAGTCCTCCACGTCACGAGGCGCGACCATCATCAGGTCGGCCAGCTCGTCGACCACGACGAGGAGGTACGGGTACGGCTTGAGAACTCGCTCGCTGCCCACAGGGAGTTCGACTTCGCCGGCGCGCACGGCACGGTTGAAGTCGTCGATGTGACGGAAGCCGAACGACGCGAGGTCGTCGTACCGCATGTCCATCTCCTTCACGACCCACTGCAGCGCCTCGGCTGCCTTCTTCGGGTTCGTGATGATGGGCGTGATGAGGTGCGGAACGCCGGCGTAACTCGTGAGCTCCACGCGCTTCGGGTCGATCAGGACCATACGCACGTCCGCGGGGCGAGCCCGCATGAGCAGGCTCGTGATCATGGAGTTCACGAAGCTCGACTTACCGGAACCCGTGGAACCGGCGACCAGGAGGTGCGGCATCTTGGCGAGGTTCGCGATGACGATGTTGCCACCGACATCTTTGCCGACGCCGATGGTCATCGGGTGCGTGCTCTTCTGCGCGGCCGGCGACCGGAGGACGTCGCCGAGCGCGACCATCTCCTTGTCGGCGTTCGGGATCTCGATGCCGATCGCGCTCTTGCCGGGGATCGGCGAGAGGATGCGGACGTCGTTCGACGCCACGGCGTAGGCGAAGTTGTTGCTCAGCTGCAGGATCTTCTCGACCTTGACGCCGTGACCGACCTCGACCTCGTACTGCGTGACCGTCGGCCCGCGCGAGAAGCCGGTGACCTTCGCGTCGACCTTGAACTGCGTCAGCACGCTGGTGATCTGCTCGATCACCTTGTCGGTGGCCTCGGAGCGAAGAACCGGCGGCGGCCCTTCGACGAGGAGGCCGGGAGAAGGCAGGATGTACGGCGTCACGGGAGCCTGCGGACCCCGGTCGCCCGGACCGTCTGTACCGAAGCCGTCGAGGCCGGGAAGCTCCGGTGCCTCGCCCGTGTCGGAGGAATCATCGAGGAGCGCTGTGGTCTGCTGCTCGGCGAGCGAATCCGCGACCGAGCGAACCTCGGACAGCACCTCGGTGGCGGCGTCGTAGGGATTCTCGACGACGACCGCCTGGTCGTAGGCCGGAGTCGGGTCGGAGGTCGTGAGCAGCGCCGTGATGTCGTCGGATCCGAGAGTGCCCTCGTCAGGGTCTTCTTCCCGACCCGTCTTGTTGCGTCGCCACCAGGGCAGCACGTCGGGGTCGTCGACCTTGTCGGCCTCATCGATCGCGGCGGCGTCTTTGGCGGGCTTCTCCGGACGCTCGGCGTCGAACATCCAGGCGTAGAGATCGCCGAGGCGTCGACCGATGCGGTTCGGCGGTGTCTTGGTGAGGATCAGGATGCTGAGTGCGGTCAGCAACGCGAGCACGATGTAGGCAGGGATATTCGTGAGGTAAGTCAGCGGCTGCCCCACCAGCCACCCGAGCAACCCGCCCCCCGTGTTCAACGCCGTGATGTTCGGCTGGGGCTGTGGCTGTCCTCCGGCGACATGGCAGAAACCTGCCAGGGAGATCACGAACAGGCCGAAACCGAAGCCGATGCGTCCGTTGTCGTGAACCGACGCGGGGTGGCGGAACAGCCAACCGGCCAGCACCAGCAGAAGCAGGGGCATGATGAACGCCACTCTGCCGACGAGCAGCCCCACGGAGTAGGCACTGATGTTCTCGGCCACTTCGTTGCCGATGAAGACCCACTCGTTCACGGCGCCGAGAGCCGCGAGCAGCACGAGGAGGAACGGGAAGCCGTCGCGGCGGTCGTCCTTCTCCAGCGCCTCAGGCCCGAAGGCGCGGAAGAGCCCGCCGACGCCGTGGGCGAGTCCGATCCAGGCCCGGACTGCCACCGGAGGCTTGTCGGCCTCGTCGATGTACTTCTTCGGTGCGGGCTGGGCCTTGGGAGCCGTCTGCCGCTTGGGGCGCGACGGTGCGCTGGTCGACGCGCGCTCTGTCTTCGTGGTACTCCTGGCCATGCTCTCACGTTACGTCCAACAGCCGACATCTCCGCGTAATGACGCGGCTTTCCGTCGATCCTCGCGGAGGCGGCTACCTGGTGCGACGCGCCATCGTGTCTCGGGTCTCACCCTCCCCGACAATGGCGAATCCCTCGGCGCGATACAGATTGCGGGCGAAGTTGTCGCGCTCGACGCTCAGGCTGATCCTTGCGTGCCCCTCTGCGCCGGCGAGCTGCACTATGCCGCGCAACAGAGATCGTCCCACCCCCCGAGCCCGCCAGAGCGGGTGCACGCCGATGATCAGCTCGGGGACAGCGGCTCCGATGAAGCCGAGTCCCGGGGCGTTCTGCGGCAGGACCCGATACCAGGCAGCGCCGACCGGGATGTCATCGTCGCTGGTGGCGACAAGACCGTCGTCGGACATCCGCTTCCATCCCGCGAGATAGCGTCGATGATCCGCCGAAGTCAGCACTTCGTGTCTCGGGCGCACTCCCCCGGCGCGCCAGTTGGCGGCCTCGACGAGCATGTCGCCGAGGAACCTCGCATCCGTCTGCGCCGCCCTGCGAAGGGCAATGCCCCTGTCCATGACGTGAGCATAGAACCGGGGTGTTACGCCGGGATGACGGCCGACCGTGAATACCGGGCGGCCGTCACGCTTCGATGACGAGCGGGACGATCATCGGACGACGACGCAGCCGCTGGTTCACCCAGCGCCCGATCGTGCGTCGCACGACCTGCGACAGCGAGTGGGTGTCACGCACGCCGTTGCCCGCCGCCTCCTTGAGCGCCGCGACGATCTTCGGCGCGACGTCATCGAACACGGAGTCATCTTCGGCGACACCACGCGCGTGGATCTCGGGACCGGAGATGATGCGGCCGGTCGCGGCATCCACGACGACGATCACCGAGATGAAGCCCTCCTCGGCGAGGATGCGTCGATCCTTGAGGTCGGCATCGGTGACCGCTCCGACCGACGAGCCGTCGACGTAGACGAACCCGAGATCCAGCTGGCCTACGACGCTCGCCACGCCGCTCTTGAGATCGATCACGGTGCCGTTGGAGGCGATGATCGTGTTCGCCTCAGGGACGCCGGTTTCCTGCGCGAGCTTGGCGTTCGCGATGAGGTGTCGGTACTCGCCGTGCACCGGAAGGACGTTCTTCGGCTTCAGGATGTTGTAGCAGTAGATCAGCTCGCCGGCGGCGGCATGCCCGGAGACATGCACCTTCGCGTTGGCCTTGTGCACGACGTTGGCGCCGAGCTTGGTCAACCCGTCGATCACGCGGTAGACGGCGTTCTCGTTGCCCGGGATGAGGCTGGAGGCGAGGATGACGGTGTCGCCCTCGCTGATCTCGATCGCGTGGTCCATGTTCGCCATGCGGCTGAGCACCGCCATCGGCTCGCCCTGGGAACCGGTCGACATGTAGACGATCTTCTCGTCCGGGAGATCGCGCGCCTTCTTGAAGTCGATGAGGACCCCGTCGGGCACCTTCAGATAGCCGAGCTGCTCGGCGATGGTCATGTTCCGCACCATGCTGCGGCCGAGGAATGCGACGCGGCGTCCGTTGGAGTACGCGGCGTCGATGACCTGCTGCACACGGTGGACGTGGCTGGAGAAGCTCGCGACGATCACGCGGCGCGGTGCCTTGGCGATGACCTGGTCGAGAACCGGACCGATGGAGCGTTCGGTGGGAGTGAAGCCGGGGACGTCGGCATTCGTCGAGTCCACGAGGAACAGGTCGACGCCCTCCTCGCCGAGGCGGGCGAACGCGCGCAGATCGGTGATGCGGCCGTCCAGCGGCAGCTGGTCCATCTTGAAGTCACCGGTGGCGAGCACCATGCCGGCCGGTGTCCGGATGGCGACGGCCAGCGCGTCAGGGATGGAGTGGTTGACCGCGACGAATTCGAGATCGAAGGGTCCGACTCGCTCCTGCTCCCCCTCCTTCACGGTGAGGGTGAAGGCCTTGATACGGTGCTCCTTGAGCTTCGCTTCGACCAGCGCGAGCGTGAGCCCCGAACCGATCAGCGGGATGTCGCTCTTCAGACGCAGCAGATACGGAACGGCACCGATGTGATCCTCGTGGCCGTGAGTGAGCACGACGCCGACGATGTCGTCGAGGCGATCACGGATCGGCTCGAAGTCGGGCAGGATCAGATCGACGCCCGGCTGGTGTTCCTCGGGGAAGAGCACGCCGCAGTCGACGATCAGGATCTTGCCGTCGTACTCGAACGCGGTCATGTTGCGACCGATCTCGCCGAGACCGCCGATCGGGATGACCCGCAGCGTCCCATCAGCGAGAGCGGCCGGTTCTACCAGGGGAATGGACATGCTGTCTCCTCAGTCGGACACTCCACGCGTCCGTTCGTTCGTGGGGACGCGGCTCAGCGCGTCGTGCCGTGCACCTTCGGCAGGGCACCACCCGCAGCCGCGTTGCGGTCGGGTCGGAAGTTCGAGAAGTCGGCTCCGGGAACGTTCTTGACGAGGTCGAGCTCATCCTCGATGAGCGCGGCCTCCCATTCCTCGGGACCGACCAGGGGCAGACGGACGCGCGGGCTCGAGATGCGGCCGAGCCCGTGCAGGATGTACTTGGCGGCGACCGTTCCTGGGACGTGCGTCATGACAGCGCGCACGAGCGGCTCGAGCCGCTTGTGCTCGGCTGTCGCCGTGGCCAGGTCGCCCGCGTTCACCGCGTCGATGATCGTACGATACGGCGCGGCGGCGACGTTCGCCGTCACGCCGATGAGGCCGGTGGCCCCGATCGCGAGGTGCGGCAGCACATTGGCGTCGTCGCCGGAGAAGTACATCAGGTCGGTCTGGTTGAGCACGCGGCTCACCTCGGAGAAGTCGCCCTTGGCGTCCTTCACCGCGAGGATGTTCGGATGCTTCGCGAGGCGCAGGATCGTCTCGTACTTGATCGGCACACCGGTGCGCCCCGGGATGTCGTAGAGGATCACCGGGAGGTCGGTCGCGTCGGCGACCAGGCGGAAGTGCGTGAGGATGCCGGCCTGCGTCGGCTTGTTGTAGTAGGGCGTGACGATCATGATGCCGTCGGCGCCGGCCTTCTCGCTGGCCTTGTACAGCTCGATGGCGTGCGCGGTCTCGTTGGAGCCGCCGCCGGTGATGATCTTGGCGCGGCCTGCCGATACGGACTTGCCGACCTCGACGAGCTTGAGCTTCTCGGGGTCCGTCAGGGTCGAGGTCTCGCCGGTCGTTCCCGTCACGACGATGCCGTCCGCTCCCGCGGTGATCACGTCATCGATGTGCTTCTCGACGGCGGGCCAATCGACTTCACCGTCGGCTGTCATCGGAGTGACGAGCGCGACGAGAACCTGTCCGAAAGGGTTGCCCGAGTGCGTCATAGACCCAGCGTATCGGTTCGCGTCGAGGTCATGCGGACGCGGTGACGCTCGTCAGACGCGGCCTCGACGGGCGACGCCCGACGTCAGCGAGCTCGGCAGCACACGCGTCAACGCCACGATCGCCTTGTATCGCAGCGACGGGATGGACACGGACCTGCCACGGGCCGCATCGCGCAGCCCCGCACGGACCACGTCGCGGGCGTCCAACCACATGAAGGCGGGCACGCCCTCCTCGCCCACGGCGAGTCCCATCCGCTCGTGGAACGAGGTGTGCGTGAATCCGGGGCAGAGGGCGGTGACGCTGACTGCGTCGCGCGCATACTCGGCGTTCGCCCACCGACTGAAGCCGATCAGCCACGACTTGCACGCCGAATAGGTCGAGCGTGAGATGAAGCCGGCGACGGAGGCCACGTTGATGATGCGCCCGCCTCGTCCGCGCATGGACTGCAGAGCGGCGTGCATGAGACGCATCGACGCCTCGACGTGCACCCGGAGATGCCGCACCTCATCGTCGATGTCGTTGTCGGCGAAGCGGAGCGGCAACCCGAATCCGGCGTTGTTCACGAGCAGATCGACCGGATCCGCGGTGTCGCGCAGCCGTGCAGCGACGCTCTCGACCCCCGCAGCATCCGCCAGATCGGCGGGGAGCACCTCGACGGCGACCCCGTACTCACCGCGCAGCTCGGTCGCCAGCTGCTCCAGCGCATCCGCGGAACGCGCGACGAGGATGAGGTCGGCGCGACGGCGGGCGAGCTGGCGGGCGAACTCTGCGCCCAGTCCGGCACTTGCTCCGGTGATCAAAGCGGTGGGCATCAGCGCTCGTATCCGAGGAAGCGGTAGCGGATGCCGGTGCGGGAGGTCTGCCACTCCCCCTCGTCGACGAGTCGCCACCCGGTCTTGGCCGGCGCGTACGCGTCCCCGTCGACATCGAGATCGAGCTCGGTGACTTCGAGCCGGTCGGCGTCGCCGATCACCTGACGGAAGATCTCCGCGCCGCCGATGATCCACACCCGGTCCAGGCCGCGGACGGCTTCAGCGACGGTGGCGGCGCGGCGGGCACCCTCCTCCGACCAGTCCTGCTGGCGGGTCACCACGATGTTGTCACGGCCGGCCAGCGGACGGAATCGTTCAGGGAGCGAGTCCCAGGTCTTGCGCCCCATCACCACCGGCGTCCCGAGCGTGACGTCCTTGAAGTGCGCCAGGTCTTCGGGCACGTGCCAGGGCATGCCACCCTCGGCGCCGATCACGCCGCCGTGGGCTTCGGCCCAGATGAGCCCGACCCAGGTCATACCGCCACCGCCGCGCGGATCGGGGCGTGATGCTGATAGTCCTCGACCACGAAGTCCTCGTAGCGGTAGTCGAGGATCGACTCGGGCTTGCGCGCGAATCGGAGCGTCGGGTATTCGAACGGCTCACGGCTCAGCTGCTCGCGCACCTGCTCGACGTGGTTGTCGTAGACGTGGCAGTCGCCGCCCGTCCATACGAAGTCACCGGGCTCGAGCCCCACCTGCTGCGCGATCATCATCGTGAGCAGGGCGTAGGAGGCGATGTTGAACGGCACCCCGAGGAACATGTCGGCGCTGCGCTGATACAGCTGGCACGAGAGCTTGCCGTCCGCGACGTAGAACTGAAAGAGCGCGTGACAGGGAGCGAGCGCCATGTCGGGGATATCAGCCGGGTTCCACGCCGACACGATGAGCCTGCGCGAATCGGGCGAACGCCGGATCTGCTCGATCACCTCGGAGAGCTGGTCGATGCTGCCGCCGTCAGGCGTCGGCCACGACCGCCACTGCACACCGTAGACCGGCCCTAGGTCGCCGGACTCGTCCGCCCACTCGTCCCAGATCGTGACGCCGTTCTCCCGCAACCAGCCGACGTTGGAGTCGCCCTGCAGGAACCACAGCAGCTCGTAGGCGATGGATTTGAAGTGCACGCGCTTCGTGGTGATGAGCGGGAAGCCCTTCGACAGGTCGAAACGGATCTGTCGACCGAAGACACTCGTGGTCCCGGTGCCCGTCCGATCCGACTTGTGCGTGCCGGTCTCCAGGACATCGCGGAGCAGGTCTTCGTAGGGCGTCGGGACGGCTGCACTCATGACAGCCACGATACCTTCCCAGCCCCGGGCACGGGCGGAGCCACCGCGTTGGGGCCGGGGTTCGTCATGCTCGGAAACATCGGCATCGGCACCCCGACGGAGCACGTACTCTCGACACATGTCGCCCGCTCTCGCCCTCGGAGTCGCCGTGGCGCTCCTCGCGCTCGCGACGATCATCGGCATCGTCCTGCGACGTCGAGACGGACGGCGACGCGATGGCGGGACGCTTCGATTCGACCCCGCGGATGTCGTGTCGGCGGAACTCGGCTCGCGCGCCACCCTCGTGCAGTTCAGCACCGAGATGTGCGCGCGGTGCCCGCAGGTCCGTCGCCTGCTGCACGACTACGCGTCCGGTCATGATGGGCTCGCGCACGTCGAGGTGGACCTGACCCATCGCCCCGATCTCTCCGCGCGCTACCGGGTGCTGCAGACGCCGACGACGTTCCTGGTCGACGGTTCCGGCGCGGTCCGCGCACGATTCCACGGGGTTCCCCACCCGCACGCCCTCACAGAAGCCGTCGCCACCGTCTGAGGCGCGAAGACCGGAGCACACATGAGCACTCCCGAAGGCATCGATCCCCGTGGTCCGCGCTTCGCCGCTACGATCACCGCGTTGCTCCTCCTGGTGGCGACGTTCCTGGCATTGATCGGGATATCGACGGAATCCGCGAGTGCGGGCTCATTCGGCTGGTTCGCCTATCAGCCGCTCGCAGATTCCACGTTCGTTCCCGGTGGTTTGGTGATCTCATCATCGACACCCGCCCAACGCGCGCTCGACCCGGGCTTCCTTCTCACGGTCGTCATCGCCCTCCTCTTCCTGTGGGGTGTCGTCTCGCCCCGGACCACGCCGTGGAGCGTCGTCTTCCGCACGCTCGTCCGCCCGCGACTCTCACCGCCGACCGAGCTCGAGGACCCGCGCCCACCCCGGTTCTCCCAGGGCGTGGGGCTGTTCGTCGTCGGCATCGGTCTCGTCCTGCATCTCCTCGGCGTCCCGTGGGCGCTCCCGATCGCCACGGCAGCCGCCTTCATCGCCGCGTTCCTTAATGCCGCCTTCGCTTTCTGCCTCGGTTGCCAGCTCTACCTCCTGCTCCAGCGCGCCGGCATCATCGGGCGCCCCGCCGCCGCCTGACTCCTGTTCCGTCCCGCCGGGCCCCTCGGTAGGCTGGCCGCTACGTGACCCGCACACCGAGCGGGTCCCGAGAAGCGGAGGAATCATGCCCGTCACCAGCGAAGCCGCCAGCACCTGGACCGGATCGCTCATGGAGGGATCGGGCACGGTCGCGTTCTCGTCGTCGAACCTCGGCACCTTCCCGATCAACTGGAAGGCGCGCAGCGAAGGCAGCGACACCACGACCACGCCGGAGGAGCTCATCGCGGCGGCCCACGCTTCGTGCTTCAGCATGGCGCTCTCCCATGCGCTCGCGGAGAACGGCACCCCGCCGGAGCGTGTCAACACGACGGCCTCGGTCACCTTCAAGCCGGGCGTCGGCATCACGGGCAGCCACCTGAACGTGAACGCGACGGTACCGAACCTGACGCCCGAGGCGTTCCAGGAGATCGCGGCGGGCGCGAAGACCGGCTGCCCGGTGTCGCAGGCCCTCGCCGGCATCGAGATCACTCTCGAGGCGACTCTCGCCTGAGGGATGATGCGGGGGTCAGCGCCGCGAGAGGCGGATCGCCTCGCGGATGCTGGCCCTGGCATCCTTCCGGCGCCCGGCGGCGTCCTGCACGACACCCAGTCGGTAGCGCGCACGCCAGTCATCGCCGGCTGCGTCGGCCTCGGCGGCGTATCGCGCGATGAGCGGATCCGCGTCGGCGCGAGCGATGCGACCGCTCGGCGTCAGCTCCGTCTCCACCGGAGGCATCCCGCCTTCCGCATCGAGCAGACGTCCGAGGCGGTCCGCACCGAAGCCGAACATCATCTCCCGAACCAGCGCCCAGGCCCCGATCGGAGCAAGCACCAGCAGTGTGACACCCATGCCGATGGACACCGGAGAGCCGACCGAGATGAACATCACGGCCAGCCAGATCGCGACGGCGAGATAGACGAGCAGCGCCGCGGCCATCAGGCCGACGCCGATCCGCGACATCACGAGCGGATGCCGATGTCGATCATGTTCTCCAGGCCGACGATCACACCGGTGGCCTGAACCGCGAACGGCACGGCGAGCCGGATCCCCGGCGCATAGGCGAGCGCCGAGTCGGTGGTGTCATGTGTGAAGATCAGCGACTCGCCGGGGCCGGACAGGATGACCTCCTGCTTGGCGACGACACCGGGGCGCCGCAACGAGTGGATCGGCACGCTGCCGACCTGCTGACCCCGCGCACGCTGATCCGCATGCGGAGCGCTGACGGGGCCCTGCTCCGCGCGGGCCGCCGCGATCAGCTCGGCGGTGCGCACAGCCGTGCCGCTCGGCGAATCGATCTTGGTCTCGCGGTGCGCTTCGATGATCTCGGCGGAGCCGAAGAACGGGGCGGCGGCCGCAGCCAGTGCCGACCCGAGCACTGAGCCGAGCGAGAAGTTCGGGATGAACACCGCGCCGGTGCCGGCAGCCTCGACGAGAGGACGCACGAGGGCGATCCGTTCCGAAGACCACCCGGAAGTCGCGACGAGGACGTTGATGCCCCGTTCGACGGCGGCGCGGACGACCTCGATGCTGACCTGGGGCGTCGAGGCATCGACGACGAGATCGGCCCCGTCGAGCTCGGAGAGATCACTCGACGACGTCAACACGCGGCTCACCTCGAAGCCCTCGAGCTCATCGATCACCGCACCGATGATCGTGCCGAGCTTCCCGGTTCCGCCGACGAGGGCTACCTGCGTGGTCATGCGTCCAGTCTATTTCGCGGGACGCGGTCCGTCCGGGGGCGCGCGGGCGGTCCTCCGCCGTTCTGGAAGCGAGAGCTCTCAGACGAGAAGCGCGTCGGGGATTCCCGTTCGCAACTCCACCGGAAGATGCCCGGTGTCGTTGTGTGTGAGAAGCGTCCACGGCCGCCCCTGCTTCTGCGCGATGACCGTCAGACCGCAGTGGGACTGGTTCAACGTCATCCATCGCCACTCCGGCGCCGCGAGCACTTCGCGCACGAACCACGAGATCACGAAGTTGTGTGTGATCAGCACCTCATGCACCTCCCCGGTCTTGCGCACGAGGAACTCCTCGACCGCATCCGACATCTGCGCGCGCCCCGCTTCGATCTCGGCTTCGGTGACCGAGCCGAAGAACGGCTCGAACACCGCGGGAGTCTCTTCGGTCATTCCGGTGGGGACGCAATCGAAAAGCAGCGCGGTGGGCTCAGGATCGACCGACGGCAGACGAGCAGCGATCGCTCGAGCCGTCTCGTTCGCGCGGAGCAACGGCGAATGCCATACCGCGTCGAGCGGAAGCCCGGACAGTCGGTCGGCGATCAGCTCGGCCTGACGCTGCCCTCGGGGAGAAAGGGGTCCGTCGGCGAGACCATGCTCCGCATCCTGATGTTCACCATGTCTGACCAGATATATGTAGTGCGTCACAACTCGCTCGCTTCATCGCCAGCATCCGCCGGGCCTTGATCCCACCCTATGTCACGGGTGGGACGATGCTCAGTTGCCGGCCCGGGTCAGCTCGGCGAGGTGGCTCCGCGACAGCGAGACACCCGCGCCCTGCATGAGTTCATCGACATGTTCCGTCGCGAACGTGTTCACGATCGGTGCCGCGATCGTGCGCTGAGCGAGCAGCCAGGCGATCGAGACCGCAGCCACGGGGACCGCCAACTCTTCGGCCACCTGGTCGAGTGCGCGCAGGATCTTGATACCCCGCCGGTTCAGGTGCCCGCGCAACTGCTCGCCGCGCACGCCGCGCGAGGTCAGCGCCTTGTTACGGTGGCGCCCCGAGAGGAACCCGTGTTCGAGGGCGTGAGACGGCGTCACCGCGAGGTTCTGCGCACCGGCGACGAGGCGCAGGTCGCCCTCGAACGGCTGGCGACGGATGAGGTTGTACGGCGCATCGATCACCTGGATGCGCGGGTATCCGGCCGAGGCGAGGATGCGTGCCTCGACCAGTCGCTCCGGTGACAGGCCGAAGGCGCCGACGGCACCGACCTTCCCCGCGTCCGACAGCCATTCGACGGTCGCCAGGGTGTCTTCGAGATTGGTCGTGGCATCGAGCGTCGCGTCGAGGTACAGGACGTCGATGCGCTCGACCCCGAGCCGTGTGAGCGACCCCTCCACCGCACGTACGAGGTTGACGGAGCCCAGCCCCGGATTGTCGGCGTGGGCACCGATGCGAACGCTCAGCACCGCGTGATCACGCCGACCGCGCGACCGCAACCACTGGCCGATGATGTGCTCGCTGCGCCCGCCGGAGAACCCGTCGGCCGTATGGATGGCGTTGCCGCCGAACTCCATGTAGCGATCGAGGATTCCGTGGCTGGTCTCGAGATCGACGTTCCAGCCGAACTCGGCGGCTCCGAGCATCAGCGGGAAGGTCTCGTAGCCGGTCTCGCCGAGCGGGACGCGGATGGTCTCCCCTATCCCCGGTCCGACGATGGGGATCGGTGCGGACGGGTGCTCGGCGTGCTGCGGGGCGCGATCGGCCGACGCTCCTGCGCCTACGCTGAACAACCGCATACTCTCTCACCCCCGCGTCGATCGGTGCGTGCCGACCTGCGTACCTGCTGGATCTGCACCCCCCGGTGCGTACTTCGAGGGTAAGCGAATTCATCGAACGCCCTGACCAATCCGGGGAACGGCGCGGAAACGGCCGATAACGATTTGGTCACACCGGATACGACGGAACCCGGGCCCGTCCACGACGGACGGACCCGGGTTCCGGTTCGGTCTCTGTGCTTACTCGGCGGCCGCGTCTTCGGCGGGCGCTGCCTCAGCGGCGGCAGCATCGTCGAGAACGGGCTCGAGCGAGAGCTTGCCGCGGTCGTCGATCTTCGTGATCTTGACGAGGATCTTCTGACCCACCGACAGCACGTCGTCGACGTTCTCCACACGCTTGCCACCGGCGAGCTTGCGCACCTCGGTGACGTGCAGCAGACCGTCCTTGCCCGGGAGCAGCGAGATGAACGCACCGAAGGTGGCGATCTTCACGACGGTGCCGAGGAACTGCTCCCCGATCTCCGGGTTGGTGGGGTTGGCGATCGCGTTGACCTGGGCGCGAGCGGCCTCGGCCGCGGGTCCGTCGGTCGCACCGATGTAGACGGTGCCGTCCTCTTCGATGGAGATCTGCGCGCCGGTCTCGTCCTGGATCGCGTTGATCGTCTTGCCCTTCGGGCCGATCAGCTCACCGATCTTGTCGACCGGGATCTGCACGCTGATGACGCGCGGCGCGGTGGGAGCCATCTCGTCAGGTGCGTCGATCGCAGCGTTCAGGACGTTGAGGATCGTGAGGCGAGCCTCGCGAGCCTGCGTCAGCGCGCCCGTGAGCACCGACGTCGGGATGCCGTCGAGCTTCGTGTCGAGCTGGATCGCCGTGACGAAGTCACTCGTTCCCGCGACCTTGAAGTCCATGTCACCGAGAGCGTCTTCCGCGCCGAGGATGTCGGTCAGCGCCGCGTAGCGGGTCTCACCGTTGACCTCGTCGGAGACGAGACCCATCGCGATACCGGCGACGGGGGCGCGCAACGGCACACCCGCGTTCAGCAGCGACAGGGTCGACGCGCACACGGAGCCCATCGATGTCGAGCCGTTGGAGCTCAGCGCCTCGGACACCTGACGGATCGCGTACGGGAACTCCTCGCGGCTCGGCAGCACCGGCACGAGCGCGCGCTCGGCGAGGAAGCCGTGCCCGATCTCGCGACGCTTCGGCGAACCGACACGGCCGGTCTCACCGGTCGAGTAGGGCGGGAAGTTGTAGTGGTGCATGTAGCGCTTGCTCGTGACCGGCGACAGCGAGTCGATCTGCTGCTCCATCTTGAGCATGTTCAGCGTGGTGACACCCAGGATCTGAGTCTCGCCGCGCTGGAAGACCGCGGAGCCGTGCACGCGCGGGATGACCTGCACCTCGGCGTCGAGGGGGCGGATGTCCGCGAGCCCACGGCCGTCGATGCGAGCGCCCTCGGTGAGGATGCGACCACGGACGATCTTCTTGGTGACCGACTTGTACGCCGCGGAGAACTCGAGCGGAGCCGCAGCCGGGAGCGAACCCGCCTCGGTGGCCTCGATGAGCTCGGCCTTGACGCGGTCCTTGATCGCGTCGTCAGCGGTCTGACGCTCGACCTTGTCGGCGATCTGGTAGACACCGACGAGCTCGTCGTAGGAGCGGCCGGCGACGAAGTCGTAGACCTCCTGGCTGTACGCCGGGAAGACCGGGTAGACGCCCGGCTCCTTCGATGCGGTCGCAGCGAGCTCGGCCTGAGCCTTGACGAGCTGAGCGATGAACGGCTTCGAGGCCTCGAGGCCCTGGGCCACGACCTCTTCGTTCGGCTTCGTGGCGCCGGCCTTGATCAGGTTCCAGCTGCCCTCGGTCGCCTCGGCCTCGACCATCATGATGGCGACGTCTTCCGTGCCATCGGCCTTGGTGACGACACGACCGGCGACGATCAGGTCGAACACGGCCTCCGAGACCTGCTCAGCGGTCGGGAACGCGACCCACTGGTCGTCGTTCTGGCCGTTGCCCGGGATGAACGCGAGGCGCACACCGGCGACGGGGCCGGAGAACGGAAGACCCGAGATCTGCGTGGACGCCGACGCGGCGTTGATCGCGAGAGCGTCGTAGAACTCGCCCGGAGCGATCGACATGACGGTGATGACGACCTGGACCTCGTTGCGCAGGCCGTCGACGAACGACGGGCGCAGCGGACGGTCGATCAGACGGCAGACGAGGATCGCCTCCGTGGAGGGACGGCCCTCGCGACGGAAGAACGAGCCGGGGATCTTGCCGGCAGCGTAGGAGCGCTCCTCGACGTCGACCGTCAGCGGGAAGAAGTCGAAGCCCTCGCGCGGGTGCTTACCTGCGCTGGTGGCCGAGAGGAGCATGGTCTCGCCGTCGAGGTACGCGGCGACTGCGCCCTGAGCCTGCTGCGCGAGGCGGCCGGTCTCGAAGCGGATGGTGCGGGTGCCGAAGCGGCCGTTGTCGAGAACGGCCTCGGTGGCGGTGATTTCAGGACCTTCCAAGAGGTCTCTCCTTCTTTGTTTAGACTCGCGAGTCCATGTGACGCGCGAGCGTGTTCAAAGGAGCGGAACGGAAGGGTTCGGGCGCGCGGGCATTCCCGCGAATGTCGCCTGCGCTGGCCACCAGTAGAAAGCCACCCGACATGTCCTGCCGAGGAACCCACCACAGGGGACCAGCTTCTCCGCCGCTCGCTCCATGAGTCGATATTCGATTGTGCGGTTGACACACGTCAACCTCATCCACCCTACCAGCGGACTCCGCAAAACCCACGTCGCCGCAGCAGCGCTGAGTGGACAGGCGCCGGCCACGGAACGTTCACCGCGCGGATGCCACACCGTGGCGGGAGTCCGTTGTGCTGTCTCCATGCGCATGTCAGTGATCGGCTGCGGGTACCTCGGTGCCGTGCACGCCGCAGCCATGGCCTCGATCGGACACGACGTCATCGGCATCGACGTCGACGAACGGAAGGTGGCCGCACTCGACGCAGGATCCGCACCGTTCTTCGAACCGCAGCTGAGGGAGCTGCTCGCCGAGGGACGAGCATCCGGTCGGCTCCGGTTCAGCAGCCGGATGGCGGATGCAGCGGGCGCGCAGGTGCACTTCCTCGCAGTGGGTACCCCGCAGATCCCCGGCGGTCACGCGGCCGACCTCCGCTACGTCGATGCGGCGATCGACGAACTGCTCCCCCATCTCCGCGCCGGCGACGTGATCGCGGGGAAATCGACCGTGCCGCTGGGCACCGCCGCACGGCTCGCTGCGCGCGTCATCGACTCGGGCGCGACCGTGGTGTGGAACCCCGAGTTCCTTCGCGAGGGGTGGGCCGTGCACGACACGCTGACACCGGACCGGCTCGTGGTCGGCGCCGAGACGGACTCCGCGGGCACACGTGCCGTGGCGGTGCTGCGCCAGGTCTACGCGGCGGCCGTCGCGGCCGGGACGCCCTTCCTGGTCACCGACCTCGCCACGGCGGAACTGGTGAAGGGCGCCGCGAACGCCTTTCTCGCGACCAAGATCTCGTTCATCAACGCGATGGCGGAGATCGCCGAGGCCTCCGGCGCCGACGTGGCGCTGCTCGCCGACGCTCTCGGCCACGACTCGCGGATCGGTCGGCGCTACCTCGGCGCCGGCATCGGCTTCGGCGGCGGCTGCCTGCCGAAGGACATCCGGGCATTCGCCGCCCGTGCGGAAGAGCTGGGTCGCGGCGAAGCGGTCGGGTTCCTCCACGAGGTGGACGCGATCAACCTCCGGCGCCGCGAACGGGCGGTCCGGCTCGTCGTGGACGCATTGGGCGGGCTCGTGTTCGGACGTCGGATCGCTGTACTCGGTGCCGCGTTCAAGCCGTTCAGCGACGACATCCGCGACAGCCCCGCCCTCGACGTCGCCGTTCGGCTGCGTGGGCTCGGCGCAGACGTCGTCGTGACCGACCCCGCCGCTCTCGACAACGCCGCTGCCGCGCACCCGCAGCTGGGCTACGCGCGACACCGCGATGATGCTCTTCGGGAAGCCGATGCGGTCGTGATCGTGACCGAGTGGGACGAGTACCGTCGCGATCTCTCCCCCACGCACGCCGGCGGTCTGGTCCGCGGACGGATCATCATCGACGGACGCAACTGCCTCGATGCGGCGGCCTGGCGTGCAGCGGGCTGGCAGTATCACGGCATGGGGCGGCGCTGACCGCCTCCGCACGTCGGCGGTGGCTCGACGAGTCGACGCGGCGCTGCGCCGAGCAGATCAGCCGATGTTCGCCCACCGCGCCGCGGACGAGCGCCCGAGATAGACGTAGTCCTCATGCTTCGCCACACGACCATCGCCCGCCGCGCGACCGTGCAGGCGGCGCCAGACCCAGGGAAGGGCGTGTCGCCGCCACCACGCGCCCGCACCGATCGGCTCGTGCTCGTGCAGGGCGGCATCGAGGATACCCAGCGCATCCGCATCGGGAACACCCAGAATCTCGGCCGCTCGATACGCCAGGAGGCGATGGCCCCGGCTGCTCAGATGCACCAGATCCTCACCCCAGTTCGGTCGCTCGGCCAGTGCGGGATGCAGGTCCGTGTCGATCAGGATCGCTCCCGTCCGCGCCGCGATCCCCGTCAACGCCGTCGCGAACGCCGCGAAGCGCCGCGTGTATACGGCGGCCGCCCGACGACCCGGGAGGAACGGGGTGACCAACAGCACGTCCGCTCCGATCGCCCGCAGCCGCACGACAGCGTGCTCCACCTCTGCGGCGAGCGCTGCGACGTCGACACGATGCTTCACGAGATCGTTCGCGCCGATGAGGATCGAGACGAGGTCAGGATGCAGTTCGAGCGCGCGGTCCACCTGCCATCCGGACACATCGCGCACACGTTTCGACCTGATCGCGAGGTTCGCGTAGTGGAGCCCGCCCCGCGCGGCCAGCAGCAGCGCGAGCCGATCGGCCCACCCACGCAGGCCCCCATCCGGGGCGGGATCGCACAGGCCCTCGGTGAGCGAATCCCCCAGGGCGACGAAACGGCGCCAGCGACGCGCGGTCACCGGCGGCGGGGAATCGGGCCGGGTGACGCGGCGAGCGCGGGAGGCCGCATCCACCCGCTGCAGCAGACGCGCCTCCTCGAAGTGCCCGAGCAGCTGATCGCACACGCTCGTCCAGCTGCGACTCTGCACCGCGTCATGACCGGCTTCTCCGAACGCCCGTCGCTTTCGCGCGTCGCCAGCCAGATCGGCCACTCGCATCCGCAGGTCGCCGAGGTCGCCGGGGCGGTACAGCCAGCCGTCGACACCCATGCGAACGAGATCGAGGGGACCGCCGCGGCCGGTCGCGATCACCGGAACCCCGCTGGCATGGGCCTCCTGCAGGGTCTGCCCGAACGTCTCGCTCTCCCCGGGGTGCACGAAGACGTCGAACGACGCCATGGCCGCGGCGAGCGCAGACCCGTCGAGGTGGCCGAGGAACACGGCATCCGGGAGCAGCCCCTCCAACCGTGCTCTGCTGGGTCCGTCTCCGACGATCACCAGGCGCGCACCCGGGAGGTCGCGGAGCGCGGCGAGATCCTCGACCTGCTTCTCCGGGGCGAGGCGGCCGACGTATCCGATCACGATCTCGGCACCCCACGCGGCGCGCAGTCCGGGATTGCGACGAGACGGTCGGAAGCGTTCCGCGTCGACTCCCCTCCCCCAGTGGCGTACACGATCCACCCCGAGTGCGGCGAGCTGCTGAGCGGAGTCCGCAGACGGAGCGAGCGTCATGGTCGCGCGTCGATGCAGGCGCGCGATGTGCGTCTGGGCGATGCCCGTGGCCGCGGCCACCCGGTAGCGCTCCGTGTAGGCCGCCAGGTCGGTCTGGTAGGCGGCGACGCTGGCGACCCCGATCCGCTCGGCGGAGAGCACCCCCCGCCAACCGAGCGCGAACGGCGAGGCGAGGTGCACGACATCCGGCTGGAAACGCCGCAGGGACGCGGCGATGCGCGGAGCGCCCGACGTGCCGACCCTGACGTTGTGGTACCCCGGAAGAGCGAGGCTCGGGATCGCCTCGATCGACACCCCATGCACCTCCCCGGGGATCCCGACTGCGGCGGGGGCGATCACGTGGGCATCGTGGCCGTGTTGCTCGAGGTGACGCAGGATCTGCAGCACCGACCCGGTGACACCGTTCATGTGCGGAAGGAAGGACTCCGTGACGATCGCTACTCTCACAGCCTCAGGATGACCGAGCGTCGCGGGCGCACGCGTCGGAAACGGCCCGCAGCACCGGATGTTCACCGGATGCTGGACGGCGGGTCACCGGCTATGCGCTCTTTGGTTCCCGTTCACTCTCTGCAGGCACAGTGGGCGACGTGACGACGGATCTGCTCGCCGAATCCCTCACCTGGCCGTGGAGCCTGGCACTGATGGGCCTGCTCGTGCTCGGGGACGCCTTCTTCGTCGTCGTGCCGGGTGAGATCGCGGTGACCGCGCTCGGAGCGCTGGCGGTGACCACCGGAGCCCCGCCGCTCTGGGCGGTCGTCGTCTGCGCCGCGGCAGCCGCGACCGTGGGAGACGCCTGCTGCTATCTCGTCGGCCGGACCGTCGGCGTCGATCGGTGGCGGTGGATGACGGCGCCTCGGGTGCAGCAGGCATTGGGTTGGGCACGGCACCGGTTGGACAAGGGGACGGCCACCGTGCTCTTCACGGCCCGATTCGTGCCCTTCGCCCGGCTGGCGATCAACCTCGTGGCCGGCGCGTCGCGCATCCATCCACCTCGCTACCTCGCTCTGGTCGCACTCGCCGCGACCGGTTGGGCGCTCTACCAGGCGGCAGTGGGCGCCACCATCGCCGCCATCCTGCCCGGCGGGCCGGTGATCGCCGTCCCGGCCTCGATCGTCGTCGCCCTGGGGCTGGGAGTACTGCTCGATCGCGTGCTGCGCGGCACGAGAGGGTGACCTGCCGCAGCCGGTGCTCTAGGCTCGGGGCATGAGCACCGAAGAAGGCGCCTCCTCCTCTGAGGAGATGAAGCGCAAGTTCAAGGAAGCGCTCGAGAAGAAGAACGCGCACCACCGGCAGGGCGAGGCGCACCTGGATGGCGACTCCGCCGTGCACAGTGCGAACGCCCCGCAGACCCGGCGCGAGTTCCGACGCAAGAGCGGTTGACCGCGCGGATGCGGGAGCCCGTTCATCCGGACTCCCGCATCCCTCACCCGCTCGTCAGCTGTGTTCGGCTCGTGCCCTGGCCCGCTCCTCCTTCGCCGCCATCTCCGTCACTGCCGCGTCCTGCAGTTCCTGCACATCCGCGCCCTGCGGTGCATCCGCATTCCCGTGCGCGTCGACGCCGTCGAGCAGTGACTCGTCGAAGGGGAGTTCGCCGCTCAGCACCCGTCGCACGCGGTCGCGGTCGATCTGCTTCGTCCAGGTACCGATCAGGAGGGTCGCGACGGCGTTTCCGGTGAAGTTCGTCAGAGCTCGTCCCTCCGACATGAAGCGGTCGATGCCGACGATCACGCCCACCCCGTCGACGAGGTCGGGGCGATACGCCTGCAGACCCCCGGCGAGTGTCGCCAGCCCCGCACCGGTCACTCCGGCAGCCCCCTTGCTGGCGATGATCATGAACACGAGCAGGCCGATCTGTTCGCCGATCGACATCGGCTGCCCCATCCCCGTGGCGATGAACAGCGATGCCATCGTCAGGTAGATCGCCGTTCCGTCGAGGTTGAACGAGTGCCCGGTGGGCACCGTGATGCCGACGACGGGCTTGGAGACGCCGACGAACTCCATCTTCGCGATCAGGCGAGGGAGGGCGGATTCCGACGAGGACGTGCCGACTATGAGCAGGTACTCCCGCGCGAGGTACTTCATGAGAGCGAAGATGTTCACCCGCGTCACCGCCCACAGCATCACACCGAGGATCACGACGATGAACAGGATGCACGTGATGTAGAACGCGACCATCAGCGTCCCGAGACTCCAGATCGCCGCCACACCGGTCTTGCCCACCACCGCGGCGATCGCTCCGAACGCGCCGATCGGTGCGAGCCAGAGGATCATCCCGAGGATGCGGAAGACGAGCTTCTGCAGCTGCTTGACCGCTTCCATGATGGGGGCACCGCGCTCGCCGAGTCCCTGCAGCGCGAAACCGACGAGCAGTGCGATGAACAGCACCTGCAGCACGCTCTCCCCCGTGAAGGCCGAGAAGAAAGTGGTCGGGATGATGCCGAGGATGAACTCCTGCGTCGTCTTGGCCTCTGCCTCGACCACGTCATAGGTCGAAGACGCCATATCGAGGCCCGCGCCCGGGTGGATGATGTTCCCGACGACGAGTCCGATCGCCAGCGCGAACGTCGACATCACCATGAAGTAGAGGAGCGCGAGTCCGCCGATCTTGCCGACCGTGGCCGCTTTGGCGATGGAACCGACGCCCACGACGATCGTGCAGAAGATGATCGGGGCGATCATCATCTTGATCAGGGCGACGAAGCCGGTGCCCAGCGCTTCGAACCCTCGGCCCACCTCCGGCCAGATGAGCCCGACCGCCGCGCCGAGCACGACGGCGATCAGCACGGACACATACAGCCAGGTGTGCCGGTCCCACGCGTGCTTCCCTCGTCGCCAGTTGAACTTCGGCAGTGCGAATCCCGTCGTGAGCGCCACGGCTTCCTCCTCGATCGTCGACATCGTCGTCCGAATGGCGGCTTCTGCGCCGCCGATCGGTTCCCACGGTGATCCACCTCCCGCCGCAGCGCGAGTTGTGGTCGTATTGGTCACGGCACCTGACCATCGACGATCGGAGCAGGCGATGGCGCCCACCTCCCGCGCCCGCAGCACCGCCTCGCGCGTCTTCGTCGTGCTGCTCGTCGCGGCCGTCGTGATCGGCGCCCTCGTGGCGGTCTTCCTCGTCGCCGAGGCGCAGCGAACGATCCGTGCCGAGGCCGAGCGGGTGACGGCGGCCACAGCAGTCGCGTTCGCCTCCTCCCCACTCGTCGTCGACGGTCTGCGCTCGAGCGATCACGACGCGGCCACTCGGGAGCTCGAGCCCTACTCGTTGGAAGTGATCGCCGGCGCCGGGCTCGACTTCATCACCGTCATGACCCTGGACGGCACGCGGATCACCCACCCCGACGACGACCAGATCGGCGGGATCTACCTCGGCACGATCCCCTCGACATCCCGGACGCTGACGGAGGAGTTCACCGGGACCCTCGGTCCCTCGATCCGGACGATCGCGCCGGTCACGACGCCGGACGGAGACCTGATCGGCTGGGTCGCCGCCGGGGTGACGACCGAGTCCATCACCGACACCCTGATCCGCCGCTTGCCTCTCACTCTCGGCATCACGATCGGCCTCATCGCACTCGGCGTCGGTCTGGCAGTCATCGCCCGGCGTGTGACCCGACGCATCGCCGGCGACCTCCCTCCCGGCCAGCTCCGCGACGCCGTGTCGTCGTACGAGTCGATCCGCACGCTGGGCGAGGCTCTGCGCGCGCAGACGCACGAGCACGGGAACCGCATGCACGCCGCGGTCGCGCTGCTCGAGCTCGGGCGCCGCGACGAGGCGATCGAGATCCTCACGGAGACGTCACGACAGAGCCAGTCGCTCGTGGATCAGGTGACCGCGCGGGGTCACGGCGATCCCGCCGTCGGTGCCCTCCTCCTCGGCAAGGCCTCGCAGGCCAAGGAGCGCGGCATCGACTGGCGGGTGCACATCGAGCCCGATACACCCCGCACGCCGCTGTCGCCCGTCGACGCCGTCTCCGTGCTGGGCAACCTCGTCGACAACGCCATGGACGCTGCCGCCGACTCCGACTCCGACTCCGACGATCGGTGGGTGCGGGTGTCGCTGCATCCGAGTGACGACGGCGGAATCGTGCTCGAGGTGTCGGACAGTGGTCCCGGCATACCACCACTCCTCCAGGAGCGGATCTTCCATCAGGGCTACTCCACGAAGCCCGCCGAGGGGAACGGCCGCGGTATCGGACTGGCGCTCGTGCGCTCCGTGGTCACGAGTGCCGGCGGTTCGGTGACGGTGAGTGAAGACCCCACGATGTTCCGCGTCGTCCTCCCCCGCGCTCAGTCTCGGAGGCCGCCGACATGATCCGCACGCTGATCGTCGACGACGATGCCCTGACCCTCGAACTGCACCGGGACTACGTGGCCCGGCTCGATGGATTCACCGTCGCCGGGGAATGCAGCAGTGCCCGCGCAGCGGTGCACGCCGTGCTGAAGACCCCCGGTGCCGACGCGTTCGACCTCGTTCTCCTCGACATCACCATGCCGGACGGCTCCGGGATCGATGTGCTGCGCAGCCTTCGTGCGCGCGCCGCCGCCACGGATGTGATCGCGATCACCGGCGTGCGCGATGCCGAGAGCGTCCGACAGATGGCGGCGCTCGGAGTGCACCAGTACCTCGTCAAGCCGTTCCCGTTCTCGGTGTTCCGAGAGCGCATGGAGCAGTATCGCGTTCATCGGGAGCAGGCGCGGTCGACCAGGGGCCAGGCCACGCAGGCGGAGATCGACGCGCTGCTCGGCCGTGCGACCGGAGCGATCCCGCTGCCCAAAGGTCTGTCCGCGAGCTCGCTGAACGACGTTTCGATGGCACTGCGCGCGAACGGACCGCTGTCCGCGCGCGAAGCCGCCGATCGCCTCGGGCTCTCGCGGGTCGCGACCCGGCGCTACCTGGAGCATCTGACCGCCGAGGGGGTCGCGCTCCGCACCGCACGTCGCGGCGCACGAGGTCGCCCCGAAACGGAGTATGCCTGGAGACAGGGAGCGGACGGAGGAGCGGAGCGGGGATGAACGCGCCGCGCGCCCTTCTCGGGCGCGCGGCGCGTTTCGACGGTCAAGGGGAAGCGGATCACTCCCCCGCGAGGCCCCCGAGCATGTGCCCGAAGGAGCGCCCTTCGCCCAGGTACGTCGCCGGGTCGTAGGGGTCCGCGACCGTGGCCGCTTCCTTCCGCGCGATCGTGTCCGCGAGTTCCCGTGCGCCCTTCTCGACGCGCTTCGCGAGCGGGGCGACGTCATCACCCGAGTCACCCCAGTCGCTCGACGCCGCGAACACGCCCGTCGAGACGGTATCGGCGTGCAGGTAGGCGAACAGCGGACGGATCGCGTAGTCGATCGCCAGCGAGTGCCGCGCGGTTCCCGCGTTCGCGCCGATCAGGACCGGCTTCCCGGTGAGCGCATCCGGGTCCAGCACGTCGATGAACGACTTGAACAGTCCCGAGTAGCTCGTCGAGAAGATCGGCGTGACGGCGATGAGCGCGTCGGCGGAGACCACCGTGTTGATCGCGGTCTCGAGCGCCTGCGGTGCGAACCCCGTGAGCATGTTGTTCGTGATGTCGTGCGCATAGTCGCGCAGCTCGATCACGTCGACGGTGGCCGCGATGTCGCGCTCCGCGAGGGCCTTCACAGTCTCGGCGGCCAGTCGATCCGCGAGCATCCTGGTCGACGACGGGTTGGAGAGCCCTGCCGCGACGACGGCGATACGACGCGTGGTCATGTCAGGCCTCCTTCCGGCCGAGACCGAATGCTGCACCGGCGGGTGCCGGGCTGTCCTGGTACGGCGAGTCGCCGGTGAGGTTGTCACCGCGGTTCGCGCCGGGGCGGGCCTGACGGGTCGGCCCATCACCGAACTCCGCGGCCACGCGTGCGGCGTGGGTCGGCGCGTCGGGGACGGAGGACGGGCGGTCCTTCGCGAGCTCCTTGCGCAGCACCGGCACGACCTCGGAGCCGAGGATGTCGAGCTGCTCCAGCACCGTCTTCAGCGGGAGTCCCGCGTGGTCGATGAGGAAGAGCTGGCGCTGGTAGTCGCCGTAGTGCTCGCGCATGCCGGCGTAGCGATCGATGACCTGCTGCGGCGAACCCACCGTCAGCGGCGTCATCTCGGTGAAGTCCTCCATGCTCGGACCGTGACCGTACACCGGCGCGTTGTCGAAGTAGGGGCGGAACTGGTTCACCGCGTCCTGCGACTTGGCTGCCATGAACACCTGACCGCCGAGGCCGACGATCGCCTGCTCCCTGGTGCCGTGACCGTAGTGCTCGAAGCGCTGGCGGTACAGCTCGATGAGGCGCTGGTAGTGCTCCTTCGGCCAGAAGATGTTGTTCGCGAAGAACCCGTCGCCGTAGTAGGCGGCCTGCTCCGCGATCTCCGGGGTGCGGATGGACCCGTGCCACACGAAGGGGGCGATGCCGTCGAGAGGTCGCGGCGTCGAGGTGAAGCCCTGCAGCGGGGTGCGGAACTTCCCTTCCCAGTCGACGACGTCCTCACGCCACAGCTTGTGCAGCAGCGCGTAGTTCTCGATCGCGAGCGGGAGACCCTGGCGGATGTCCTGCCCGAACCAGGGGTACACGGGTCCGGTGTTGCCGCGGCCGAGCATGAGGTCCATGCGCCCGTCGGACACGTGCTGCAGCATCGCGTACTCCTCGGCGATGCGCACGGGGTCGTTCGTGGTGATGAGCGTCGTCGAGGTCGAGACGATGAGGCGCTCGGTCTGCGCGGCCAGTGCCGCGAGGAAAGTGGTGGGGCTGGACGACCAGAACGGCGGGTTGTGGTGCTCACCGATCGCGAAGACGTCGAGTCCGACCTCTTCGGCGTGCACGGCGATCGCCGTGGTCGCCTTGATGCGCTCCTGCTCGCTGGGGGTGATGCCCGTGGTGGGATCGCGGGTGATGTCGCTGACCGACATGATGCCGAACTGCATCGCCTGCGCGCCTGACTGCTCGCTCATGATTGCTCCGTGTTCTCCGAACCGGATGACTCGCACCCGTTTCTATTCATTTGAATGTATATGTGTCAACGCGCTCACAGCAACTTTATTCCCGGGCTGTAGCCTCGAAAGATGAGCAGTACCGGGGCGGACAGCGCAGGGCCCACCACAGGATCACTCCCGCGAAAGCGACGGCGCGTGCCGTTCTGGGACAACGCGCGGTACATCTGCATCGTGCTCGTCGTGCTCGGGCATGCGATCCAGCGACTCATCTACGACTCGGACATCGCTTTCGCCTTCTACCTGGCGCTGTACGCGTTCCACATGCCGGCGTTCGCGATCATCTCCGGCTACTTCTCCAAGTCGGGCACTCCCACCAAGACGCAGATGGCGCGAGTGATCACCGACATCATCCTCCCCTACGTGATCTTCGAGACGCTGTGGACCCTCACCAAGTGGCTCGTCGAGGGTGAGGCGACACCGAACTTCACGAAGCCGAGCTGGACCCTGTGGTTCCTGCTCGCGCTCGGAATCTTCCGACTGGTGCTCCCCTATCTCGCGCTGCTCCGCTGGCCGCTGCTGTGGACCGTCGTGATCTCGATCGGCTCCGGCTACCTCCCCAACGTCGACAGCACGTTCTCGCTGTCCCGCACTCTCGGGCTCCTGCCGTTCTTCGCGCTCGGATGGTGGCTGCGCGAGCACGACATCGTCGATCGGCTCCGACTGCTCGACTTCCGCCCCTGGTGGATCCGGGTGGCGGCGGTGGCGGTCTTCGCGGGGGTCGGCTGGGCGGCCTGGAACTGGCTGCCGCTCTGGCAGGCCGTCGACCTGCGCCATTGGCTGTTCTACGAGGACTCGTACTCCGACCTGGTCGGCGACCAGTGGTGGGCCGGCGGGATCCGCATCGCCCTGATGCTGCTGGCGGTCTTGCTGTGCGCCGCCTTCTTCGCCCTGATCCCGCGCGGTTCGTACTGGTGGACCACGTTCGGCCAGTACACGATGTATGTCTACCTCCTCCACTCGTTCGTGCTCTATCCGTTCCGCGAGACGGGTGCGCTGCGCGACCTGGAGCCGACATGGATCTGGTTGCCGCTGGTGACAGCGCTCTCCGTGGTCGTCGCGTTGCTCCTGGCCACGAAGCCGGTGCGCTGGGTGTTCCGGCCGCTCGTCGAGCCTCGACCCCGCTGGCTCTTCGTCGACCCCGCGCTCGCATCGCGTGAAGGACGCCGAAACGACCCGACCGGATCCCGACGCCCCCGGGCCGACACACGATGACCGTCGCCGAGGACGTCCGCGACCGCATCGTCGAGGCCGTAACCGCTTCGGGCTTCGACGCGCACGGACTCCACGTCCGCATCGGAGCCGATGAGGCGGAGCACCGCTGGACGCCCGATGTGCGCGAGGACGTGCACTCGGTCGCCAAGGGCGTGTGCGTGCTCGCGGCCGCGATCGCCGCCGATGAGGGCGCGATCTCCTTCGATGTGCCCGTGATGGTGTACCTGCCCGACTTCGAGCGCGGCGAGGGCGTCGAACAGGTCACCCTGCGTCATCTGCTCACGATGTCGAGCGGCATCGACCTGCCCTGGTCCGAGACGCTCATGACGGACTGGCCGGATCTCGCCCGCGAGTTCCTGCGTCGACCGTCGCGCGGACGCGTGTTCCAGTACTCGAACGCCAGCACCTACACCGCCATGACGGCGCTCTCCGCGCGGGTCGGCGATGTGGGCGACTACCTGGATGCCCGACTCTTCCGCCCACTCGGCATCGATGATGTGGTGTGGGCGCGCAGTCCGAGCGGACGCATCGAAGCGGGTGGCGGACTTGCGCTGCGAACGAGCGAGATGGCGCGGATCGGTCTGCTGATCCGCGACCGCGGATGGTGGCAGGGCATGCAGCTGGTGTCGTCGGGATGGATCGACGCCATGCACGAGAACGGGGTCGTCGCCGGCCCGAACCCCGGCTACGACCGCTACGCCCTCGCCGGCTGGGGTGGCCCCGGCCGCGGATGGCGGCTGCACGGCGCGCACGGCCAGCTGCTGATCTTCCTCGACGACGCGGTCGTGACCATTACCGCTGCCGATCACTTCGGTGCGGACGAGATGGCTGCCACGGTGGTCGACATCATCGAGACCGCCCGACGCGGGGTCTGAGCCCGCTCAGGCGAACAGCTGCGCGCCCACGTAGGACCCCGGGGTCGCACCCCTCGGCACGGCCCAGATCCCCGAGCCGACGTGGCGGATGTATTCGTTCATCAGGTCGGTCGACAGCCGCCGCTGCAGCGAGATGAACTGCGCGGGGTCACGCTGATACGACAGGAAGAAGAGTCCGGCGTCGAGGCGTCCGAGCTCGTTGTTGCCGTCGACGTAGTTATAGCCGCGACGCAGGATCCGCACACCGTCGTTCTGCTCGGGATGCGCCAGGCTCACGTGGCTGTTGGCGTCGATGGCCTTGCCATGGAAGTCGGGCGCCGTGAACTCGTCCCCTCCCGAGAGGGGCGCGCCCTCCCCCTTGTCCCGGCCGATGATCGCATCCTGCTCCGACAACCGCACACGGTCCCACGTCTCGATCAGCATCGCGATCTTGCGCGCGACGAGGTACGAGCCTCCGGCGAGCCAGGCGGGCTCGTCCTGCTCGGACACCCAGACGTGGTCCGCGAGCGCCTCGGTGTCGTCGGCGAGGATATTGGCGGTGCCGTCCTTGAAGCCGAAGAGGTTCCGGGGCGTCGCCTGCGCGGCGGTCGTGCGCGACGTCTTGCCGAATCCCAGCTGCGACCAGCGCAGGCGGGCGCGGCCGAAGGCGATGCGGCTGAGGTTGCGGATCGCGTGCACCGCGACCTGCGGGTCATCGGCGCAGGCCTGGATGCAGAGATCTCCGTGGGACGCCTGCGGGTCGAGATCGTCGCCGAGGAACGCCGGGAGGCGTTCGAGGCCGGCCGGGCGCTGCGCGGCGATGCCGTAGCGGTCGCCGTCTTCGTTCTCGAAGAGGCCGGGTCCGAACCCGAAGGTGATCGTCAGGCCGGCCGCGGGGAGCCCCAATGCCTCGCCGGTGTCATCCGGCGGTGCCTCCGCCGGTCCGCCGACCGCTCCACTCGCGCTAACCTCCAGCCCCTGCGACATGCGGGACCCGGCGTATGACCAGTCCTGCAAAAGGGAGATCAGGTCGTCGCGGTCGCTGCGTGGCATCATGTCGAAGCTCGCGAAGTGCAGATGATCCTGCACCGGTGTGGTGATGCCCGCCTGGTGCGCACCGAAGAACTCGTAGGCGGAATGCGCGTCCTCCGCTGCGCGCGCACGTCCCAGCGCCACACCCCCGGCGAGGCCCGCGCCGGCGCCGACCGCAAGCCCTGCCACGCCACCGCCGATGGCGAGGCCGAGGAGTCCGCGTCTGCTCAGCCCGCCCGGAGCGGAGACGTCACCCGTCGATGAGGTGTCGGGCGAGGCCCCCGCTTCTGGTTCGTTCACGTCCGTGATGGTATCCGTTCGATTCCGCTCGACGCTGATCAGTCGAGGACAGTGCTGGTGAGCTGCGAGAGCGGCTCGGCCAGCGCGTTGATCAGGTCGGTGAACTCGCGCTTGTCGTCCTCGGTCAGCTGTGCGTAGGCGACGAACCCGTCGGTCAGCGAGCCGTGGGCGGCGAGAGACTCCTCGAGTGCGGCGTAGCCGCCTTCTATCTCGTCGACGAGGGCCTCACCGTCGTCACCCTGAGCTGCGGCGAAGTCCTGCACGAGGGAGAACGCCATCTTCGAGCCCTCGACGTTCGCGGCGAAGTCGTAGAGGTCGGTGCCCGACCACCAGTCCTCCTCGCCCGAGATCTTGCCGGTGGCGACCTCATCGAGCAGCGCGATGGAGCCGTTCGAGATGCCTCCGATGCCCTGATCGTCGAGAGCCGTCGTGAAGTCGTCGGAGTGCACGTAGTCGTAGAGCTCCTGCACGTCGGCGAGCAGCAGGTCGCCGAAGTCGGCCCGCTCTGCCGGCGTCGACGGAGTCCAGTCCTGCCAGGCCGGGGTCTCGCCGTCGGCGTTCAGCGCGTCCTGCGCCGGCACCCACAGGTCCTTCTCGATGCGGTGGAAGCCCGTCCAATCCAGGCCCTCAGCCACGGCGTCGACCTCGCGATAGTCGATGCGCGGGTCGAGATCCCCGAGCGCCTCGGCGACCGGCTCGATGCGCTCGTAGAACGCGCGGGTCAGCGGGAACTGCGCGCGGGCGGTCTCGTCGTCGCCCGACTCGTAGGCTGCGACGAACTCCTCGACGGCCGGGACGAGCTGACCGACCTGGTCCTTGACGAACGCGGCGTAGAGATCGACCGCCTGCTGCTTCTGCTCGGCATCGGGCCCGTCGACCGCGACGCGATCGCCGGTGACGGTGAAGGCCGCCTTGCCGACGCCGTCGCCGAGCATCCCGGGCTTGCACAGCGTGAAGTAGTCGCCGGGCTGCGCGACCACGGTGAGTGTCCGGGACGCTGCCGGCGCGATGTTCTCGACCTCGCCGACGATGCGCAGACCGTCCTCGGCCAGCAGATAGAACTCCGAGACCTGGTCCGTGTCGTTCTTGACGTCGAAGGTCAGCGTCCCGCTCTTCGCGGTGGCCGCCGACACGGCGCAGTCGCTGGCGGTCGACGAGACGTCGAAGGCGGCGACGTCGCTCTTCGCGACGCAACCGCTCAGGACGAGTGCTACGGCGCCCGCGGCGGCCAATGCCCCCAGGACACGGTGAGAGGTGGTCATGCTGCTCCTTGTGGTGAGAGAGAGGTCGTGTCGGATTCGGGTTCGGCCGAAGCGCGAGGCTTCGGCGTACGGCGCGAGCGGAGACCGCGGACGTACAGCGAACCGACGATGAGGATGTAGAGAGTCCAGGCGGAGACCTGCAACCAGGTCATCGCGGGCATGAAGCCGACCGTGGCCTGCAGCACCGCGGCCAGCGGACCGCTCGGGGCGATGGCCGACGACACATCGAACGCCCAACCGAACGGGAAAGCCGCCCACCCGATCGCGACCGCCCCGGTCGTGGGATCGAGCGGCGCCGCGGCCGTGAACGGGCCCGGCAGGGCGCCCGCCTCCTGCAGATCCATCAGCGCATAGGCGAGCACGCCGGCGGCGACGATGACCAGGAAGCCGCCGGTCCACGCGAAGAAGCGGCGGAGATCGAGCTTCACGGCTCCGCGGGAGATGAGCCAGCCGATGATCACGGCGGCGGCGAGTCCGAGCAGAGCGCCGAGCAGAGCGGACGGCGCATCGCCGAACGCCTGCACCATCGACCACAGAAGGAGTGTCGTCTCGATCCCCTCCCGCGCGACGGACACGAAGCCGATCGCGACGAGCGCCCAGAGGCCGCCGACCGTGAGCGCGCGATCGAGGCCGCCCTCGAGCGTCGCCTTCATGGTGCGTCCGGCACGCTGCATCCAGAAGATCATCCACGTGACCATCGCGACGGCGAGCAGCGAGAGCCCGCCGCCGATCAGCTCCTGCGCCTTGAAAGTGAGCTCGTAGGCGCCGAAGGTGAGCACGGCGCCGATACCGAGTGCGAGGGCGATCGCGAGGCCGACGCCCGCCCACATCTTCGGCAGGGCGTCCTTCCGGCCGAGGCGGCGGAGGTAGGCGACGAGGATGCCGACGACGAGCGCGGCTTCCAGGCCTTCACGGAGGCCGATGAGAAAAGTGGCGAGCACGGAGACGATTTCTGTTGCGACGACTGAGGTAAGGCAGCCCTTACCTACGAGACTCTAGCACCGCGGTGACATCATGCCGGAACACCGTTACCACCGGCCGACGACGCCCCGGCGGTAACGCGGCGCAACAGTGGCCCTCCCGCTCGGAAAGCCGACATACCCTCGGTCCATGGCTGAACTCTCGCTCCCGATCCTCGACCTGTCCCAGCTCGATGAAGGCCCGGACGCTGCGGCTCGTTTCCGCGACGATCTCCGGGCGGCGACGCACGACGTCGGCTTCTTCTATCTCACGGGCACGGGCATCTCCCCCGAGCTGGAAGCACGGCTGCACCGTGCTGCCCTCGACTTCTTCGCCCTCCCGGAGGAGGACAAGCTCGCGATCGAGAACGTGAACAGCCCGCACTTCCGCGGCTATACCCGCATCGGCGGAGAGCGCACCCAGGGTCAGGTGGACTGGCGCGAGCAGATCGACATCGGGCCCGAGCGCGAACCCGTGGACGGCGGCCCCGCGTTCAACCGCCTCATCGGCCCGAATCTGTGGCCGGCGGCGCAGCCGGAACTGCAGGAGATCGTCACCGAATGGCACGAGACGCTGTCCGACGTCGCCCGGCGGTTGCTGCGGGAATGGGCGCAGACGCTCGGAGCCGACGAGACCTATTTCGACGATCACTTCGGTGAGCCCTCGACACTGATCAAGATCGTCCGTTACCCGGGAACACACGAGCCCGAGCCCCAGCAGGGCGTCGGCGCGCACAAGGACTCGGGCGTCCTCACGCTCCTCTGGGTCGAACCGGGCAAGGGCGGCCTGCAGGTCGAGCGCGACGGAGCCTGGGTCGACGCTCCCCCGGTGCCCGGTGCCTTCGTCGTGAACATCGGCGAGCTGCTCGAGTACGCCACCGGCGGCTACCTCAAGGCGACGAACCACCGGGTCGTGTCACCGAAGGCCCCGAACGACCGGATCTCGATCCCGTTCTTCTTCAACCCCGCCCTCGACAAGCGCCTCCCGCTGATCGAGCTTCCGCCCGAACTGGCGGCCGAGGCGAAGGGTGTCACGAAGGACCCGAGCAACCCGATCCACGCGCTCTACGGCGAGAACGCCCTCAAGTCACGCCTGCGCGCCCACCCCGACGTCGCGGCGATCCACCACGCGGACCTCGTGGATGCCACCGCCTGAGCCCGCGCTCACAGGGCCTGCCCACCTCCGAGGGCGACGATCTCACGTAGCGCCTGGAGGTGTGCGGCGAAGGCGTCGCGCCCCGTCTTGGTCGAACGCACCCACGTGCGCGAGCGGCCACCGACGTTCGCCTTGCGCGCGAACACGTAGTCGGCAGCCTGCAGGTGCGTGATGGCCTTGCTCAGGGGTGAGTCACCGCACTGGAGGACATCCCGAAGCGTCGCGAAGTCGAGTTCCATCCCATCCCCCAGCGCCGCCATGAGGGAGAACCGGATGGGCGAGGCGAAATTATCGTCCAGCTGGGTGCGTGGGTGAGGCCTGGAGGCCGGCTCAGCCACGGCTCGCCCGGCCGGGGACGAAGGACACGAGGGCGAAGAGCAGGATCACGACGACACCTCCGAGAACACCCGCGAGCCCCCGGTTCCCGAAGGACTCGCCCGCGAGAGTGAGCCCGACGGGGACGCACGCCGCGACGAAGAACATCGCCACATGCGGCCAACGCCAGGCGGCTCCGATGGCCGGGAGCCCCAGCGGGGTGTTGAAGGCCACGATCCACGCGAGGAGCGTCATCATCACCAGCAACGAGATCACGCTCCGGAGGACATCGTCGGGGGATCCCGCCAGCATGGTGAGTACGCCGACAGTGATACCGACAAGCACGGTTCCCCACCGCAGGGGCGCAGGCAGCGGGACCCGGGCAGGACACGGACGACGCGGATCCCCTGACGCGCGGAGGAGCTGCACCGCCCCGTGGCCGCCGATGCCCAGCAGGACCATACCGGCGGGGATGAGCACCGTAGCGGCGGGGAGCGCGGTGTCCAACGCCACGAGTCCGAACACCACGAGGGCAGCGGCCAGCAGCACCCCTCCCCCCAGGATGACCGGCCACCGCGAGCGAGTCATGCGCCACTGCATCCCGTTGCGCTGAGCCATGCCGCTCGCGAGCTGCCCCCACACCAGGAAGGTGAACAGGATCATCTGCGAGGCGATCACGTCGTCGTTCCGGAGAACGAGTGCGAATGCGACGAGGTACGCCGCAGTGACCGCCGCATTGAGGATCTGGAGCCAGGCGAGCGCGCGTCGGTCGATCGCGCGGTCGCGGCGCCCCGCCACCGCGTCAGCGGCAGCCAGATACTGCTGCGCGAGATCGGCATCCGGCGGGACGAGCGCGTCCTGACCGGGGATGGACTTCTGCTCCACGATGGACCTCCCTGACTTTCCATCCGGAAAGTTCACTACTTTCCTATCGGAAAGCGAGGGAGGGGTCAACCCGTCGTCACCAGTCGAGTGCCTGCGCGAGGGCTTCGATGATGGGTTCGCGCCCCTGATCGATGTGCGCATAGGCCTGCGCCGCCGCCACCTCGCCGCGCCCGGCGACGATGGCGTCGAGCAGTTGCTGGTGCTCCACCGCGTGCTCCTGCTCCCGTGTGGCGTGCGTGATGCCGAAGATCCACTGCATCCGGCCGAGCATGGGCCGCAGACTGCGTTCGAGGATGCGATTGCCGGAGAGACGGACGATCTCGAGGTGGAACCCGAGGTTGGACTCCCCCAGCTCGGCCGTGTCCCCCGGCGCGAGCGCACGCTCGAGGAGTTCGCGCAACCGATCCGCACTCGCCGCTCCCGAGTGGACACGTTGCGCCGCATGCCGCGTCGCATAGGGCTCGATGCACAGCCGCGCGTCGTACAGCTCCTCGACGTCGGCCCTCGTCACCGGCGTGACACTCGCCCCCTTGTTGCGTGTCGTGACGACGAACCCGTCCGTCTCCAGCCGCTGGAGCGCCTGCCGGACGGGCACACGGGACACCTCGAACCGCTCCGACAGATCCCGCTCCTTCAGCCAGGACCCCGGGGTGAGCTCTCCGACGATGATCCGGCGCAGCACACCGCGATAGACCCGCTCGGCGAGGGCGGATCCGTCGGTGATCAGGCTGTCGGAACTCATCGCGGAACCTCTCGGGGCATCAGGCATGACGGGGGAAGACCGGAGGGAAGAGTTCGTCGGTCGTTCCGCTCCGATGGTCGCGCCCAGTGTAGGCGTTCCGCATCTGCCCGAAGAGGATCTGCGTATCGTCGCGGATCGCGTCGAGGTCGATTCCGTCGATCTTCCCGTCACGCATGACGACCCGGCCGGCGACCATCGTCAGGCACGCATCGCGCGCCGTGCCGTTCAGCACGAGTGTGCGCAGCGGGTCGTCGACGGCGCCCATCCGCACGTCGTCCAGCCGGAACGCCGTCAGATCGGCCTGGGCACCGACGGCGATCTTGCCGAGGTCCGGGCGATGGAGCGCCTTCGCCCCGCCGAGCGTCGCCGCATCGACGTATCCGGCGAGGTCACCGGCAGCGAGACTGCCGTTCTGCACCTTCGCGACCGACACCCCGGTGTCGATGCCCCGGATGAGATCGGGCGGGAATGAATCCGTACCGAGGGCGATGTTCACCCCGGCATCGCGATAACGCTGGAACGTCCCGAGTTCGGAGCCGTAGCGGGCATTGGTCAGCGGGCAGTGCACGATCGACACCCCCGCGTCGACCAGACGTGCGAGGTCGCCGCGGTCTTCCCCGTGCACCCGCGGGTTCACGTCGAGGAACACGCCGTGCGGCACGATGAGGCGATCGTTCAGAAGGCCCGTCCTCTCGATGAGCTCGAGTGGAGTGCAGCCGTGGGCATCGAGGATGAGCTCGCGCTCGACCTCCCCCTGCAGCGCGTGCAGCCGGACGATCGCTCCGCGCTCCGCCGCCGCCGCCCCCGTCGCCGCGAGCAGCTCGGGAGTCAGCGTCTCGATGCGGCAGGGCAGGAAGACGGGCGTGAGCAGCGGCTCGCCGAGCGCGGCCAGCTCGTCATGGAACCGGATGGCGTCGGCGAGCCCGACCTCACCCTCCTCCGGCGCGAACCGCACCCGGCGTTCACCCGACGCCGTCACGACGTTCACGCCCGAGCGGTAGGAGGGACCGAGGAATCCGCGCAGCCCGAGAGCGCGCGAGAACGCCGCCATCCGGTGAAGGTCGCCCGCCGATTCGGCCCAGACCGAATGCACCTCCGAGGCGATCGGCATGTAGGAGGTGATGCCGTGCAGCGCGAGCTGCACCAGCGCGATCTCCCGGATCCGTGCACGCTCATCCTCGTCGAAGACATGCCGCCGACGGTCGAAGTAGTCCTCCGACCACTGCAGTCGGGCCGCCTGCTCACGAGTACCCCAAGCGTCCAAGATCAAGTGGTCGATGTCGGTGAGCGCGTCCAGGTCGATGAGCCCGGGCATCAGCAGGCTCTCCCCGAGTTCCAGGCGCTCATCGATGCCCGAGGGAGCCTGGTCAGCCGGGCCGGCGAAGACGATCAGGTCATCCTCGACGACCACGGCCCCCTGCCGGAGTTCCCGGTGGGAGGTGCCGTCGAACACCAGCACGTGGTCGGCGGTGAGAAGTGTGCGCATGAGAGCCCCGATGATCTGAGATGCGATTTGGTATCCAAAAACTATCTCACGTTACTCCTGCTCTTCAAGATGTTCCCCGGGTAGCAACGGTAAATCAGGTCACTCTGGAATTTGGTATCCCAACCGCGCTCCAGCTGGTATACAATTCTGAGCACCCGCTCCCCGGCCCATCAAGGAAGATCGTGACCGACACCCAGACGCTGACCCCGAAGACGGAGGCGCTGCCCACCGCGCCGCCGAAGATCGCGACCGGACGCTCGCTCCTCGGGACGGCGTGGCTGCGCATCCGCCGCAGCCCCATCGCCCTCGTCTCCTTCGGGGTCGTCGTGGCGATCGTGCTCTTCGCCCTCCTCGCTCCCGTGCTGGTCGCGATCGAGGGGCAGGATCCGTTCACCACGAACACCGGCCCTGAGGTCCTCGACAACTTCAACACCCCCGGCCTGCCGCTCCCCGCCTACATGTACCCGTCCGTGGAGCACTGGCTCGGCGTCGAACCGGGACTCGGACGCGACATCTTCGCCCGCATCGCCTACGGGGCTCAGGTCTCGTTGCTGATCGCCCTGCTCTCGACGCTGGTCTCGGTCGTCCTCGGAACCGTGCTCGGGGCGGCGGCCGGCTACTTCGGCGGCAAGGTCGACATGGTCATCAGCCGCATCATCGACCTCTTCCTCGCCTTCCCGCACCTGCTCCTGGTGCTCTCGCTCACCCCGATCCTGCAATCCCGGCTGCGCGACACGCCCCTCGGCCAGGGCAGCTTCGTCCCCATCGCCTCCCTCGTGCTGATCCTCGGGTTCTTCGGCTGGGCGTACCTGGCCAGAGTCGTGCGCGGCCAGGTGCTCAGCATCCGCGAGCAGGAGTACATCGAGGCGGCGAAGTCCTACGGGGCCTCGCACCGGACCATCATCTTCCGTCAGGTCATCCCGAACGTGCTCGGGGTCGTCCTCGTCTACGCGACCATGATGATCCCCGCGAACATCTCCGCCGAAGCCGCACTGTCGTTCCTCGGCGTCGGCGTGAAGGACCCGACGCCGTCCTGGGGGCAGATGCTCAACGCCGCTCAGGCGGGCAACTGGTACCTCAGCGACCCCTGGTTCCTCATCGTGCCCGGCACCGCGCTCATCATCACCGTGCTCGCCTTCAACCTGCTCGGCGACGCCGTGCGCGACGCGCTCGATCCCAAGGCCTCCCGCAGCTGACCTTCCCGCCCCCGAACACCCGACCCCCCACCGAAAGAGAACGCGTCATGAGACACCGCAGTCCCCTGCTCGCCGCTGCGACCGTGGCCATCGCCCTGGTCGTCACCGGTTGCACCAGCGTCACCGCACAGAACGGGCAATCCGCCCCCACCGGCTCGAAGGACCCGTATGCCGCGCACATCGTGCAGCCGGGCTTCGACGAGGCCGGCGGCAACGTCAACGTCCTGATGTCGAGCGACTTCATGACGCTCGACCCGGGCAACAGCAACTATGTGCAGACCGCGAACGTCGGCCAGCTCTACTACCGCACGCTGACGATGGCGAAGGAGACCGCCGGAGAGCCGCCCACGATCGTCGGCGACCTCGCGACCGACACCGGCACCGCCTCGGAAGACGGCCTCACCTGGACGTACACCCTCAAGGACGGTCTGAAGTACGAGGACGGTACGCCCATCACCGCCGCCGATGTGAAGTACGGCATCGCCCGCACGTTCGCGCGCGACGTCTTCACCCAGGCACCGCAGGAGTTGAACTCCGCTCTCGATGCCGATGATTACAAGGGTCCGTACTCGGGCGGCGGCGATCTGACGGCCGTCGAGACCCCCGACGACAAGACCGTGATCTTCCATCTGAAGCAGCCGAACCCCGACTTCGCCGCCCTCGTGTCGCGCTCGAACACGGCGCCGGTGCCGCAGGCGAAGGACACGAAGCTCGACTACACGAACCACCCCATCTCCTCGGGCCCGTACATGATCGAGAGTTACGACCGCGGCCGGGAGCTGAAGCTCGTGCGCAACCCCTCCTGGGATCCCGCGACCGACGAGAACCGCACCGCCCTGCCGGACACCTTCACGTTCTCGCTCTCGACCGCGCAGGCGACCATCAGCCAACAGCTGATCTCTGATGCCGACCCGACCGCGATCACACTCGACTCGAACGGCGCCCTCCAGGCATCGGACACGTCACGCCTGACCGAGTCGTCCGTCGCCGACCGCACCGCCTCCGGACTGCTCGGCTGCACCGATGTGCTGAACTTCAACACCGAGACCATCACCGACCCCGACGTGCGTCACGCGCTCGCCCTGGCGATGGACCGTGCGGCTATCCAGGTGCAGTACGGCGGTGCGCGCTTCGGCAAGCTCACCAACTCGTACCTGAACGACTCGCAGGTCGGGTACGTCGCCGAGACCACCGACCTCGACATCGACGGCGCCCCGCAGCTCGACGCCGCCAAGAAGCTGCTCGAGGGCAAGGACGTCCCCGTCTCGCTCACCTACGGCTACTCGAACGCGATCGACCGGTACAAGAACCTGGGCACCGTGCTCCAGCAGAACTTCACCGAGCTCGGCATCGACCTGCAGCTCGTGCCGATCCCCGCCGCGAACTACTACACGGTGCTCGCCAGCGACGAGATGCCCGACATCGCCCGCGCCGGCTGGTGCGGCGGTGCGGCCTCCGGCTCCACCCGGACAACGGTCGACCCCAACATCGGCCCGAGCCTCGACGGAACGACGTACGGCTTCAGCAACATCTCTCGCTTCTACGACGAGAAGCTCTCCGGTGACATGTACGAGCTGCGCAACACCAACGGCACCTCCGAAGAGCTGAACACGCGCTGGGCCGAGCTCTACAACGAGGCCATGGAGTCGTACCCGCTCGTGCCGCTCATCCGCACCTTCACCAACAGCGTCGTGGGTTCGAAGATCCACAACGCCCAGGTGGGGTACTTCTTCGGAAGCATCGATCTGTCCACCATCGGCGTCGAGCAGTAACGGCCGACACCACACCTTCGGAAAGGACGGGGCCGACCGCTCGTTCGGTCGGCCCCGTACGGGACAGCAATGTTCGGATTCATCGTCCGCCGCGTGACCGCGCTGGTCATCCTCCTGCTCGTCGTGAGCTTCGTGACGTTCGCCCTGTTCCAGATCGGCCCCGCAGACCCTGCGGCAGCCGCCTGCGGCCAGGAGTGCACCCCTGAACGCATCGACCAGGCGCGCGTCGCCCTCGGCATGGACAAGCCGTTCCTGGTGCAGTACTTCACGTACCTCAGTGGATTCTTCGGCGAACGGCTCATCGGAGCGCCGGGCGCCGAGCAGGTCTGCGCCTGGCCCTGCCTGGGCAAGTCGTTCCAGACCAACGAGAACGTCACCGACGTCATCGTCAGGGCGCTCCCCTATACGCTCTCCATCGCCGTTGGCGCTGTCGTGCTGTGGACCGTGGTCGGTGTCGGCCTCGGACTCCTCGCAGCCCTCCGCAAGGGCGGGGCGACCGACAAGATCATCGTCGGAGCCGCATCCGTCGGCGTCTCGCTCCCTGTGCCCGTCACCGGGCTGCTGCTCCTGCTCGTGTTCGTGAGCGCACTGCACTGGCTGCCGTTCACGAGCAATCAGATCTCCTCCCCGTTCGGCCCCGCCGGACCTGGAGCATGGTTCACGAACTACCTGCTCCCCTGGGTCGCGCTGGCCATCCTGTTCAGCGCGCAGTACATCCGCATCACGCGGAACAACATGATCGAGACCTTCGGCGAGGACTACATGCGCACCGCGCGGGCGAAGGGTCTGAGCCCCAGACGGATCACGACCCACGGAGTCCGTGCCGGCATCACTCCGATCATCACGATGCTGGGTCTGGACATCGGCGCCCTGCTCGGCGGTGCCGTGCTGACCGAGCAGATCTTCTCGGTGCCCGGCCTCGGATTCACCGCGGTGCGGGCAGCCACCTCGGGAGACCTGCCGGTCACCATGGCGATCACGATGCTCGCCGCCTTCTTCATCATCACCGCGAACGTCATCGTCGACCTCGTGTACGCGAGCGTCGACCCGAGAGTGAGAGTCAACTGATGACCACGCCGATCCTCGACATCCGCGACCTGCGGGTGACCTTCCCCACCGACGACGGTCTGGTCAATGCCGTGAACGGCATGGACCTCGTCGTGCAGCGCGGAGAGACCGTCGGCATCGTCGGCGAATCCGGTTCGGGAAAGACCGTGACCAGCCAGACCCTGATGGGGCTCCTCAAAGGGACCAGCGCGAAGGTCACCGGACGAGTGCTCTTCGACGGCACCGATCTGGTACCGCTCAGCGAGAGCGAGATGCGGCCATACCGCGGTCGCAAGATCGGGATGATCTTCCAGGATCCGCTCTCGGCGATGCACCCCTTCTACACGGTGGGTCGGCAGATCGCCGAGGCGTACCGCGTGCACAACAGGGTGAGCGCGAAGGCCGCGAAGGCCCAGGCGATCGAGATGCTGAGCCGCGTCGGTATCCCCGACCCGGTCGCGCGGTACGACTCCTATCCGCACGAGTTCTCCGGCGGTATGCGGCAGCGGGCGATGATCGCGATGGCGCTCATCTGCGAACCGGAGCTGCTCATCGCCGACGAGCCGACCACGGCGCTCGATGTCACCGTGCAGGCGCAGATCCTCGATCTGATCGGATCGCTCCAGGCGGAGACCGGCTCCGCCGTGATCTTCGTCACGCACGATCTGGGCGTCGTCGCCGAGGTCTGCAAACGCGTCGTCGTCATGTACGGCGGCCAGTGCGTGGAAGAGGCCGGCGTGCACGACCTGTTCTTCCGGACCGCGCACCCCTATGCCCGGGGCCTGCTCGCATCGATGCCCTCGATGGTCGACGAAGCCGGACGCCTCACGCCCATCCCCGGCTTCCCGCCGTCGCTGCTCGACCTCCCGCAGGGGTGCCTCTTCGCCGATCGCTGCCCCGTCGCGGCCCTCGTGCCGGACGACAGATGCCGCACCGAGCGCCCCGAGCTCACCCTCGTCGGATCCGGCCACCGTGCGCGCTGTCACCTCGCGGAACCCGACCTCCCGACAACCGTGCTCGACCTGCAGGAGGTGGCCCGATGAGCGAACCGTTGCTGAGCGTCGAGAACCTCGCCAAGCATTTCAGCGTCAGCAAGGGATTCCTGCGCGGTTCCTCGCAGGTGAAAGCGGTGGACGGGGTCTCCTTCACACTCGAACGCGGATCGACACTGGGGCTGGTCGGCGAATCCGGCTGCGGCAAGTCCACCACCGGACGTCTGCTGATGCGTCTGCTCACCCCCACGTCGGGGCGGATCCTGCTGGACGGCGCCGACGTGTCCCAGCTCCGCGGGTCAGACCTGCAGCAGTTCCGGCGCCGCGTGCAGATGGTGTTCCAGAACCCTTCATCGTCGCTGAACCCCCGGCAGAGCGTCGGCGCGGCGATCGCGGCTCCCCTGCAGGCCCAGGGAATCTCCCCCCAGGAGGGCATGAAGAACCGGGTCGCGGCTCTGATGGACAGGGTGGGGCTGCGGCCGGAGCACTACAACAGGTTCCCCCACGAGTTCTCGGGCGGACAGAAGCAGCGCGTCGGCATCGCCAGGGCACTTGCGTTGGAGCCCGACATCCTGGTCTGCGACGAGCCGGTGTCGGCTCTCGACGTCTCGGTGCAGGCACAGGTCATCAACCTGCTGCAGGACATCCAGGCCGACACCGGCATCTCCTACGTGTTCATCGCGCACGATCTGTCCGTCGTCAAGCACTTCGCCGACGAGGTCGCCGTGATGTACCTCGGGCGCATCATGGAGCACGGCACCAGGGATGCCGTGTTCGGCGCCCCGCAGCACCCATACACGCAGTCGCTGCTGTCCTCCGTTCCGAGCCCCGATCCCACCGCCGACCGCAGTCGACGGATCCGTCTCGTCGGAGACCTCCCGCACCCGTCGAACCCACCCAGCGGCTGCGTCTTCCGCACGCGATGCCCCGTGCTCCCGCTCCACGACGAGGAACGGCGTCGGCAGTGCGTGGAGCAGGTTCCCACCGGCGATGCCGCGTGCCATCATCTGGCTGAAGCCGCCGACCTCGCGTCGCGGCTCGGCGCCCCCGAAGAAAGGAAAGTCCATGCTGATTCGTGACGTGCGCCCCTGGGGCGGCTCCGCCTCCGATGTCCTGATCGAGGACGGTCGCATCACCCGGATCCTCCCCCACGAGGCGGCACCGGCGTCCGGCGACGACGTCGACGGACGCGGGCGGCTTCTGCTGCCCTCCTTCAGCGATGTCCACGTGCACCTGGATTCGACACGGATCGGACTGCCGTTCCGCGAGCACACCGGCGCTCCCGGCGTCTGGGGCATGATGATGAACGACCGCGAGAACTGGCGCAACGCCGAGGTCGACCTTCCCACGCGGGTGGCCGGCACCCTCGAGCGCATGATCGCACGGGGCACGACCCGCGTCCGCTCCTACGCGCAGGTCGACGTCGACTGCAAGCTCGAGAAGTTCGACGCGGTGATCGCGGCGAAGGAGAAGTTCGCCGCCCACGCCGACGTCCAGGTCATGACCTTCCCCCAGGCGGGCATCCTCCGCGAAGAGGGCACGGTCGAGTATCTGGAGGAGTCTCTCAAGCAGGGGGCAGACGTGATCGGCGGAATCGACCCGTCACAGCTCGACCGCGACCCCGCCAAGCACCTCGACATCGTGTTCGGTCTCGCCGAGAAGTACCAGGTCGAGGTCGACATCCACCTGCACGAACCCGGTACCCTCGGGGTGTTCAGCACCGAGCTCGTGATGGAGCGCACACGTGCACTCGGCATGCAGGGCAAGGTGACGATGTCACACGCCTACGAACTCGGTTCTGTGAACGAGGCCACGAGCCGTCGCCTGATCGAGGAGTTCGCCGAGCTGGACATCTCGATGGCGACGGTCGCCCCCTCGACCAGCAACCACCTCTCCCTGGTGCAGCTCGTCGAGGCCGGCGTGCGGATCGGGCTCGGTCAGGACGGTCAGCGCGACTACTGGAGCCCGTACGGCAACACCGACATGCTCGACCGCACCTGGCAGCTGGCCTTCACGAACGGCTTCCGCCGCGACGACCACATCGAGATGGCACTCGCGGTCGCGACGATGGGTGGGGCGAGCATCATGTCCTCCACCTCACCGCGCCTCACGGGTGTCGAGGACCGGCCCGGTCTGGCCGTCGGAGACCGGGCCGACCTGGTCCTGGTCGATGGCGAGACGCCCACCAGCGCGGTGATGGACCGGGGAACCGACCGACTCGTCATCCACGACGGCCGCGTGGTCGCCGACGGCCTTCGTGTCCTCGCGCTCTGAGCGTCGAGGCAGCGAGTTCCGCGATCGCGCCGTCGGGCTCGGCGCAGCCCTGCTGATCGGGCTCAACCTGCGCCCGGCGATCACCTCGGTCGCCGCCCTGCTCGAGCCGACGAGGGCGGCGTTCGACCTCGCACCGGTGCAGCTGAACCTCCTGGCGACGCTGCCGGTGATCGCCTTCGGCATCAGTGCACCGGTCGGGCCGCTGCTCGCCCGCCGCCTCGGTGTGACCAGGGCGCTGATCTGGACCATGGTGGCGCTCGCGGGGTCGCTCGCACTGCGGGTCGTCGTTCCCGGGGGCATGCTTCCGGGAACGTTCCTCGCCGGGGTGTCGATCATGGCTGCAGGGACCTTGCTTCCGCAGTACCTGAAGTCCCTTCGGGCGGGAGGTCTCTGGATCGGCCTGAGCAGCATGTCGTTCAGCGCGGGGGCCGCGCTCGGAGCGGGACTCGCCGTGCCGCTGAGCACGGCGGTCGGCGGGCCCGCGGTGGCGCTCGGGCTCTGGGCCGTGCCCGCTCTGATCGCCGCGGGCGCCATGGTCGGTGTGGCGCTGCGCTCGGAAGCTCCCCCACCGCCGTCGTCTCGGATGGCGCTGCCCCGGTCGGCTCGACCGACCGTCGCGCTGATCACCGCGATGTTCGGCCTCCAGGCGATGCTCTTCTTCGCGGTGGCCTCGTGGCTCCCCCGCATCCTCGGAGATCGCGGTGTGGACGCGCAGACCGCCGGCTGGCTGCTCGCGCTGACCAGCGTCGCGGGCCTCGTGCCGACGCTCGTCGCGCCGATCCTCGCTCGACGTCGCCGCGTTCTGCGGTTCTTCGGTCCGGGCCTGGGCATCGTGATGCTGGCGGCGTTCGTCTGGCTCGCTTCCGGCGACGAGTCGTACATCGCGATCACGGTCGTGCTCGGTGCCGTGCAGAGCGCGACGTTCGGACTCTCCCTCGCACTCATCGTGATGCTCGCCGCCGACGAGGCCTCGGCGGGCCTGCTGTCGGCTATCGCGCAGGGCGTCGGCTACGCGTTCGCCGGCGCGGGGAGCCTCCTCGTCGGCGTCCTCCACGACCTCACCGGCGGCTGGACGGCGAGCCTCGTGTTCATGATCGTGTGTGCCGCGGCGCTCGCCCTCGTCGTGGGGTTCGTGATCCGCTGCCGCCCGGTCGACCTGCAGGCACCGTCGGAGGTGTCTGCGCTCCCCCGAGCATGACGAAGGCCGCCCCACACCGTGGGGCGGCCTTCTCAAGAATGTTCTGCGCGATTGAACGCAGGATCGCCTTGCTTTATCGACGCAGGCCGAGACGCTCGATGAGCGACCGGTAGCGGTTGATGTCGATGTCCTGCAGGTAACCCAGCAGGCGACGGCGCTGACCGACGAGCAGGAACAGACCACGACGCGAGTGGTGGTCGTGCTTGTGCTCCTTGAGGTGCTCGGTGAGGTCCTTGATGCGCTGCGTCAGCATTGCGACCTGCACCTCGGGGGATCCGGTGTCACCGGGGTGCGTCGCGTACTCTTCGATGATCGCCTTCTTGACGTCTGCTTCCAGTGCCATAGATTCGATCCCCTCTCTGCTTGTTGCGCGGCGCCCGACGCCTAATACGTGGGCTCTCTTTATCCGCGGCCGATCAAACGGCAACCTGAAGAGTCTACCAGCCGAGGACTCCCCCGCGTGACAACGCCGAGAGGGGCGCTCGACCGGGGTCAACTAGGCTCGAACGGTGCAGAAGAAGATCGACGAGTGAGCGGCCGACGCGGTCTCCTGATCGACCTCACTCCCCTGAAGACCAGTCCCGCCTTCGCGCGGATGTGGATCGGATCGACGCTCGCGGGCATCGGCGGTCAGTTGACGATCGTCACCGTGATGCTGCATGTGTTCGTGCTGACCGGGAGCACATTCGCCGTGTCCATGATCGCGGTCGCCGGGCTCATCCCGATGATCCTCGCCGGCCTGTACGGCGGGATGCTCGCGGACGCATTCGACCGGCGCAGGGTGGCCCTGATCGCGGCGACCATCACGTTCGCCTCGACTGCACTGCTCGCCGCGCTCACGTGGACCGGCACCGAGACCATCTGGTGGCTGTATGCACTCAGCATGATCAACTCCGCCGCGAACTCGGTGGGCATGGCCACGCGCACGGCGATCGTGCCGCGCCTCATCCCCCGCGAGCAGCTGGCGGCGGCATCAGCACTCAACGGCGTCGCATTCGGGCTCACCGTCATGGCCGGCCCCGCGCTGGCCGGCCTGCTCGTGGCCCTCACCGGCTACGGCTGGACCTACACGATCGATGTCGTACTGATGCTGTCGATGTTCCTCGGCCTGTGGACGCTACCCGCGCTGCGGCCGGAGGGCGAGATCGTGCGCCCCGGCCTGGAATCGCTCGTCGACGGCTGGCGCTTCCTGCGCAAGGCAGGCAACATCCGGATGCAGTACATCATCGACATCATCGCGATGACATTCGGGCAGCCCCTCGTCCTCTTTCCGGCCCTCGGAACCATCCTCTTGGGCGGCGGCGCGGTGACGACCGGAATCCTCACGGCGGCCGTCGCCGTCGGAACCTTCACGTCGAGCCTGTTCTCGGGGCGCGTCGTGCAGTACCGCTGGCACGGGCGCGGCATCGCGCGCGCGGTCGAGGCGTACGGCGCATCGATCCTGTTGTTCGGCGTCGTACTGCTCGTCGGCGCCTTCTCATCGCCGGCCAGCGAGACGGCTCCGCACATCGGCCTGATCGTCGCCGCCTGCGTGGCACTCGCGCTCTCCGGGGCCTCCGACAACGTCAGCTCGATCTACCGCAACACGATGATGCAGGCGGCGGTTCCCGACGCGATGCGCGGTCGATTGCAGGGACTCTTCGTGGTGGTCGTCGCCGGCGGCCCGCGCGTCGGAGCCCTGTACGCCGGAACTCTCGCCACGCTGACCACCCTGTGGTTCCCGCCGCTGCTCGGCGGCGTCCTGGTGATCGCCCTCGTCGCGATGCTCTCGCGCCGCAACCGCCGATTCCACGACTACGACGCAGAGAACCCCGAGCCCTGACGGACCCGGGGTTCGAGGAACTGCGTGACGGCGTCAGTCCTGCTGCAGCGCGCCCTGCAGGTCGAGGCTGATCGTGATGTCCTTGCCCACGAGCACGCCACCGGTCTCGAGTGCGGCGTTCCACGTGAGGCCGAAGTCCTCGCGGTTGATCACGGCCTTGGCAGAAGCGCCCGCCTTGTAGTTGCCGTACGGGTCGGTGCCGAATCCGCCGAAGTCGAGCTCGAAGCTGACCGGCTTGGTGACGCCGCGGATCGTGAGGTCACCGTCGACGAACAGCTCGTCGCCCTTGACGCGCGCGCCGGTGGACACGAACTCCATCGTCGGGAAGTTCTCGGTGTCGAAGAAGTCGGCGGAGCGCAGGTGGGCGTCGCGACCCTCGTCGTTCGTGTCGACCGAGGTGACGTCGACAGAGGCCTCGACCTTGGCATCGAGCGGGTTCTCGGGTGCGATCAAGGTCGCGCTCTTGACGCCGAAGGTGCCGCGCACCTTGGAGATCATCATGTGGCGGACGCTGAACGTCACCTCGCTGTGCGAGGGGTCGAGCACCCAGGTGCCGGGACGGTAGCCGGGAATGTCGATGCTGGTCATGGTTTCTCCTCCGGAGACATCGGCCGCTGATGCGGCTTCGGACAGGGGCCGCGTTCACCGCGACCTCTGTGACAACTTACATTCATTCGCATATATTCCCCTGAATGCGGATGTTCTTCCGATATACAGCAGAGACGCCCCTCCTCCGAGGAGGAAGGGCGTCTCGGCGTACGGGTCGGGCTCAGCCGACAGCGACGAGATCGATGATGAAGATCAGAGTCTTTCCGGAGAGGAAGTGGCCGCCACCGACCGGGCCGTAGGCCAGGTGAGGCGGGATGATCAGCTCACGGCGTCCGCCGACCTTCATGCCGGGGATGCCGTCCTGCCAGCCCTGGATCAGGCCGCGCAGCGGGAACTGGATGGTCTCGCCGCGACCCCAGGACGAGTCGAACTCCTCGCCGGAGTCGAACTCGACGCCGGCGTAGTGCACGGTCACGGTGTCGCCGGGCTTCGCCTCGGCGCCGTCACCCTCGATGATGTCGCGGATGACGAGCTCCGCGGGAGCGGGGGCGCTGGGGGCATCGAACTCAGGCTTTGTGCGATCAGTCATGCCTCCATCAAACCCGAGCCCGCGGGAGGGGTCAACGCGATCGCACCTGCTCACAGCGAACACTTCGACGGGCGCAGCGGCAACAGCCTCTTGACACCCTCCGTGGTCGGGTGCACCCTGATTACAGATCAACTCAGCGCCCGGGAGACTCGCAGGCATCGCCGCAGCACCGGGCGCTGAGTCTTGCCACCGCGGGGTCCCCGGGCGTCAATCGAGGTAGCCGACGAGCATCTCCGCGATCTCCGTCGGCCTGCTCAGCATGGCGCAGTGTCCGCCGGGGACCTCGTCGGCGACCACCCCGAGACGCTCTCGGGCGAGGTCGCGGAGAAAGCGCGGCGGGAAGAAGCGATCGTCCGCGAACACGATGACCCGCGTCGGCACATCGGGCCAGACCTTCAGCGGCCACGGGACCACCATCGCCGCCGAGGACGGATGTGCGCGCTCCCGCCGCAGTGCTTCGTCCGCCAGCTCTCGCGGCACGCCGTTGTAGAAACTCACGTAGGGGTCCTCGTTACCCGTCAGTCCGCCATCGATCGCCGCCTGGGCCTCGGCGGCGGCGAGATAGCCCGACTCGGACCACCACCGCTCCGGCGGCTCACCGGGCGCCGGGATCATCCCCGCGGCCAGCACGAGGAGATCGGCCGACAGTCGCTCGGCGACCAGAGGCGCAGTGAAGGCTCCGAACGAGTGGCCGAGCACGACGACATCGCGTCGTGGCCCCACCTCTGCCACCACGGCGTCCGCGTAGTCCTCCAGAGTGAGGGAATCGTCACCGGCGGGGAGATCGGGGGCGAAGACCTCGTGTCCGCGCGCCACGAGTTCTGCGGCGACCAGATGCCAGGACCACCCGACATCTCCCCCGCCGTGGATCAGGACGAACGTGCTCATCGCGACCGCCTCCTCCCGACGAGTATCCCGATGTCGGGCTCAATACGCCAGTAGTGCGGCCCTGGCGGCTCGGGTACGGGTCAGCAGCGCACGCTCGTCCTCGACGGCGAGCGGATCGCGCCCCGTGATCGCCCGCTGACGGACCGCGGCCAGCGCGGTCGCGTCCTTGATGAACTCGCGCATGATCGGACGCCGGTCACCCCGAAGACCGCGCGCCCAGTTGAGACCCGCCTTGCGTCCGCTCGATGTGGCGAGCATCGTGACCTCTTCGGGCGTGAACCACCCCGCGTTCGCGTACTCGGCGAGGCGCGCACGAGTGAGGCGCGCCTCTTCGCGACGGAGAGCGACGATTCCGAGGATGAAGCCGACGAAGAGCGGCACCTGCAGGGTGAAGTACAGTCCGAAGAAGTCGGCGAAGGTCGCGGACCCGTTCCAGAGTGCGTGCAGGAGGACCGCTCCGAGCATTCCCAGCAGGCCCGCACCGATCGCGGAGCTCGCCGATCCGTGTCGCCGCGCGACCAGACCGATCGCGAAGCCGGTCACCGCCGTGAACATGGCGTGTGCGAACGGGGACAGGATCGCGCGCACGGCGAAGGTGACGGTGAGCTGCTCGCCACCGCCCTCGATCAGGCTGACCGCGAAGTACTGGATGTTCTCGGTGAAGGCGAACCCCGCGCCGACGAGTGCTCCGTACACGACACCGTCCACCGGACCGTCGAAGGCGCGACGGGCGAGCAGGAAGATGAGGAAGACCCCGAGTCCCTTCCAGAACTCCTCGACGATCGGCGCCTGCACCACCGCCGTGAAGGCATCGGAGGTGATGCCGAGCAGGATCGTCAGCCCCACGTCGACGAGCAGAGTGAGCCCCGCAGCCGCCAGTGCGCCCCAGGCGATCGCGAAGAACACGAGGCGCTTCGGCTCCGGTTCCCAGCGGTCGATCATCCGGACGCCGAGGAACACCACGGTCAGCGGGATGAGGGCGAGCACCAAACCGACGACGGAGGCGAAGACACCGAGCGCCCACCCGAAGTAGCCGACCAGGGCGAGCAGCAGGAAGCCCAGGAAACCGAAGAGCCAGAGCGAGATCGTGCGCCCCTTGCGCGTCGGCACCGGCAGCGCGGGCAGCGACTCGGCCGGCGACGGCGCGACCGGAGCAGGCGGTGTGTACGGTGTCGGCTGGGCCAGACGCGAGGCATAGGCCGGCTGTCGCGGGGGTGGCGGCATGTACGGCGAGGGCTGCTGCGGCGGCGGGGGTCCTCCGAAACTCATAGCCAAAGCTTATGGGGAACAAGAGAGACGCCTCGGGTATGGCTGAGTCCTCCACCCGCTCGTCGCCCGGCAGCCGGTAGCGTAGAACCATGCGGTTCGCTCACCTGCGCCGTCCTGACTCCCCGCGCACGGTTCTCGCCGTGGTGCAGGACTCGGACGCCATCCTCGTCTCTGATCTCCTGAACGACGCCCCTGCCACGCTGCAGCAGCTGATCGAGGGAGGGGACCCTCTCCTCGAGCGACTGCGCGCCGCGCTGGCCGCCGCAGACGCGGAGCGCCATCCGCTCGACGACTGGGCGTTCTCCTCCGCCGTGATCGCTCCCCCGGCCGTGCTCGCCGTCGGCCTCAACTATGCGGCGCACTCCAGCGAGCTGGGCTTGAAGACCGATGCGGCACCGACCGTGTTCACGCTGTGGCCGAATTCGCTCACCGGACACGAACAGACCACCTCCTGGCCGCGATCCCTCAGCGAGGCCGTCGACTACGAGGCCGAGCTCGGCGTGCTCATCGGAACCCCCGCCAAGGATGTCAGCGAGGCGGATGCGCTGTCGCATGTCTGGGGCTACACCGTGGTGAACGACATCACCGCCAGGAACATCCAGTTCTCCGAGGCGCAATGGTCGCGCTGCAAGTCGTTCGACGGGTTCACCCCGACCGGACCGTTCGCGGTGACGGCGGATGAGATCTCCGACCCGCAGGATCTGCACATCTGGGCGGTCGTGGACGGCCACACGGTGCAGGACGCCAGCACGGACCAGATGGTGCGCTCCGTCGCGAAACTGATCGCTCACCTCTCCCAGTCCCTCACGCTGCTGCCCGGCACTCTCATCTCGACGGGCAGCCCCGGTGGCGCCGGGTATTCGCGGGATCCACAGATCTTCCTGCGCGACCACTCCACCGTGACCGTCGGAATCGACGGCATCGGCGAGCTCACGACGCACTGCCGCATCACCGACTGAGCAGCTCGACGCACGAGGAGGGGGATGGATGCCGCGGCATCCATCCCCCTCTTGCCTTCGCGGGTGGGTCAGACCTCGATGCGGTCCTCCGGCGAGATCACCGGGATCGCAGCGGTGATCGTCTCGAGCCCGGACAGACGAGCGGGCGAGAGCTGCTTGACGACCTCGTCGCGCGACATCAGACCGGCCTCGACGACCAGGTCCGCGACGCTCCGGTTCGTCAGGAGAGCGGTCTTCGCGAGCGCCGCAGCGGCCGCGTAGCCGATGAACGGCGTCAGGGCGGTGATGACGCCGACCGATGCACCGACCATCGCGCCGAGACGATCGCGGTTGGCGGTGATGCCGTCGACACAGTTGACGCGCAGCGTCCACATCGCCTGGCGCATCCACGTGATCGACTGGAAGATCGAATGCGCGATGACCGGCTCGAACGCGTTCAGCTGGAGCTGGCCCGCCTCGGCGGCCATCGTCACCGTCATGTCGGCGCCCGCGACGGCGAAAGCGACCTGGTTCACAACCTCGGGGATGACCGGGTTCACCTTGCCGGGCATGATGCTGGATCCGGCCTGCATCGCGGGCAGGTTGATCTCGCCGAAGCCCGCCTGCGGGCCGGACGAGAGCAGCCGGAGGTCGTTGCAGATCTTCGACAGCTTCATCGCGTTGCGCTTGAGCGTCGAGGAGAACGACATGAACGAGCCGGTGTCGCTGGTGGCCTCGACGAGGTCACCGGCCGTTCGCAGGTCGAGCTGCGTGATCTCGCGCAGGTGCTTGAGCACGGCGGGGGCGTAACCGGGGTGCGTGGTGATGCCGGTGCCGATCGCCGTGGCACCCATGTTGATCTCGAACATGAGCGAGGCGTTCTCGGTCAGCCGCGTGTGGTCGTAGCCGAGAGTCGTGGCGAAGCCGTTGAACTCCTGGCCGAGCGTCATCGGCACGGCGTCCTGCAGCTGGGTGCGACCGACCTTCAGCACGTCGTGGAACTCGCGGGACTTGCCGAGGAACGACAGCCGCAGCAGGTCGAGCTCTTCGAGCAGCGAGCGCAGCGTCAGTGACAGGCCGATCTTCACGGCGGTCGGGTAGACGTCGTTGGTGGACTGGCTGCGGTTGGTGTGATCGATCGGCGACAGGAAGGCGTAATCGCCCTTCTCGCGGCCGGCCAACTCCAGCGCGATGTTGGTGATGACCTCGTTCGCGTTCATGTTCGTCGAGGTACCCGCGCCACCCTGGATGACGCCCACCGTGAACTGCTCGTGGAACTCGCCGTCGATGACGCGCTGCGCGGCACGGTCGATCAGGTCGGCGCGCTCGTGGTCCAGTACCCCGATCTCGCGGTTCGCCCGCGCACTCGCCTGCTTGACCATCGCCAGCCCGACCACGAGGTCCGGATAGACCGAGATGGGCCGTTTCGAGATCGGGAAGTTCGCGTCGGCGCGGGAAGTATGAATCCCCCAGTACGCGTCGACGGGAATCTCCATGCTTCCGAGCGAATCGGTCTCGGTGCGGGTCGGGGTAGGCGCGGCAGAAGCCATGTCACATCCTCGTGGGTCGTGGCGGGTGAGAAGGGTGGGGGATGCTCTCAGTCTACGCCGCTCACCGGCCGGGCTTGCGGGAGAACGCCTCGAGTCGCTGCTCCGGTGTGAGCGCCGCCATCCGCTCGAGCCAGTCCGCGGAGAAGTAGTCCCCGGTCGCGGCCTGCGTCACCGGCACCACCGTGTGCGTGATCGTCTCCGGGTACACGTGCACGAGCTGGAAGGCCTGGGCCGCGTCCATGCCGTTCACCTCGGCCGACGGACGCGCCACGTTCATCGTGTAGCAGGTGGCCGACGAGACACTCACCGGGACGCCGGCGAAGGTGCCCTGCGACGAGTAGTGCAGGTGACCGGCGAGGATGCCACGGACATCGGTTCCGCGGATGACCTCCGCGAGCTCATCCTGATGCCGAAGCTCCAGGATGTCGAAGAGCGGCAGATGGCTCGGGAGCGGTGGATGGTGCATCGCGAGCAGGGTGCCGTGCGGAGCGGGATCCGCGAGCACGTCGGCGAGCCAGGACAGCTGTTCTTCGTCGAGGTCGCCGTGATGCCAGCCGGGCACGCTGGTGTCGAGAGCGATGAGGCGAAGCCCGGCGAGGTCCCAGACGCCCGTCACCGGATCCTCCGTCGGCTCCGCATCGAGGAGTCCTGCGCGCAGTGCCGGGCGTTCGTCGTGGTTGCCCGCGACCCAGATGAGCGGAGCGCCCAGCTCGTCCGCCACCGGCTCGACGGCAGCCCTCAGCCGGCGATATGCGTCGGGCTCACCCAGATCGGCGAGGTCGCCGGTGACGACGATCGCCGACGGATGCGGATGCACGGATCTGATCGCATCGAGCGTTCGGGCGAAATTGGCCTCGACGTCGTACTTCCCACCGAGCCGCGCTCCCCCTGCGAGGAAGTGCGGATCACTCACGTGGATCAGCACATGGCTTGCGGGGTCATGTCGGCCGAAGGCGTACGCGTTTCCGGTTGCTGCGGACATGCCAACAGCCTAGGCCTCGACCCCGCGTCGGCATTCGACCTGCCGGCGTCGGGTCAGTGCCCGATGACGAGGAGCAGGATGCCGGCGACCACGGCCGCGGCGCACAACGCGAAGCATCCGTACGCACCGAAGAGCGCGACCCGCTTCTGCCCCTCGGTGAGCGGGCTCTTCCGCGCCGCCTTCGCCGCCTGCTTCTCGGCGCGCTTCATCTCCTTCTCGGAGATCACGGTGATCGCATCCGTGAACTCGGCGGGGCTCACCACCGGGGCCCGACCGCTGCGCACCAGCAGACGAAGACCGAGGGCGTAGAAGGTGACGATGGCCGCCGCGCCGATCAGTGCTGCGAGGAACACCTGGAGGAACGCGATCCAGTCGATGACGACGTTCATTCCGAGTCCCCGTTCCGATTCGCGTCCGAATTCTTCGATGAGGAGGCGGATTTGGCACCCTTGACGCTCGCCTTGGCCTGAGCCTTCTTCTTCGCCTTGGCCTCCGCGTCCTTCTTCGCCTGGGCCTTCACCTTCTCACGGGCCTCGGCACGGGCCTTCGCCTCGGCCTTGGCCAGCTCGATACGCTGCTGACGACGCGTCGGCGGCGGCGTGTCCGGGAGCTCGATGGCCATCCCGGATTCGGCGACGTCACTCATGGCGTTCGCGGATGTGACGGCGTTGCGGCGCGAACGCATGAACAGTCCGAGGATGATCACGACGGCGATGACCGCGTCGATCGCCACACCCCAGTTGCCGAGCCAGACGACGAGAAGCGCCGCCAGGGCGCCCACGGCTCCCGCTGCGGGAAGCGTGAGCAGCCAGCCGACGCCGATACGACCCGCCGTCCGCCAGCGGACCGTGGAGCCTCGGCGACCGAGGCCGGAGCCGATCACGGAGCCCGAGGCCACCTGCGTGGTCGAGAGCGCGAAGCCGAGCGCGCTGGAGGCCAGGATCGTCGCTGCCGTCGAGCTCTCCGCCGCGAAGCCCTGCGCGGGCTTCACATCGGTGAGGCCCTTGCCGAGGGTGCGGATGATTCGCCAGCCGCCGAGATACGTGCCGAGCGCGATCGTGAAGGCGCAGGCGATGATCACCCAGAGCTGCGGTTCGTGGTGCACGCCGGACTGCCAGCCGATGGTGATCAGAGCGAGGGTGATGACACCCATCGTCTTCTGCGCGTCGTTGGTGCCGTGCGCGAGTGCGACCAGCGAGGACGTGAAGATCTGCCCCCAGCGGAAACCGTCGCGACCGTCGGGCTTGCCGTCGTAACGTCGCGTGATCGAGTAGGCGATCTTCGTCGCCGCGAAGGCGATGAGCCCCGCGGTGACGGGGGCGATGAGCGCAGGGAGCACGATCTTCGAGAGCACCATGCCGAAGTCGATGCCGCCGAGCCCCGCACCGACCAGGGTCGCGCCGATCAGGCCGCCGAACAGCGCGTGCGATGAGCTCGACGGAAGGCCCAGGAGCCAGGTCAGCATGTTCCAGGTGATGGCGCCGATCAGGCCCGCGAAGATCAGGGACAGGAAGAGGTCCGCCCCCGCGGAGATGATCGCGTCTTCGCGGATGATGCCGCCGGAGATCGTCTTGGAGACCTCGGTGGACAGGAATGCCCCCACCAGGTTCAGGACGGCGGCGAGGAGGACGGCGGTCTTGGGCTTGAGCGCACCGGTGGCGATCGGCGTCGCCATGGCATTCGCCGTGTCGTGAAAGCCGTTGGTGAAGTCGAAGAAGAGTGCCAGCGCGATGACAAGCACGACGATGAGGGCTGCGGTTTCCACCGTTCGCTTTCGGTCGTTTGAGGAAGAAGGAGATGTCGACGTGATCGACGTGACGAACGAAGAGTTCACCGTGGGTTTGACTTCCGTTAACCGGCCCCGCTAAATCCTCCCACCCTCCCCCGTGCCGGTCAACTCGACCTGGGATAGCGTGGGACGGTGACTGACGCTCCCCTCGCTGCCCGCCGCTCCACGCTCCGCACGCACCACGGTGACACATTCGACGACCCGTACGAGTGGATGCGGGCGAAGGACTCCGCCGAGGTCATCGCGCACCTCGAGGCGGAGAACGCCCACACCGACGACGAGACGGCGCACCTGGCCGACCTGCGCGAGCGCCTCTTCGAGGAGATCAAGAGTCGCGTCCAGGAGACCGATCTGTCCGTTCCCACCCGGCGCGGAGACTGGTGGTACTACAGCCGTACCGAAGAGGGCGCCCAGTACGGCATCCACTGCCGGGCCGCCGCGGAGCACGACGACTGGACTCCCCCGAGGCTCGAGGCCGGCGTGCCGGTTCCCGGCGAGGTCGTGCTGCTCGACGGGAACGTCGAGGCCGAGGGTCACGAGTTCTTCTCGCTCGGGGCGTTCGACACCTCGGACGACGCGACGAAGCTGCTCTGGTCGACCGACTTCGAAGGCGACGAGCTGTACACGGTGCACGTGCGCGACCTCGTCTCTGGCGAGACCCTCGACGACGAGATCCCGAACACCGGCGGCGCCTTCTTCACCCCGGACGGCACCGGCGTCCTCTACACGACCCGAGATGAAGCTTGGCGGCCCGACACCCTGTGGCTGCACCGCCTCGGCACACCGGTCGCGGACGATGTCCAGCTGTTCCACGAACCCGACGAGAAGTTCTGGCTCGGCGCCGGGATCACCCGCAGCCGCCGGTACCTCGTCGTCGGCGTCGGTTCGAGCATCACGAGCGAGGAGTACCTCGTCGATCTGACCGGCGACCTCACCGCGACGCCTCGCCTGGTGTGGCCGCGCCGCGAAGGAGTGGAGTACTCCATCGATCACGCCGTGGTGGACGGCGAGGACAGGCTCTTCATCCTGCACAACGACGGAGCCCTCGACTTCGAACTCGTCTCGGTGGCGGCGTCCGACCCTCAGGGCGAACGGCGGCGGGTCGTCGCCCACGAGGCGGGAAGGCGTCTGCTCGGCATGGATGCGTTCCGCGACTTCGCAACGGTCGAGTACCGCAGCGAGGGACTCGAGCGCGTCGGGCTTCTCGACTACACCACGAACACCGTCGACGAGATCCCCTTCGACGAGCCGCTGTACTCCGCCGGAGTGAGCGGGAACCCGGAGTGGCACTCCCCCTTCCTGCGACTCGGATACACGTCGTTCGTCACGCCCGGCACGGTGTACGACCTCGACCTGTCGAACCGCGAGCTGGTGCTGCGCAAGCAGGTCACCGTCCTCGGCGGCTACGACCCGGACGAGTACGGCCAGCGGCGCGAATGGGCGACGGCGTCCGATGGGGTGCGCGTGCCGATCTCCCTCGTGTGGAAGCGCTCATTCGGCGAGCCCGGTGCGGGAGCACGCCCCGTGCATCTCTACGGCTATGGTTCCTACGAGCATTCGATCGACCCCGGGTTCTCGGTCGCGCGACTCTCCGAGCTCGATCGCGGCGTGATCTTCGCGGTCGCTCACGTGCGCGGCGGCGGCGAGATGGGCCGCCAGTGGTACGAAGACGGGAAGCTGCTCAGCAAGCGCAACACCTTCACGGACTTCGTCTCCTGCGGTGAGCACCTGGTCGCGACCGGTGTCACCACGCCGAGCCGACTGGTCGCCGAGGGCGGCAGCGCGGGCGGACTGCTGATGGGCGCCGTCGCCAACCTCGCCCCCGAACTCTTCGCCGGAATCCTCGCCGGAGTTCCGTTCGTCGACGCTCTGACGACGATCCTCGACCCGTCGCTGCCCCTCACCGTGATCGAGTGGGACGAATGGGGCGATCCTCTCCACGACGCCGACGTCTACGAGTACATGAAGTCGTACTCGCCGTACGAGAACGTCCGCGACGGCGTCCAGTACCCCCGCATCCTCGCGGTGACATCACTCAATGACACCCGCGTGCTCTACGTGGAGCCGGCGAAGTGGGTCGCACGTCTGCGCGAGACCGGTGCCTCCGACGTGCTCCTCAAGTGCGAGATGGTCGCCGGGCACGGCGGCGTGAGCGGCCGCTACAACTCATGGCGGGAGCGCGCCTTCGAGCTCGCCTGGCTGCTCGACACCCTCGGCCTCGCCGAGGCCTGAGACGCGACGACGAAGCCCGCCCGTTCGAACGGGCGGGCTCGTCGAGCGGAAGTCTCAGCCGAAGAGTGCGGCGGCCTCGTCGTAGCGGTAGCGCGGGACCGTGTTCAGCTCGCCCAGTGCGTCGGCGAACGGCACCCGGACGATGTCGGTGCCCTGCATCGCCACCATCTGGCCCCAGGCTCCGTCGACGAGCGCGTCCGCGGCATGAAGGCCGAGTCGCGTCGCGAGGACCCTGTCGAACGCCGACGGGGAACCACCGCGCTGGATGTGGCCGAGGATCGTGGCGCGCGTCTCGATACCCGTGATGCGCTCGATCTCGGGAGCGAGCAGATCGCCGATGCCACCGAGCCGCGGCCGGTTGAAGGCGTCGAGCCCCTTGTCGCTGTACGCCTCGTCCATTCCGAGGAGCTTGAAGCCTTCGGAGACGACGACCAGGGGCGCGCGGCCGCGGTCGTGGGCGCTGGTCACGAGCTCGGTGATGTCGTCGATCGACATCGGCACCTCGGGGATGCAGATCACGTGGGCGCCGGCGGCCATACCGGCGTGCAGGGCGATCCAGCCGACGTGGCGTCCCATGACCTCGGCGACCATGCACCGCTGGTGGGAGTCGCCCGTGGTGCGAAGCCTGTCCATCGCATCCGTGGCGATGTTCACCGCCGTGTCGAAGCCGAACGAGTAGTCCGTCGCCTGCAGGTCGTTGTCGATCGTCTTGGGGACGCCGATGACCTTGATGCCGTCCTTCGCGAGACGGTCGGCCGCGGCGAGAGTGCCTTCGCCGCCGATCGCGATGATGCCGTCGATCTTGTGCCCGTAGAGGGTCTTGGCGATGTTCTCCGCTCCCCCGCGCTCGCCCTCGTAGGGGTTCGTGCGGCTGGTGCCGAGGATCGTGCCGCCGACCTTGGACAGGCCCTTCACCTCGTGGCGCGTGAGCGGCATGAAGTCTCCGTCGACCAGCCCCCGCCATCCGTCACGGATGCCGACGAACTCCAGGTCGTACGTGGTGGTGCCCTTGAGCACGATGCCGCGGATGACCGCGTTGAGTCCGGGGCAGTCGCCGCCGCTCGTCAGGATGCCGATCTTCATGCTGGTGCCTTCAGACGTTCGGGAGATGGGGGAAAGAGGCGACGCTGCCTTCGATCGACACTAGCGCCCCACGTACCCGGGCGCCATTCGAAGCCGACGAAAACCGTCGATCTTGACACCGCGATCCGCCGATATCGACGAACTTCTTGATCCCGAACGCCGAAGAGGCGAAACCGACGTTAAGAACCGGAGTTCTTCGCGCCTATGCCGCGCCCAGAGCCTGACGCAGCAGGTGCATCAACGCCGCCAGCTGCACCGGCTCTGCGGCCGACTCCTCGACGGCCTCACCGTCGAGCGCGCGTGCCGCGAGGCCCTGCTTCTGGTCGATCAGCTCAGCGATCTTGGTGTCGATCGTGTGCGCGGCGATGATCCGCCACGCCGTGACCGGCTCGTCCTGACCGATGCGGTGCACGCGGTCGATCGCCTGAGTCTGTTCGGCCGCCGTCCAGGACAGCTCTGCGAGGACGACGTTCGACGCCGCCTGCAGGTTCAGACCGACGCCGGCCGCGGTGAGCGAGCAGACCGCGATCCCCACGGAAGGGTCGCTGTTGAAGTCGTCGATCGCCTGCTGACGAGTCGTCGAGGTCTGGTCGCCGCGGATCGACACCGACCGGATGCCCACGGCGGCGAAGTGCGCCTCCGCACGGTCCATCACGTCGATGTGCTTCGCGAAGAAGACGACCTTGCCGACAGACCGCTGCAGCTGCGCTGCATAGTCCGCCGCGAGCTGCGCCTTGGCCTGGCCGATTCGGCGGACCATCGTGAAGACGTTGTCTCCTCCGGTGCCCGCAGCCTTCGACTCCTCGAGCTCGTTCTGGGCGACGAGGCGGACGATGTCCTCGTCGATCTCCCCGGGCGCCAGTCCACGGTCTCCGCGGGCCTCGATGATGCGACGGTACCGAGCCGCGAGCCGCTCGCCGAGTTCGCGCTCGGCCTGGCGGATGCTCCGTCCGAACTCGTCGTCGAGCTGCACGGGCAGGTCGGCGATCAGCTTGTCCGGCAGATCGGCGGCGACGTCCTTCTTCTTGCGTCGGACGATGCCCATCGAGATGACGGCGTCGCGTGCCTCGGGGTAGAACGCCTTGTCGGCCGGGGTGAACCCCGTGGCGTCGAGCTTCTCCATCAGCTCGGGGCCGGGCTTCTCGCCCGTGGTCCACCCCAGGAAGCGCCAGATCGCGTCGAAGTCCTCGACGTCGTTGATCAGCGGCGTGCCCGTGAGGGCGAGCATAAGGGGATCATGCCCCGGCGTGCGCTCACGCACCTGAGCAGCCAGCGAGAGGACGTTCTGGGAGCGCTGCGATGAGAGGTTCTTGATGAAGTGCGCCTCGTCGACGACCATTCCGCGCAGACCGATCGAGGCCAGCCACGACATGTGCCGATCGAGGATCTCGTAGTTCACGATGAACACGTCGGCGAACGCGTCGATGTCGGTGCCGTCGCCCTGGATGACCGTGGCGCGGCGCTGCGGCGTCCACCGCTCGACCTCGCGCGCCCAGTTCATCTTCACGACGTTGGGCACGACGACGAGCAGCGGGTACGCACCGGCCACCGAGGCGGCCAGCACCGACTGCGCCGTCTTGCCGAGGCCGGGCTCGTCTGCCAGGAGGAAGCTGCGGTGACCCGCCTTCACCGCCTCCAGGAACCGCGACTGATGCACCATGACCTCGAGGCCCTTGGGCGAGATGTGGTCGTACTCCGGCGCCGGCGGCAGATCCATCGACGCAGCGGATCCGCCGGCTCCGGTCTCGAACGCCTTGTACAGCGGGCCCATGAGCTCCCAGCCGTCGAGGCGGCGGCGCGGGGTCGCAGCCGGGCGCGGCGTGAGATCCGGAGCGAGGAACGGGTTCGCCAGCTGCCGCGACTCGACCGAAGGAGGCGTGACCTGTCGCTCGGCGATCGCCGCGGGAACCGTGGAGATCTGAACGGGTGCGGCATCGGCGATGATCAGCTCTTCGGGAGCGAGCTCCGCTCCCGACTCGAGAAGCCAGTCGCGTCGCATGCGCTTGGCGACCGGCGACGTCGCCTGGTCGGCCTCGAGCAGCTGGATGAGCGACGTGTCGCGCGCGGCAGTCTTGGCGAGGATGGTGGCCACACCGTCGAGGCGCTTCAGCAGCTCAGCGCGTGCCGGGTCACCGATCTCGGCGTCCGCCTTCACTCTGGCGCGCTCCTCGCGCACCAGGAACGCGATCACCTGGAACTTCACCCGGTTCGTCGGGCCGAGCTTCCCGCGCTGCGACTTCGCCTCGATCTCGCGCACCTTGCGCGCCAGGATCGGGATGAGGGGTGCCTCATCGTCGCGACGGGACGTCTTCTTGCGCCGCGTGGCGGCGGTTGCCGTAGTCGGCATGCTCCTCCTGAGCGTGAAGGCTCCGGCTTCCCCATGAAGCCCTGAACCGTTCTCGTTGTCCGCGTGTGGCGTGAGCCAGGACCGTACGAACAGTGGGTCGTCTTCCCGTCGAAGCACGCGAGAAGCGTGAGAATCGGCGGGAGCCGACTCCATTCTATGTCATCGGACGGTTGTCCTGCAGATCGCCCACGCCGAGTCGTCGGACGACGACCGGGAAGTACCGTGGCAGGGCGATTATGCGGATGTGATGCCGAGAGCCCGAGCAGCGTCCGTGACGTCTGCACCCATCTGCTCCATCAGCTTCTCGATGCCTTCGAAGGCGACCATGCCCCGCAGCCTCGCCACGAACTCGACCGTGACATCGTGGCCGTACAGATCGAGCCCGGTCTCCCCCAGCACGTGCGCCTCGACCTGACGTACGAGCACGTCGTCGAAGGTCGGATTCGTGCCCACCGAGATCGCGGACGGATGACGGATGCCGGTGTCGTGGTCGACGAGCCACCCGGCGTACACCCCGTCGGCAGGGACGAAGGCGTCGACGATGGTCGAGAGGTTGGCCGTGGGGAACCCCAGCTCCCGCCCGCGCTTGAGGCCGTGGACGACCTCGCCGCGGACGTCGGGATAGCGCCCGAGCACCGTGGCGGCCGAAGCGACGTCCCCCTCCATCAGCAGCTCTCGGATCCAGCTGGACGAGACGCGGCGAGGGGAACCGGGAAGATACACATCGTCGACGACCTCGACGGAGAAGCCGTAGCGAGGGCCGAGTTCGCGTAGCAGCTCGGGCGTGCCCGCGCCTCGGTGCCCGAAGCGGAAGTCCTGACCGACCAGGACGGTCGACACCTGCAGCGCACCGACGAGGATGTCGACGACGAAGTCCTCCGCGCTGCGGGCGGCCATCTCCTCGTCGAACGTGAGCACGAGTGTCGCGTCGAGCCCGAGGCCGCCCAGCAGTTCGAGCTTGCGCTCGACCGTGACGACGTTCTCGGGACAGCGATCCGGCCGGATGACTGCCAGCGGATTGCGGTCGAAGGTCACGGCGACCGCGCGGCTCCCGGTGGCGGCGGCGGCTTCCTTCAGCCGTTCGATGACCGCACGATGACCCGCGTGGACACCATCGAACTTGCCGATGGCGACGGCGCTCGGACCGAATCCGCCGGGAACCTCCTCCGGGCTGCGGAAGACGATCACGCGTGCACCTCGGCCGGAATCGCGGCGTCCGCGGGGCGGTGCGTGCGCAGCCACCAGATTCCGAACACCGGGAGGACCAGCGGGATGAACAGGTAACCGCGCCCGAACAGCGACCACACCGTCTCGTGCTGGAACAGCGCCGGCATCAGGATGCTCAGCAGCCCGACGACGAGAACGCCTGTCAGTTCGAAGACGATCGCGACCCAGGCGACGGTGTACCACCCGCGACGACGGGCCAGGACGAGCGCGAGTGTCGCGAGGATGTAGACGACCGCAGCGAGTGCGGAGAGGGAGTACGCCAGCGGTGCCTCGTCGAATCGGCGGACGATCTGCACGAAGCTGCGCCCGGTGGCGGCCAGCGCCATGACGGCGTAGACGATCACGAGGACGCGACCGATTCCGGTCATCCGAGTGGAGGGGGCGGTGGAGCTCATAGCGCATTCCATCCTAGAGCCGCGGGAGGGCACCGGACTCCGCCACGACCCCTCGCGTCACGCGATCTGGACGGTCCAGATGACCTGCATGCGCCACAGCATGATCGCGATCGCGAGCGCGGCCACACCCAGGATCACCGTGCTCCACCGGCTGCGCTCCATGAGCGCCCACAGCACGGCTCCGATGGGCAGGAGCACCGCCGACACCAGGTAGACCCAGTACTCGAGCAAGTCCCCCGTCGGCGGGTTTCCGGCGAGCGGCGCGACGATCGCGACGATCACCTGGACGACGAGCAGCACCTCCACGAGTGCGAGCGCCCCGACGCTGATGTCGCTCGGTCGCCGACCACTCAGTCCGGCGACGATGCAGAAGACCCCGGCAGCGACGGCGACTGCGATCTGCGCGATCGTGAGCCACAGGATCATCGGACGACCTCCGGCATGTTCATGGCGCTCTTCAGATCTGCGCCCCGCTTCTCGACGATGCCCACCAGAACGCCATCCGGGTCGATCGCGGCGCCGAGAGCGTCTGCGAGGCGGGCGGCCTGCCCTCCCAGTCGCTTGCCGTGTCGGAGATCCCGTGCTTCTTCCGCCGACATCTCCAGCACCGGAAGGATGCGCCCCGCCGCGTCGCCTGGAGCCAGCGTCGGCGCACCGTCGAGCGCATCGAGACCGACGGCATCCGTCACTTCGAACGGCCCGACCCGCGTGCGCCGCAGCGCGGTGAGGTGTCCGCCGACACCGAGTGCGGCGCCGAGGTCACGGGCGAGCGACCGGATGTACGTGCCGGAAGAGCAGTCGACGATCACATCGAGATCGAGGAAACCGTCTTGCTGACGCCGTGCCGACACGTCGAAGCGAGACACGACGACGTCCCGCGCGGCGAGCACGACCTCTTCGCCGGCACGGACGCGATCGTATGCACGCCGTCCGTCGACCTTGATCGCGGACACCGAGCTGGGAACCTGCGAGATCTCGCCGGTCAACGCCAGGATGCCCTCGTCGACCGCGGCATCCGTGACCGCGCTCCACGCCTCGGGTTCGGCGGTCGTCAGGATCTCGCCCTCGGCGTCGTCGGTCCCGGTGGTCTGTCCGAGACGGATCGTCGCCTCATAGGTCTTGTCCGCGCCGACGATGTAGGTGAGCAGTCGGGTGGCACCTTCGATGCCGATGACGAGGAGTCCGGTCGCCATCGGATCGAGTGTCCCCGCATGGCCGACCTTCCGCGTCCCGAACGCGCGCCGCGTGCGGGCGACCACGTCGTGGCTGGTCAGCCCAGCGGGCTTGTCGACGAGAAGGATGCCGGGCGAGACCATCCCCTCAGCCTACCGACGACGCGCGCGCCCCCGGTCCGAGGCAGCCCCCGGTGCCGCACCGTGAATCGCCGGACCGACCACGGGTCACTGCTCACGTACGCTGGAGGGATGCCCGGACCGCAGGCCCCTTCCGATGTCGTATCGCGCCTGCCGACGTGGTATCGATCGACCGCTCGAGACCTGCCGTGGCGCCGAGCGGAGTTCCATGACGAGTTCGGCGCGTGGGGCGTCCTGGTCAGCGAATTCATGCTTCAGCAGACTCCGGTCGCCCGGGTCGTCCCGCACCTCGAGGCGTGGCTCGCGCGCTGGCCCACACCCGCGGCGATGGCCTCTGCCTCGGCCGCGGAAGTCGTGCACCAGTGGGCCAATCTCGGATACCCGCGTCGCGCGCTCTGGTTGTTCCGGGCGGCTGTCGAGATCACCGAGCGGCACGGCGGGATCGTGCCGCGCGACGTCGAGGCCCTGCTCGCCCTGTCCGGCATCGGTGACTACACGGCCCGCGCCGTCGCGGTCTTCGCATACGGCGACCGGCACCCCGTCGTCGACACGAACACTCGGCGCGTGCTGGCCAGGGCTTTTCAGGGGCAAGCCCAGCCGGCACCGCCCTCACGGAGGGACCTGGATCTGATGGGCTCCCTCCTGCCGGACTCGCTGGCCGACGCCGCGGAGTTCAACGCCGCCATGATGGAGCTCGGCGCGACCGTATGCACGTCGCGAGCGCCGCGATGCGAGCTTTGTCCGCTCTCCGGCAGCTGCGCATGGCTGGCAGCCGGCAGGCCGGACACCGGGGATGAACGCCGTCGCCAGGCCGCCTACGAAGGCTCGGATCGACAGGCACGCGGTGCCGTGCTGCGGCTGCTGCGCGATCGCTCCCCGGAGGCGGTGCCGCTCGACCTCGTGCTCCCGGAGTGGCCGGATCCCCGTCAGCGCGACCGGGCGATCGACTCGCTCATCGCCGACGGTCTCGCCGAAGCCGACGGGATGGCCCTCTCGCTGCCGCGCTGACGAGCTCAGAGGTGATGGTCGGTGCGATGTGCCAGCACCGTCAGCTCGACCCGACTGCGGACATCGAGTTTCGCGAAGACCCGGCCGAGGTGGACCTCCACCGTACGGACCGAGAAATTGAGCATCTCGGCGATGTCACGGTTCGCCGCCCCGCCGACGGCGTACATCGCGACCTCCAGCTCGCGCGCGGTCAGCTGCAGCGACCATGCGGCTCGACACGCCGCCAGCGGATCGACGGTGGGAACGATGCTCCCCTCCTTGGCATCGAGCCTGTCCAGCCGTCCGCGGATCGTGCGCGCCCATGCCGTCGCACCGCACAGCTCGAACAACCTCTCGGCGTGCTCCAGGTGGATACGAGCCGAGGGATGATCGTCGCGGATGGCGTACTGGGTGCCGAGCATCGTCTCCACCCTCGCCCGCGCGAACGGGGAGCGGAGCGTCCGCGCCTCCTCGCGCACTTCGACGCACTCGGAACGCCAGCGACCATCCCCAGCCGTCGCCAGCCGGACGCGCAGACTCTGCGCGAGAGCGATCTCCGGCGGCTCGATGGATGGCGCGGGTGTCGAGCGTCCGTCCGGATCGAGCGCCAGCTCGTCGAGCGCGGGAACCGTCATGGTGGTCCGCGCCGATCCGAGGTCGGCCCAGAGACGGATGGTGGCTGCAGCGTCGTCGAATGAACCGGCGAGAAACGACTGGATGCCGCGGTCGACGAGACGGTCGATCCTCGCGCCCGCCGACAGCCCTTCGGTGAGCGATCGGGCGTACGGTCCGAGTTCACCGAGCACGGCGAGGTCGAGACGTCTGGCCAGCACCACGCCCAACCCGGCGAGTGGCAACGACACCGGCAGCACGAGTGCGGCCTGGATCAACCGGTCGCGCGCGAGGCCGATGTCGCCACGCCACACCAGCAGCAGAACCTCGATGACCGCGCGATACGCCTGGACGACGGGGCTGTGCTCGAATCCCGGAACGAACGGATCCGCGTCGGCGGGCATCCCCGATCCGTCGCTCGCCAGCATGCGCAGCCCCAGATCGACGTCCCCGCCCATCGCGGCCTGCAGCGCGCGCAGCATTCCTCCCGTCACCGGCCCGGAGCCTACGGTCGCGCCGATGTCGCGTTCACCCGCGATCAGCCAGCTCAGCGCGACGACGGGGTCCCTGAGTTCGTGCTCGGCACCGATCCGCGTGGCGCCTTCCCGGACGGCGTCGAGCCAGACACGCATCCCGCGCCGATCGCCCCGTTCCGCGCACAACACCGCAGCCAGAGCAGCCGCCCTCGTCCAGTGGCACCAGTCGTCGGAGTCGTCCGTGCACGGGCGCAGCACTCGCGGGTCGACCTCCGGCACCGAGCCCTGCTCGAATGCCTGCGCGACGAACAGACCGCCGAGGGCCTGGAGCCGCCGACGCTCCGCCGCGTGCGGGTACAGACCGCCGAACCACGCGACCGCTTCCGCAGCGAAGCCGGCGCCGACGGCCGAAGCGCCCGCCACGAGATGCGCTTCTTCGCGGGCTCCGCCGACAGCATGTTCCGCCGCCTCTCTCGCGAGCAGCAGCGCCCGTTCCGGGTGGCCGGCCTCACTGAGCTGTCGCGCGATGACCGTCAGCTCGACCGCGGTCTCGGGAGCCGCCTCGAGGGACGCGCGAGCGCGGTGCCAACCCTCGCTCACCCGGTCACCGCGACGGCGGAAGATCGCGCTCAGCCGCTCGTGGACACCGGCGATGGCTGCGGTGCCGGTGGTGGCTCTGATCCAGATGGAGAGACGGGGATCTGCGAAGCGCGAGTGGCCGGCATGCACCCGGATGTGCTCCCCCACCGGAGCTGCGGCAATCGCGGCCGCCGACCTGCCGTCGAACTCGAGGAGGGCGTCGAGTCCACCGTCCAGGCAGACGGAGAGCGCCGTCAGCAGCTCGCGATCCCTGTCATCGAACTGCGTGGCCTCGAATCTCCGCACGATCGAGGGCACGAGCGGGAGCGGGCTGGGTAGCGGGCGCCGACCGTGGCGTTGGTCCGCTGACAGGCGCTCGGCGACTTCGCGGATCGTCAGAGAATCCGCGTCCAGCTCGGCAGCGAGACGGGCGAGCACGTGCGGCACACAGCCGAGGTCGAGCTCCAGGAGCTCGTCCAGCAACACGCCCAACGCGGCGGGCGCGACAAAGAGAGCCCCCTGTGTACCCGTACCCTCGATGCCGTTCCCCCAGGTTCGCGGAAGCGTTCCCGCGAAGCCGAGCGTATCAAACGGCGATCACTCCGGGTCGTCCTCCGTGCGGTACGGATCGGTGTCGCCGGCGTGGGATGCGGAGGACGCGAGTTTCGCGACGTCGGCATCGCGCTGCTGCGCCTCGCGGAGCAGCGCACCGATGTGGTCCGCGTTCTCCGGGAGGGCATCCGGGATGAACTCGAGCGTGGGCACGAGACGGGTGCTCAGCTGCCGCCCGACCTCGCTGCGCAGCATGCCGGTCGCCGAAGTGAGCGCGGCACCGCTGGAGATGCGCTCTTCTTCCGTGCCCAGCACCGTGTAGAACACCGATGCGTGCTGAAGGTCACCGGTCACACGGACGTCGGTGATGGTGACGAAGCCGAGGCGCGGATCGCGCAGCCCCTTCTCCAGCCGCTCGGCGAGGATCACGCGGATACGATCCGCGAGTCGGGCCTGTCGTTCGCCTGCCATTGTTCTCTCCCTGTCCAGGAACCCTCAGGGCGTCCTCCTCTCCGCGCTCCGGAGGAGCGGGAGCGAAGGACGCCCGAAGGTGTTTCGAAATTGATCAGCCGCGAGGCTTCTCGATGAGCTCGGTCGTCTCGATCTCGTCGCCGATCTGGATGTCGTTGTACTTTCCGAGACCGATACCGGCCTCGTAGTCGGTACGGACCTCGGTGACGTCATCCTTGAAGCGACGCAGCGACTCGATGGCGAGACCATCGGCCAGCACGACGCCGTCGCGGATGACACGAGCCTTGGCGTTTCGCGTGATCGTTCCCGATCGCACGATGACACCGGCGATGTTGCCGAACTTCGAGGAGCGGAACACCTCGCGGATCTCGGCGACACCCGACTGGACCTCTTCGTACTCCGGCTTGAGCATGCCCTTGAGCGAGCTCTCGATCTCGTCGATCGCGTTGTAGATGACGGAGTAGAAACGGATGTCCACGCCTTCACGGGCGGCGCGCTCGCGCGCCTTCGTGTCGGGGCGGACGTTGAAGCCCACGATGATCGCGTTGTCGATCGTCGCCAGGTTCACGTCGGACTCGGTGATCGCACCGACGCCGCGGTGGATGATGCGCAGCTGCACCGAGTCATCGACCTCGATCTTGAGGAGCGACTCCTCCAGCGCCTCGACGGCACCGGAGACGTCACCCTTGATGATGAGGTTGAGCGACTCGACCTTGCCGTCTTCGAGAGCACGGGTGAAGTCTTCGAGCGAGATGCGCTTGCGGGCCTTGGCCAGCTGGGCGTTGCGCTCGACTGCTTCACGCTTCTCCGCGATCTGACGGGCCATGCGGTCTTCCTCGGTGACGATGAAGACGTCACCGGCACGCGGCACGGAGTTCAGACCCTGCACCTGCACCGGACGCGACGGGTAGGCCTCGAGGACCTGCTCGCCGTTCTCGTCGGCCATGGCACGCACGCGACCGTAGGCCGTTCCGGCGACGATGGCGTCACCGATCCGGAGCGTTCCGGACTGGATCAGCACGGTGGCGACAGAACCGCGACCCTTGTCGAGCTTCGCCTCGATCGCGACACCGCGGGCACCCTTGTTCGGGTTGGCGGTCAGATCGAGACCTGCGTCGGCCGTGAGCAGCACGGCGTCCAGGAGCTCCTGGATACCCGTGTTGGCGCGAGCGGAGACGTCGACGAACATGACGTCGCCACCGAACTCCTCGGCGACCAGACCGTACTCGGTGAGCTGCTGACGCACCTTCGACGGGTTCGCGTCGGGCTTGTCCACCTTGTTCACCGCGACCACGATCGGCACGTTCGCCGCCTGAGCGTGGTTCAGCGCCTCGACCGTCTGCGGCATGATGCCGTCGTCGGCTGCGACCACGAGGATCGCGAGGTCGGTGACCTGCGCACCACGGGCACGCATGGCGGTGAACGCCTCGTGACCCGGGGTGTCGATGAACGTGATGGCCCGCTCGATGCCCTCGTGCTCGGTCCAGACCTGGTACGCACCGATGTGCTGGGTGATGCCACCGGCTTCACCCTCGATGACGTTCGTCTGACGGATAGCGTCGAGAAGTCGCGTCTTACCGTGGTCGACGTGACCCATGACGGTCACGACCGGAGGACGGATCTCGAGGTCGTCTTCGCTCTCCGCCTCCAGCTCGGCCTCGAGGTCGAGACCGAAGCCCTCGAGGAGCTCCTTGTCCTCGTCCTCGGGCGAGACCATCTGGATCTTGTAGCCGAGCTCGGCGCCCAGGACCTCGAACGTCGCCTCATCGAGGGACTCGGTGGCCGTGGCCATCTCGCCCAGGTTGAAGAGGATGGTGACGAGGGTTCCGGGCTGGACCGTGTAGCCGGTCAGCGTCTCGATCTTGTCGGCGAAGTCCGCGATGGATGCGCCGCGGCGCATGCGGATGACCTCTCCGTTGCCGCGGGTGACGTTGACGCCACCGACGACCGGAGCACTCCGCATCTCGAACTCTTGCCGCTTCGCCCGCCGCGACTTGCGCTGCTTGCTCTTGCCGCCACCCTTGCCGAAGGCACCTGCGGTACCACCGCCGGGACCACGGCCACGACCGCCACCGCCACCGGGACGACCGGCGAAACCGCCGCCACCGCCGGGACGTGCACCAGGACCACCGGCACCGCCGGGTCCACCGGCACCGCCGGGACGACCGGGGCCGCCGGGACGCTGCTGGAACGGAGCGCCGGGACGACCGCCACCACCGCTACGGGGCGCACCGGGACGAGGCGAACCGGGACGCGGAGCACCCGGACGGGGTGCACCGGGGCGCGGAGCCTGCGGACGCGGGATGTTGCCCGGCGTCGGGCGCTGACCCATGCCCTGGGCGGATGCGAAGGGGTTGTTACCCGGGCGGGGTCCGGCCGGGCGCTGCCCCATCCCCTGCGCGGAGGAGAACGGGTTGTTGCCGGGACGCGGAGCGCCAGGAGTCGGTGCACCGCCCTCTGCAGGCTTGGGTGCGTCCGCTGCCGCTGCTGCAGGTGCCTCTGCCACGGGGGCAGGCGCCGGTGCAGCGGGCGCGGGCGCCTCGGGGGCCGGAGCCTCCGGGGCAGGCTTGGGACCGGGCTTCGGGCCCGGGGTGGGTCCGGGCTTGGCGCCCGGCTTCGCTGCCGACTTGGCGGCAGCCGGCTTGGACGCGGGAGCAGCTTCAGCCGCACCCTTGAGCGACCCGTCGGCCTCGATCGCCGCGCGCAGCTTGCGCGCCACCGGCGGTTCGACGGTCGAAGAGGGGCTCTTCACGAACTCGCCGAGTTCTTTGAGCTTTGCAAGAGCGACCTTGCTGTCGACGCCGAGTTCGGCGGCGATCTCATGTACGCGTGGTTTACCAGCCACAATTCTCCTGTCTGAGTCGGTCCACCCAGACAGGGCAGACCACTAGTCGCGGACGGGTCTCATTTCGAGCCGTTCACTTTGTTTCCATAGCTGTTCAGCCTTTGTTTCTTGGTGGGTGCTGTTCGAAGGTCCGCGTGTCCAGCTCAGTGGACACGCGCAGTGCTCGTCCGAATGCGCGGCGCCGCAGAGCGGCATCCATGCATTCCCGAGTCGGATGGACCCACGCGCCGCGCCCCGGCAGGACAGCACGGTCATCGGGGATGAGGGTGTCGTTCTGGGCCACCACCCTGAGCAGGGCGGTGCGGGGAGCACGCGTGCGACAACCGACGCACGTTCGTACGGGTTCCATCTTACACCTGCGTTTCACCCCGCCTCGCCCGCACGCCGGGCGAGGCGGAAGGCCGAAGCCGGTCAGTCGAGGACGCTGTCCGGCTGAATGTCGATCTTCGCACCCGTGAGCTTGGCGGCCAGACGCGCGTTCTGACCCTCCTTGCCGATCGCGAGTGACAGTTGGTAGTCGGGCACCAGCGCGCGGACGGCTTTGGTGCTCGCGTCGAGCACGAAGGCGCTCGTGACCTTCGCCGGCGAGAGAGCGTGCGCCACGAACGTGGGCAGATCGGCGTCGTAGTCGACGATGTCGATCTTCTCCCCCGCGAGCTCCTCCGTCACGGCGCGCACGCGGCGTCCGAGCTCGCCGATGCAGGCGCCCTTCGCGTTGATCGACGGGTCGTTCGCCTTGACCGCGATCTTCGTGCGGTGCCCGGCCTCGCGAGCCAGGGCCACGATCTCGACGAGACCGGCGGCGATCTCCGGCACCTCGAGCGCGAAGAGCTTGCGGACGAGCCCCGGGTGGGTGCGGGACACCGTGATCTGCGGTCCCTTGAGACCCTTGGCGACGCTGGTGACGTACACGCGCAGGCGTGATCCGTGGGTGTACTCCTCGCCGGGCACCTGCTCCTCGGGGGGCAGGATCGCCTCGACGGCACCGAGGTCGACGTGGATCATGCGCGGGTTCGGACCCTGCTGGATCACGCCGGCGACGATGTCGCCCTCTTTGTCCTTGAAGTCTCCGAGCACCACGTCGTCCGCGATGTCACGCAGACGCTGGCTGATGACCTGCTTGGCGGCGAAGGCCGCGATGCGACCGAAGTCGTCGGGGGTCGCATCCTCTTCGCCGATGATGGCGTCTTCCTCGTCGCGGACGACCTGCAGGATCGCGACGTGCCCGGTCTTGCGGTCCAGGTGCACGCGGACGCCTTCGGGCGTCACACCGTCGTCGGAGACGTGCTTGGAGTAAGCGGTCAGGATCGCCTGCTCGATGATCGCGACGAGTTCGTCGAAGGGGATCGCCTTCTCCTTCTCGATCCCTCGCAGAAGACTCAGTTCGATGTCCATGACGGCCTCTCTATTCAGCTCTCGTCGCGCCTGTTCGCACGCGCGACATCCGTACCACGATACCCTGTGCCGACCGGCCCCTGCCACGACGGCAGCAGTTTTCCGCGCCGGAAGTCGAGGAGGACAGATGGGATCGTTCGACACCATCGTGATCGGTGCGGGGATGTCGGGTGTCACCGCCGCCCGGATGCTCGCCGATGCCGGGCGTCGGGTCGTGGTCCTCGAAGGACGCGATCGCATCGGTGGCCGGATGCACACCGACCGGGAAGCGAAGTTTCCCGTGGATCGCGGCGCCTCGTGGATCCATGGGATCGACGGTTCGCCGCTGTGGGATCTCGTCCAGGCGCTTCGGATTCCGACCATCGAGTACACGGTGGGCAGTTTCCAGGTCGGCGGGCGGCCCATCGAGAACTTCGACGGAGACGGAAGACCCATGGGCTCCGATGCCACCGCTCGATGGATCGACGACGTCGACGCGGTCGATCGCCTTCTCGTCGACGAGATCGCCGCCTCCTCCCCCGGCGACACATATCTGGATGTGACGGAGCGCGCGCTCGATCGTTCCGGCCTCTCCCCTGACCGCATCGACGACATCCGCGAGTTCTTCCGCCACCGGGTCGAGGAGCAGTGCGGCGCCTGGATCGGAGACCTCGACGCTCACGGCCTCGACGAGGACGCGATAGACGGCGATGAGGTGATCTTCCCGCACGGATACGACGAGGTTCCTCGACGCATCGGCGCGGGCCTCGACATCCGCTTCGAGACGACGGCGACGAAGATCGTCCGCTCCACCGGAGGGGTGACCGTCCATGCCGGCGACACGGCATTCACGGCGGATCAGGTCGTCGTGACGGTTCCGTTGGGCGCGCTCAAGGCAGGGTCGATCGAGTTCGAGCCGGCGCTGCCGGAGGCCGTGGCCGGTCCAGTCGCACGACTCGGGATGGGAGTGTTCAACAAGGTCTTCATCCAGTTCGATCAGAGGTTCTGGAACGAGGACAGCTATGTGCTGCGAGCGCTCGGCGAGGCCGGCGAACACTGGCATTCCTGGTACGACGTCTCCGCCGTCAGCGGCCTGCCCACCCTGCTGACCTTCGCCGCCGGACCGTTCGGACGGCGCATGCAGGAGCTCCCCGACGAGAACGTGGTCGCCGATGCCGTGCGCGCTCTCCGCGTGCTCTACGGAGACGCGGTCGGCGAGCCCCGGGCGCACTGGGTCACGCACTGGGGCGACGACGAGTTCTCGAACGGCTCATACTCGTACCTCGCCCTCGGGTCCACGCACCACGACCACGACGACCTGGCCGGCCCCGTCGACGGAGTCCTGCACCTCGCGGGCGAGGCCACCTGGGGTGACGAACCGGCGACCGTCGGGGCCGCCTACTACTCGGGGCGCCGAGCCGCGGAACGGGTGCTGGGCCGGACAGTCGACCTCGACGGGTTCGCGGCCCGCATCATCGAGCGGGAGCAGAAGGAAGCGCGTTGATCGCGCCGATCAGTCGGAACAGATTCCCGACCTGACGCTGATCGAGATGGAGGATCAGCCGCGGCAGCTCCAGCTGGTCGTCGTCGACGATCTCGGGTTGCCGTGGCGCGGTCCGCTCGATCCGTCCGGAGGAGAGCATCGGGGCGAACTGTTCGTTCAGCGCGTCGAGCTCTTCATCCGTCGGCTCGGCGCGCAGACGGAGCACGAGCGCGTCGCCGACCCAGCGCAGTGAGTCGTAGTTGTGCCAGAACCCGGTGATCTCCGCCCGAGCCGCCTCCACGGAATCGGTGATCACCACCCGATCGAAGTCGCCTTCCGAGATGACTCCGGTCGGTGCGAGGTGGTCGTCGATGAAGCTGCGAAGACCCTGCCAGAACGTCCCACCCGGCTGGTCCAGGAGCACGATCGGCGTCGGCTCCGCCTTGCCGGTCTGCTGCAGGGTGAGCAGCTCGAACATCTCGTCCAGGGTGCCGAATCCTCCGGGAAGGCAGATGAAGCCGAGCGATTCCTTGATGAGCATCAGCTTGCGAGTGAAGAAGTACTTCATCGCGACGACCTGATCGTTGTCGGTGAGGAGGCCCTGCGCCTTCTCCTCGAACGGCAGCCGGATCGACACGCCGAGCGAGAGTGCGGGACCGGCGCCTTCGGAGGCAGCTTGCATGATCCCGGGGCCTGCGCCCGTGACGACCATCCAGCCATCGCCAGCCAGCGCCGCGGCAACGTCGCGCGCGGTGAGGTACAGGGGATCGTCCTGCCTGGTGCGGGCGGATCCGAAGACCGTCACCTTGGGCACTCCGCGGAACGGGGCGAACAGGCGGAAGGCGTCGCGCATCTCGGCCAGTGCCGCCGAGGCGATCTTCAGATCGAGGCGGTCGGCGCCGTCCTCGCCGAGCAGGATCGCCGTGCGCAGCATCCGCATCACCAGCCGTCGGTCGGTGTGCACCCCGGCCTCGTCGAGGACGGCGTTGATCTCGGAGCTGAGGGCTTCGGGCAGTGGTTCGTCGATCATGACACCAGCGTGGCACGCGTCGCGGAGAGCGCGGTCCGCAACGCCGGGCATGGTGTGGACGTCAGAGGCACGGGCGAGAGCACTGCACGGCCGCGGTGTCAATGCCCGTGCCTCGCGCTGCCCCCGCACGGCACTCTGACGACATGACCGAGATCACAGGAACCGAAGCCCTCGCCCGCGTCGCAGACCTTGTGGAAGACATCGACATCGCGATGCTCACCACCACGGACGACGACGGCAACCTCGTGAGCCGCCCGATGTCGACCCGACAGATGGATGATGCGGGCAACATCTGGTTCTTCACAGCCGAGGACACCGAGAAGGTAGAGGAGGCTCAGCGACACCACGACGTGGGCCTGGCCTACTGCGATGCCAAGGGCATGCGGTACGTATCCGTCGCCGGCACAGCCGAGGTCGTCCGCGACCGGACCAAGATGGAGGAGCTCTACTCCACGTCGCTCGAGATCTGGTTCGCAGACGGACTGGAGACCCCGGGGATCACGCTCCTTAAGGTGACCCCGAAGGTGGTCGAGTTCTGGGAGCCGGCGAAGGGCAAGCTCGCGCTGGCTGCCGGCGCCCTGAAGTCGCTCGTCACCCGTGACACACCGGACGACGACATCATGAACCACGGCCACATCGTCTGCTGACGACGCGGACGAGGTCTGTCAGGAAGCGGAGAGACGCCCCACGACGTCTGCCACAGAGACCGTGTCGCGGTCGCCGGTGCGGCGATCCCACAGCTCGACCTGACCGTCGGCCGCCCCGCGTCCGACGATGACGATCTTCGGCACGCCGACGAGCTCGGCGTCGCCGAACTTCACGCCGGGCGAGACCTTCGGGCGGTCGTCGTAGAGCACGTCGTGCCCCGCGGCCTCGAGTTGAGCGGAAAGCCCCTCCGCCACCTCGAACGCGACCTGGTCGCGTCCGGCGGCGACCACCTGCACATCGAACGGCGCGACGGAAGCGGGCCAGATCAGGCCCTTCTCGTCGTTGTTGAGCTCGGCGATGATCGCGAGGATGCGGGTCACGCCGATGCCGTACGAGCCCATCGTGACGGTGACGAGCTTGCCGTTCTCGTTGAGGACCTTCAGCCCCAGGGCCTCGGCGTACTTGCGGCCGAGTTGGAAGACGTGACCGATCTCCATGCCCCGGGCGAGCTCGACCGGGCCGGAGCCGTCGGGGGCGGGATCGCCCGCACGCACGTTCGCGATCTCCACGATCCCGTCGGCGGCGAAGTCGCGACCGGCGACGACGGAGTGCGCATGCTTCTCATCGATGTTCGCGCCGGTGATCCAGCTGGTGCCCTCGCTGACGCGCGGGTCGACCAGATAGCGGATGCCGGTGGCCGACTCCTCGCCGAGCACGGCGCCGGTCGGCGACCAGGGACCGATGTATCCCTTCACCAGAAGCGGATTGTTCTCGAAGTCGTCCGCCGTGGCCGTCTCGACCGCGGCGGGCGCGAACGCCACCTCGGCGCGTTTCTCATCGACCTCGCGGTCGCCGGGGATGCCGACGATGACAAGCTCGCGAGTGCCGTCCAGGTGGGTCAGGGCGAGGACGACGTTCTTCAGCGTGTCGGCCGCCGTGAACTCCGCCTCGAGCTCGCGGTTGGCGTGCGCGACCAGCGTCTCGATCGTCGGCGTGTCCGGCGAGTCGAAGATCACCGGCGCCGCATCTTCGTCGAACGGGACGGCGTCGGGAACCGCGGTGGTGAAAGCCTCGACATTCGCCGCATATCCGCCGGCGCTGCGCACGAAGGTGTCTTCGCCGACCGGGGTCGGGTGCAGGAACTCTTCGCTGCGGGAACCGCCCATCGCACCGGCATCCGCCTGCACGATGACGTACTCGAGGCCGAGCCTCTGGAAGATGCGCTCGTAGGCATCCCGCTGCGCCTGATAGCTGACGTTCAGACCCTCATCCGACGAATCGAACGAGTACGCGTCCTTCATCGTGAACTCACGGCCGCGGAGCAGGCCGGCGCGAGGACGAGCCTCGTCGCGGTACTTGTCCTGGATCTGGTAGATCGTGAGCGGTAGATCCTTGTACGACGAGTACAGGTCCTTCACGAGCAGCGTGAAAGCCTCTTCATGGGTCGGAGCGAGGAGGTAGTCGCCGCCCTTGCGGTCCTGCAGGCGGAAGAGCAGATCGCCGTACTCGTCCCAGCGGCCGCTGGCCTCGTAGGCTTCCCGCGGCATGAGTGCGGGGAAATGGACCTCCTGCGCGCCCGCGGCGGCCATCTCGTCGCGGATGACCGTCTCGATCTTCGCCTTGACGCGAAGCCCCAGCGGCAGCCACGCGAAGATGCCGGCGGCCTGCGGGCGGATGTATCCGGCCCGGATCAGCAGCCGGTGACTGGCGACCTCTGCGCCTGCAGGGTCTTCGCGGAGCGTACGGAGGAAGAAGTTCGAAAGACGAGTGACCACGGAGCAAGTCTAGTGAGCCGTGACCACTCGTCTTCGACGCCGTCAGTTGAGCGCGGGCAGGTTCGCGGGCACGACGCCGCCGGCGTACAGGTCGGCCGCGAGCTCCTGGAGCGCGGTGAGCGCGACCCGCTGCGGAAGCGGACCGTAGGAGATCCGGGCGACACCGAGCTTCTCGTACTCCGACGCGGCGAGGGCGCCGGGGATGCCGATCACGCTGACCTTGCGCTCCCCTATGCCCTCGACGAGCTGACGGGTGACGTTCATGTCGAGGATGCCGGGGACGAACACGGCCGTCGCCCCGGCGTCGAGGTAGGCGCGCCCGCGCTGGATCGCGTCGGCGATGCTCTCCGGGACCGAGCGTGCACCGGCGCGGACGAAGGCATCCGTCCGCGCATTGAGCGCGAAGGGCACGCCCTCGGCCTCGGCCGCTTTGACGATCGCCGCGACGGCGGCGACGGATTCATCCAGCGGCTTGAGACGGTCTTCGACGTTCGCGCCCACGACGCCGGCCCCGATGGCGAGGCGCGTGGTCTCGCCCGCGTCGCCGTAGCCGTCGTCGAGGTCAGCCGTGACCGGGACCTGGACGGCGGCAGCGATCCGCCCCACCATGTCGATCATGATCTCGCGGGGGGTCGCGCCGTCGTCGTAACCGAACGATGCGGCGATGCCGTGCCCCGCGGTGGCGAGTGCCTTCGTCTCCGGGAGGGCGGCGACCGCCCGCGCGGACACGACATCCCACACGTTCACGACGCGGAGGATCTCCGGAGCGTCATAGAGTCCGACAAGGGTCTGGGCCTTGGATGCAGTCGTCATGATTACACGCTAACGCGGGACACGGACGGTCGGGCCGACTTCGATGCATCAGGCGTTGAGTACCACCTTGAGCGCCTTGGTCTCCGCCGCACGGCTGAACGCGTCGTACGCACTCTCGATGTCGTCGAGCGCGAAGAGGTGGCTGACGAAGCCGCTCGGATCGATGCGCTGCTCCGCGACGAGTTTCGTCAGCATCCGCGCGGTGTTCGCGTTGACGAGTCCTGTCGTGATCGTGAGGTTCTGAATCCACAGCCGGTCCAGCGGGAAGTCCACCGGCGCACCGTGAACGCCGACGTTGGCCACGTGGCCACCCGGCCGCACCATCTCGACCGCCATCCCCCACGTCCGGGGAATCCCCACCGCTTCGATGGCGACGTCGACTCCGAGTCCGTCGGTGAGCGCCATCACCTGTTCCCGCCAGTCGCTGTCCGAGGAGACCACCGCGTGCGTGGCGCCGAACTGCAGCGCGAGCTCCGCACGATTGGCGTCGAGATCGATCGCGATGACCTTGCTCGGCCCGTAGAGCTGGGCCGTCATGACCGCGGCGAGGCCGACCGGACCGGCACCGACGACGGCGACGACATCGCCTGCTTTGACCCCGCCGTACTGCACGCCGATCTCGTGTCCGGTCGGCAGGATGTCACTGAGGAGCACGGCCGTCTCGGGAGCGAGCCCTTCAGGGAGCCGGTGCAGAGACGTCTCGGCGAACGGCACTCTCACGAACTCCGCCTGAGTACCGTCGATGAGGTGCCCGAGGATCCAGCCGATCCCCGATGCGCCTTCGCTCGCAAGGCAGTGCGACTGCAGACCGGCGACGCAGAATTCGCACTTTCCGCAGGCACTGATGCAGGAGATGATCACGCGGTCGCCCACCGCCAGTCCGGTGACGGCGTCGCCGACCTCCGTGATGACACCCACTCCCTCATGCCCCAGGATGCGCCCGTCGGTGACGTCGGGAACGTCGCCCTTCAGGATGTGGAGATCGGTCCCGCAGATCGTCGTGCTCTCGATGCGGACGATCGCGTCGGTCCCCGCCAGGATCTTCGGATCCGGAACTTCCTCCCATGCCTTCTGACCGGGACCGCGGAAAACAAGTGCCTTCATGAGCTTCTCCTTCATCGAGGATTTCCTGGATCTTCTCCAGTAACATTTTACCATCTGAGGGGCAGTCGTGTCCGGGCTGATGGCCGGTACGCCGCCTAGTGTGGACCCATGCCGCAGCGCCGATCGCATGTGTCCCCGTCCGCCGCTCAGACCGAGCTCGCCACGGCCCTCGCCGTCCTGCGGGAAGCTGCCGAGGCATCGCTCGGATTTCCGCCCGCGGTGCTCGCCGAAGCGGATTCGGCCACCGCGCCTCAGCCGGCGCTGGATCTTCGGGACCTCTCGTTCGCGACTCTGGACCCGGAGGGCTCGCGCGATCTGGATCAGGCGTTCCAGCTGGAGCGCACCGCATCGGGCTACACCGTTCGATACGCGATCGCAGACGTTCCCGCGTTCGTCGTCCCCGACGGAGCAGTGGATGCCGAAGCTCGTCGTCGCGGGCAGACCCTGTATGCGGCGGATGGCAGAATCCCCTTGCATCCCCCCGTCCTCAGCGAGGATCGCGCATCACTCCTCGCCGGGGTCGACCGCCCGGCGTTGGTCTGGACCTTCTCTCTCGACCCCACGGGTGCGGTGACCGGGTTCCGGCTCGAACGCGCCCTGATCCGCTCTCGCGCGCAACTCGACTACGAGAGCACGCAGCGGTCGCTGGATCGGGGCGAAGACGGACCGGCGTCGCTGCTGCCCGAGATCGGCGCTCTTCGCATCGAGCAGGAGCGACTGCGGGGCGGGGCGAGCCTCAACCTCCCCGACGAGGAGGTCGTGCGCGCCCCGGATGGCACGTATGCGATCGAACGCCGCAGCCCCCTCCCCGTCGAGGAGTGGAACGCCCAGCTCTCACTCATGACCGGGATGGCGGCGGCGTCCCTCATGCTCGATGCCGGGATCGGAATCCTTCGCACGATGCCGGAACCGGATGCCGAGGCCTTCGACACCTTCCGGCACCAGACCGAGGCCCTCGGGCGGTCGTGGACGACGGGCACGTACGGCGAGTACCTTCGCGGGCTCGATCGCCGTGACCCGATCACTCTCCCGGTACTCGAAGCGGCGGCATCCCTGTTCCGGGGCGCCGGCTATCGAGTGTTCGACGGAGCCGTTCCGCAGGACGCCGTACAGGCGGCGATCGCGGCCCCCTACGCCCACGCCACCGCTCCCCTGCGCCGACTCGTCGACCGCTGGACGCTGACGATCTGCCTCGCGGTCTCGAACGGCGAACCGGTACCCGGCTGGGTGCGTGACTCGCTCGACGAGCTCCCCGCTCTCATGCAGGAGTCCAGCCAACGGGCATCCCGGTTGAACTCGGCCACGATCAACACCGTCGAGGCCGCGCTGCTCAGTCCGCTTGTCGGGACGACGATCGAGGCGACCGTGATCGCGCTGCGCGGCGAGCGTGCGACGATCCAGATCGCGGAACCGGCCGTCACGGCGACAGCACCCGTTCCCCCCGGGGCGAAGCCGGGCGACGTCGTGCGGCTTCGCGTCACCCGTGCGGACATCGCCGCGGGAGAGGTGGAGTTCGCTCTGTGACGCCGCCGCCGGGGCCGTGCGCCCGCGCTCCGGTGCGGATTGATCTCGTGCGCTGAGGTCAGACGGCAGGGGTCGCCGTCGTCGTCATCACGAGCAGCTGGGGGTCCGTCAGATCGAGCGACACCGAGATCGACGAGAACTCGGACAGCGACCCCACATGGGTGCCACCGCACAGGATCACGGCCTCACCTTCGGGGAGCTCGCAGTGCCAGCGACGGCGATCGACGATCGTCGGCCCCTCCGTCTCGACCCGGCTGGTGGCCCCTGCGGCGATCCACCCGGTGAGCTGAGCGTTGATCCGCTGCTCCCGGTCGGCGAGAGTCGCCGCGAAGGTCTCGGTGTCGAAGCCCGCACGGCGAAGGCTCTTGCCGAGACGGTATTCATCGACCGCGCCGTCCTCGTGGATGCGACTGGACTGATTGGCGCGCCCCTCGAAGTCCGGATTCCCGAGCGCGTCCGCACCCGGATCCTTCCGCCACAGGTCGGCGACAGCGAGATCCAGAGCAAGAGAGGCGAGATGGCAAGCCGTGTGGCCGCGGCTGAGTCCTTCACGCCGAGAGCCGTCGACGCTCAGCCGCACACGGGAGCCTTCGACCAGCCATGCGGGAGCCGCGCCGTCGATGCGGTGAGCGACGAGCCAGGTCCACCCCTCGGTACCGCGCTTGACGGGGATGTCGCTCCCGACGGCGAACTCGCTCTCGTCGGAGACCGCAGCCATCAGCGCCTCGACGACCGGAACCGTCTCATCTCCCGCGGCGATCGCGCCAGCATCACCCGGCTGGTCGGGCCAGGTGTGGTCGACCGGGTGGAACGGTGTCGCATCGACGACGACGACCGGCCCGTCGGGGCCGCTCTCCACCCGGGTGACCATGCCCTCCCCTGTGGTGGCGCCGCCGGCGAAGGACACGATGGTGGGCGTCGACATGGATCTCCTCTGCGGTCAGACCGCGACGACCTGAGCGGTGCCGAGAGGCGCTTCGGGCCCCATCTCGGCAGCGATCCGGTTCGCCTCTTCGATCAGGGTCGCGACGATGTCCGCCTCCGGAACGGTCTTGATGACCTCGCCCTTGACGAAGATCTGCCCCTTGCCGTTGCCGGACGCCACGCCGAGGTCAGCTTCCCGAGCCTCACCGGGTCCGTTCACGACGCACCCCATGACAGCCACGCGCAGCGGCACCGTCATGTCCTTGAGCCCCTCGGTGACGTCCTCGGCGAGCGTGTACACGTCGACCTGGGCACGACCGCACGAGGGGCACGAGACGATCTCGAGCTTGCGCTCGCGCAGGTTGAGCGACTGCAGGATCTGGTGTCCGACCTTGACCTCCTCCGCGGGAGGAGCAGACAGGGACACGCGGATGGTGTCGCCGATGCCCTCGCCGAGCAGGATGCCGAAGGCCGTCGCGCTCTTGATCGTCCCCTGGAATGCCGGGCCGGCCTCGGTCACACCGAGATGCAGAGGCCAGTCGCCACGCTCGGCGAGCTGACGATAGGCCTTCACCATCACGATCGGGTCGTTGTGCTTGACCGAGATCTTGAAGTCGTGGAAGTCGTGCTCCTCGAACAGCGACGCCTCCCAGACAGCGCTCTCGACGAGTGCTTCGGCGGTCGCCTTGCCGTGCTTGGCGAGGATCCGACGGTCCAGGGAACCGGCGTTCACTCCGATTCGCAGCGAGACGCCCGCGGCTTTGGCGGCTGCCGCGATCTTGCCGACGTTGCCGTCGAACTCCCGGATGTTTCCCGGGTTTACACGAACGGCGCCACAACCGGCGTCGATCGCGGTGTAAATGTAGCGCGGCTGGAAGTGGATGTCGGCGATCACCGGGATCTGGCTCTTCATCGCGATGATCTTCAGGGCGTCCGCATCGTCTTGGTGCGGCACGGCGACACGAACGATCTCGCAGCCCGATGCCGTGAGTTCGGCGATCTGCTGCAGCGTCCCGTTGATGTCGGTCGTCTTCGTGGTCGTCATCGACTGCACGCTGACGGGAGCGTTGCCGCCCACGAGCACCTTGCCCACTTTGATCTGCCGAGACTTCCGGCGGGGGGCGAGGACTTCGGGGATCTTCGGCATTCCGAGGTTCACTGCTGGCACCCCTCAAGCCTACGCCGCCAGGATGCAAGTGGGCTGGACGGACGCACCTACGCTGGACCCATGGCGCTCATTCTTCTGACGGGCTTCGAGCCCTTCGACGGCGCATCCCGCAACCCGTCGGCCGATGCCGTGAACGCGGTCGCCGCCGACTACCACGGTCCGCACGAGCTCGTCGTCGCGACACTGCCCGTCGCTTTCGAGTCATCCGCGCGACGCCTCCGCGCGGTGATCGACCGGCACTCCCCCGACGCCGTCATCGCCACCGGGCTCGCCGGCGGGCGTCCGCAGATCGCGGTCGAGCGCATCGGCGTGAACCTGATGGACGCGCGCATCCCCGACAACGACGGCGCCCAGCCCGTCGATGCCGCCTGCGAACCCGATGGTCCCGCGGCCCGCTTCGCGACCCTTCCGGTCAAGCACCTGGTCCGGACCCTCACCGCGCACGGGCTGCCCGCGCAGCTCTCCCTGTCGGCGGGTTCCTACGTGTGCAATCACGTGCTCTACACCGCACTGGGCGCTGTCCCGGCCGACACCGTCGCAGGGTTCGTGCATCTTCCGTGGTCGACGAGCACCGCACCGGCGGAGGCTCCGCATCTCCCCGACGAGGTGTTGGCCCGTGCGGTGCGCCTCGTCGTGGATCATGCCCTCGACGCGGAGGTCGAGGAGCCCGGCGGAAGCATCTGGTGACGTCATCGCGCCGAAGCCGGCACCGGCGATGTGGTAGTTTCGGCCCCATGCTCGCGAACTTCACCTGGTGGCCCGCCTTCTAGGCGGTGTGTTCGCGTTCCCACGAATCCAGACCGCCTCCCGGGCGGTTTTTTCGTTGCGCCGAGCCGGAGCCTTGCACAGGAGACATCGATGACCCTCTCACGACTCGCCGAGCTCAGCGCCGACCCGGCAGCATCCTTCGTCCTGATCGCCCGCGACGGCGCAGACACCGTCGAACTGCTCAGCGGCGATGTGGTGGATGTCGAGCTTCTCGCCGACATCCCGCTCACGATCGACGGAACCCCCCGCGAGATCTTCGCGATGGTTCCGTATCGTCAGGTGCGCGAACGCGGATTCGTCGCCCAGGACGACGGCGCTCCGCTGCGATGCGTGATCGTCGACGAGCACCTCCACCTGCCGACGTCGCAGCTCCTCGCCGCGCTCCCGACCGCTCCCGTACCCCTGCACGACGACGGGTTCGACATCGCGGATGCGGAGTACGCGGCGATCGTCGAGAAGGTCATCGCGGAGGAGATCGGTCGAGGCGAGGGTGCGAACTTCGTCATCCGGCGCGACTTCACCGCGAACATCGACGTGGACGACCGGACTGCGGCCCTGACCTGGTTCCGCGCCTTGCTCACCCACGAACGCGGCGCGTACTGGACGTTCGCTGTCTTCACCCCCGGCCACATCGCCGTCGGCGCGAGCCCCGAGGCGCATGTCGTCGCCCGCGAGGGCGTGGTCACGATGAACCCGATCTCGGGCACGTTCCGTCACCCCGCAGGCGGGGCCACCAAAGAGACCCTGATCGACTTCCTCGCCTCCACCAAGGAGACCGAGGAGCTGTTCATGGTCGTGGACGAAGAGCTCAAGATGATGAGTGCCGTGTGCTCCGACGGTGGACGCATCACCGGTCCGCACCTGAAGGAGATGTCGCGGCTCACGCACACCGAGTACATGCTGCGCGGACGCAGCACCCTCGACCCGCGCGACATCCTGCGCGAGACGATGTTCGCGCCGACGGTGACCGGATCCCCGATGCAGAACGCCTGCGCCGTGATCCGACGCCACGAACGGAAGCCTCGCGGTTACTACTCGGGCGTCGCCGCACTGTTCACCCCGAACGCGGACGGCGGACACGACCTCGATGCGCCGATCCTGATCCGCACCGTGTACCTGCAGGGCGGGACGCTCAGTGTGCCCGTCGGCGCCACCCTGGTTCGTCACTCCGATCCGCAGGGAGAGGTCTCCGAGACCCATGGAAAGGCCGCGGGCGTGCTGGGTGCGATCGGGGCCATCGACCGGGACCGCGTGGCCGAGGCGCGCAGCGATGCCGATGCGCCGGCCGAGGAGCGTGCTCTCGCCGATGATCCCCAGGTCGCCGCGCTGCTCTCTTCACGCAATGCGCGCCTCGCCGAATTCTGGCTGAACCCGCAGGGCGAGGAGTTCACCCGACCGTTCGTCGGGCGCACCGCACTGGTCGTGGACGCGGAAGACCGGTTCACGACCATGCTCGCGCACCAGCTCCGTCACCTCGGTCTCACCGTGACCATCGCCGGATGGAGCGAGGTGCAGGATGCCGACCTCGATGCCGCCGACCTCGTCGTCGCGGGCCCGGGCCCCGGGGATCCCCGGGATCTGCAGAACCGCCGGATCGCCAGGATGCGCGAGGTGGTCGCCCGTCGCCTCGATGTAGGAGCCCCGTTGCTGGCGGTGTGCCTCAGCCACCAGATCCTCGCCGACCGACTCGGGGTGGCGCTGACCCCGCTCGACGCCCCGCATCAGGGCCTGCAGAAGTCCGTCCCGGTGTTCGGGGAGGATGCCTCGATCGGCTTCTACAACACGTTCACCGCACGCGTCCTCCCCGAGACGACGACGGTCGGGCCGGCAGAGGTCTCGGCCGATGCCGCCTCCGGCGACGTGTTCGCTCTCCGCGGTGCCCACTTCGCATCCGTCCAGGGACACCTCGAGTCGATCCTCTCGCGCGACGGCATCCGTACGCTCGAGCGCCTCGTGTCGCACGCATTCGCCTGAGCGGTCAGCCGACCTCGTAGGACAGCGAGGCCAGCCGCACACTGGCTCGGTCGCGGTGCGCCGCGAGATAGAGAAGCTTCCCGGACAGCCCGGTGAACAGCCCGACCCTGCTCGCGTACGGCGGTTCGGCGACCTCACCGAGCGGATCGCGGATGAGCATCTCGAGCGCCTCAGGACGCGTTCGATCGGAATCGCGGCGTCCCCACCGGTCGATGTACGGGGCTGACTGCTGAAGGATCGCGCGGCCGAGGCTGCCGTGGCAGAGAGAAGTCCCCGTGAGAGGAGAACCCACCATCCGCGCGCGCAGTTCATCGAGGCCCGACTCATGCCCCACCTGCAGCCGTGACTCGATCTGGCCCGTCGCTCCCCAGCACCATGAACCGGAGAGTGCCTTCTGCGCCTGCTCGCTGTCCCCGGCAGCTTCCGCCTTGGCGAGGAGCGTCTGCTCGAGGTCGAAGCACTCGCTCACGAAGGCACGCACGTCGGGATCGTCGCCCTCAGTGGCAAGAGCGAGCACGATCCCGGACAGCCCGTGGGCGAGGCCCGGCTCGGCACGCCCCTTCCTCAGCGTCGTGGCGACGATCTCGACCAGGCGGTCGCGAGCCGCCGAACCGAGTCGCGAAAACGGCGCTGCGCCGCGAATCCTCCCGAGACGCTCTGCAGCGAGCACCACACCGGCGGCGCCGTTGAGATGATCGGGGGAAGCCATGCTCGGGGACAGGCCGTCCAGTGCCACACACACGTCGCCCAGTCGATCGAGCGTCTCCGCATCGTCGCGCAGCCGGGCGGCTTCCCCCAACGCGAGCGCAGCGCCGAGTGGGCCCTCGCCCAGTCCGAGCGAGAGCACTTCATCCGTCGATCGTGCCCGGCTCTCGACGAATCTCTCCAGCGCACGCAGCAGCGAGGCGCTCGTCAGACGATAGAGATCATCGGCGCGGTGACTCTCCAGAGCCGCAGCACCGGCGGCGAGGACGATCCCCGCCAGCCCGTCGTAGACGCCGTTCCGCGTCACGAAGATCTCGTGGCGACTCGGAGAGTGCTGAATCGACGAGACCCACCACACATGATCGCCCGTCCGCTGCGCGGTCGCACGGAGCCGGTCGACGATCTGCTCGATCGCCGGAACCGGGCTCGGCATCCGTCGCACGTCCTGCGGCACGGTCCGGGGTGTCGAGTCCACCGTCCAATCCGGATCCTCGAGGCCCAGCTCGAGACTCCGTCGCAGCAGGTGGGTCTGACCGGGCACCGCGCCCCGGTCCGTGAGGGCGAGGAAGCGCTCGGTCCACAGGCCGAGTACGTCGCGTCCGGTCTCCAGGGCGTTCCCCGTGCCCGACTCGAGGCGACCGCGCCCGACATCGACTTCGAACACGGGCACGCAGCCGTCATCGAGCTGCCGTGCCTCCTCCTGCAGGATCCACGCGACCTCTGCGCTCGAAGGCGAGGCCCCGGCCGTCCGCTCGCCGTGCGGCGCCTTCACCTGGAGCAGACTGACGAACGACGCCGTGGAGCGCGTGAGGATCCGGCACCTCAGGTCGTCCCGGCGTGCGACGGCGGTGATGATGCGCTCCTGCACGTCCGGATCGCTCAGGCGAGCCGACGCGTCGCCGAAGCCCTCCTCGAGATCGGCGACATGGTCGGCGAACGGGGCGCGGGTCGAGCCGATGTGGGGCTGACTCCCGAACACCTGAGGCTCGAGCAGCCGCTCGTACGATGTGCGCAGCACTCCGTCTCGACGCGTGATCCTCCGCACCTGCGCCTGCCGCGCAGGGTCGGCGAACGCACCGAGGGCACTCGCGTCGTACGGATCGGCATCCTCGAAGCGTTTGCCCCAGTTGGGGACGAGGAGCGTCGCGAGGAGGCTGGGGGCGTTTCGGGCGAAGTACCCGTCGTCGGCCGGCGACGAGGAAGACAGCCCGGAACCGAACGCGCACTCCGCGTCGATGACGTACGGCGCTCCCCGCGCGCACTTCACGTTCTCGTAGTGGAGGTCCTGCATGCCGAGGGCGCTCGCGACCGCGATCAGTGCACCGAATCGTCGGTAGTAGACGGCACGCTCCCGGTCTGTCTCCACGTTCTCGAAGACGATGTACTCCTGCCAGCCGTGCGTCCCGCGATCGAGAGTCCGCGGGATCCTCGGCGGATCGGGCAGCTCCAGGATGCCGAGGATCTCGTCGATGAGCACATCCGGTGCGAGCGAACGCGGCTTGTACACCAGCACCGGGCGTCCCTCGGCATAGATGCCGAGGACCGCTCCGCGCGGATGCACGTCTCCGAGGACCTTCAGGTGGCTCACGGAGGCGAGCAACGCCGCTGCCCAGGTTCCCGACGCGAGTTCGGCACGGAGATCGTCGACGAACAGGCGCGCAGCGCGGCGGAAGACGGTTCCGAGCCGCTCCGCTCTCGGAACGAGATCGCCGAGATCCATCAACTCCGCCCAGCGGTGCCCGGACTCGGCGAACTCGTCCCACATCTCACGGCCGTCGTCAGGGATGGAACGTCCACTCACCCGCTCGTACTCATCCTGCGCAGCAAGCGAGAGAAGCGTCGTCGCCTGCGAAACGAACGAGCTCGCGAACGCGCCCACCAATGCGCCCTCCGCAAGGACGTCACATGTGCGCTCGAGCTCGGACAGCTCCTCGCACAGGTCGCTCACCTGCGACCAGATCAGCAGGACGGGCCAGTTATGGCGTTCCGAGTCCCCGATGTCCTCGACCCACGCCGCGGGGGTTGGGCCTGGCATCCGGTGCTAGGCGCGCCAGCCGAACGTCACCGGGGCAGCGGGTTCCGCTGCGAATGTCGGACCGACGGCGCAATTGCACACCGTGTTGTTCTGGCAGGTGGGCCCCATGATCGTCGTGCACATCTGGGGGTTGTTGGTCTCGGTGGCGGACACGGTCGTGTCGATCGCCTCGGTGTCACGGCCGACCAAACTGCGGAAGATGGCCTCGTCGATCGTCTCCCGCCCCGACGAGATGTCGTTCGAGGCTGCGGAGTCCGACGCTTCGCGAACAGCGATCCTGAGATCAGCGATACTCGTCATTTCGTCTCTCCTTCGTTTCGACTGACTGGGGCGGCAACTGCGCCGCTCTTCCCCGCCACGGTACGCAGGCACCCGCCGAGAGTCAACGAAGCGCGCTGTCCTCGGCGGTCTCGTCCCACTTCGTCTGCGTGGCGCGGCCGGCCTCCCACTCCTCGCGGAGGATGGCGTAGATCACCACGTCGTTCCAGCGCCCGTCGCGCCACTGCGCGCTTCTCGCGATTCCCTCCCGCGACATACCGCCAGGACGGGCCGAGGGGTTCTTCGGTGCTGCCGTCGCCGCCGTCGCCGCCTCGATCCGGTGGGTGGCGGTCGTCGAGAACAGGTAGTCGATGAGCAGCACCAGACCACTCGACGCCGCGCGCGTGCGGCGGTGCTCCGGAAGCACGAGGAGACCGATCCCCCAGCCCCGATGACGAGGAGAGCCACCGTAGTCGTACCCGGGAAACCAACTCACCTGGCCGATCGTCGCGCGATCACGCACCAGACGCATCCGACCGCCGTCCGGCGTGATCATCCCCAGCCCCGGGCTCTGCGGCCCGAACGGCGGCACCTGGGTGTATCCGAAGCCGAACCAGTTGTTGGGCTGCCAGGCCTCGGGGTCACGAAGACGCTCCGCCATCTCCGCTTCGGACTGGGGGTCGTATGGTCGCAGTGAGTATCCGTGCATGGGTGCCTCCAGGGAGCGTTCGGTCGATCCACGCTTCACTCTGCCACCCATGACGCCGATCACGGCGACCGGCTACTGGAACAGGGACACCGGCTTCACGATGTCGGCGATCAGGAGGAGCGCACCCATCGCGATGAGCACCACCGAGACGACCACCGTGAGAGGCACGAGGCTCGTGGCGTCCACCGGCGCCGGAGGCGGTCGACGGAAGATCTTCGCCCAGATCCTGCGGATGCCGTCCCAGAGCGCGACGACGATGTGGCCGCCGTCGAGGGGAAGCAGCGGTATCAGGTTGAAGACGAACAGCGCGATGTTGAGCATGCCCAGCAAACTCAGGAGGCCCGCCCATCGATCCAGGACGGGCGCATCCACGGAGGCGACCTCTCCGGCGAGTCGGCCGACGCCCACGACGCTCAGCGGGCCGTTCGGGTCACGGTCCGCGCCCGCGAACACCGATGCGCCGATGTCCCACAGGCGCGCCGGGAGGTTGAGGATCATGGTCGCCACGCGTCCGGCGGAATCGACCGCCATCTCCGGTCCGGCCGAGAGCGGCTGCTGGATGTAGCCCATCTGGGAGTACATGCCCGCATAGCCGACCTCCTTCACCACCGGGTCGCCGTTCTCGTCCTGCAGCGGCCGGCCGCTGGCGTCCGTGATCGTGCGTTCGGCGGCGATGGGAGTCAGGCTCAGCGACTCGTCGGAGCCGTCACGGCGCACGACGACATCCAGCACTTCGCCCGGCGAGGCCTGAATGATTGCGGTCGCATCGGCGAACGTCGACACCGGCTGTCCGTCGACGGAGAGGATCACGTCGCCGGGCTGCACTCCGGCCTCGGCAGCCGGAGACTCGGGGTCGTCAGGCGAGCACTCGGTGGCAGTGGACGCGGAAGGCACCACGCACTCACTCACCGCGGATATCGTCGTGGTGCCCTGCTGGAGGCCGATCCCGGAAAGCAGGATCGTGAAGATCACGGTCGCGAGCAGCAGGTTCATCACCGGCCCGCCGAGCATCACGATCACTCGCTTCCACACCGGCAGGCGGTAGAAGACGCGATCCTCCGCACCGTCGGCGATGGTCTCGTCGTTGGCGGATCGGGCGTCCTGGATGAGCGACCGGAAGAGACCGGATGCGGGGCCCGAGCTCTTCGAGGGCGGGTACATCCCGGACATCGAGATGAAGCCACCCAGCGGCAGCATCTTGAATCCGTACTCGGTCTCGCCGATGCGCTTCGACCACAGACGCGGTCCGAAACCGATCATGTACTGGCCGACGCGCACGCCGAAGAGCTTCGCGGGGACGAGATGGCCGACCTCGTGCAGACCGATCGAAAGGCCGAGGCCGATCAGCATGAAGAGGATGCCGCCCAGATAGAGCAGGAATTCCACGTGCCAACGCTACTGCCCCCAGCTAGGAATCCGCCCGACGACGCGGGCGCGGCTAGGGTGGAACCGTGAATGCCCGGCAGCTGCGACTCGTACGCGCCGCCGCCGTCTCATCCGTCGCGACACTGCTCGCCGCGCTCTCGCACACGTTCGGCGGCGGTGCCGCACCGCATCCGCTGCTGATCCTCGCGGTCGCGACCCTGCTCACACCGTTCTCGGCCCTGCTCGTGGGGACCAGACAGTCACGCGGTCGCGTGGCATCCGCCGTCTTCGTGGCGCAGGCCGCGTTTCATGTGCTGTTCCAGGCACTCGGATCGCCGACCGGCGCCGACACGCTCGGCGGCGTCGGCCACACCCACCACCTGAATCTCGATCTGCTCGGGCCCGCGACATCGGAGACATCCCTCAGCACGACGATGCTGCTCGCGCACCTCGCCGCCGCCGTGCTCACCACTCTGCTGGTCTGGCACGGGGAGACGCTCTTGGGGAGCATCGTGCGGTGGGTCGAGGCGATGTTCCGGCGCGCCGCCGCAGGCGCGCCCGCTCAACACCGCCGACCGCCCCGCCTGCGCTCCACTCTCCTGCCTTCGTTCGATGCCGCCGTCGCGGCTGCTGTGCCCCGACGCGGGCCTCCTGCGCTCATCCGCGACTGATCCACACGGATCCGTCGCACCGGAGTCGGCCGCCGTCCTGGCGGAACAACCCCCTCGCCGGGTGCGCCTTCGTCGCGCGCCCGCTTTTTCGAGCACCAGGAGATCCTTCATGTCCCGTACCACCCGTACCCGCACCCACCGCGCAGCCCTCGCCACCGCCGGCATCCTCGGTGGCGCCGTCCTCGCCCTCGCCGTCCCGACGATGGCGGGCGCGCACGTCGGCGTCAGCCCCGATGAACTCGCCGCCGGAGACCATGGCGTACTCACCTTCTCGTTCTCGCACGGATGCGACAACTCCCCCACCACGGCCCTCCGCATCACGATGCCGGACGGACTCGCCTCCGTGGCGCCGACGATGGACGGCGACTGGAACATCGCGGTCGAGCGCGGTGACGACGGCCTCGTGAGCGCAGTCACCTACACCGCGCTGACGCCCGTACCGAACGATCTCCGCGGAGCGGTGAGCATGTCCGTCGGGCTCGACGAGAGCACCCCGGAGACACTGGCCTTCCCCGTCGTGCAGGAGTGCGTCGACGGCGCGACCGAATGGACCCAGCTCGCCGAGAAGGGTGAGGACCCCCACAGCCTGGACGCACCGGCACCGGTGGTCTCCGTCACAGACGCCGCGACCGACGGGCACGGTGACCATGGCTCCGCTGGATCGGCAGACGAGGCAGCGACGACGACGACCGATCCGCTGGGAATCGCGCTCGGAGCCGGCGGACTCGTCGCCGGGATCGCCGCACTGATCGTCGCCGTCCTCGCCTACCGTCGCCGCGCCTGACGCCGTCCGACTCCTTGCGCTCCCCCACGCGGGCGCGCAAGGAGTCGTGCCGCAGAGGTGTTCACCGTGCCGTCGTGAGATCATGGATCCGACATGTCGATTGAACAACAACCGAGCCTGCCTCCCGTGCTCCGCCCCGCGAACCCGCCCCGGCGTGAGCTGTCCGAACTCGCTTCCCGTTTCGCCCGCAGTGTGCGCGGCGACATCGACGGGATCGCCCTCTCCGGCATCACCCTCGCCACCGCGGATCTTCGCCCGGGCGAGGCCTTCGTCGCGATCAGGGGCGTCAACAGGCACGGTGCGGATTTCGCCGTCGCCGCTGCCGAGAAGGGCGCCGTCGCCGTCATCACCGACGAGCCCGGCGCTGCGATCGCCGAAGCAGCGGGGCTGCCGATCCTCGTGGTCGACGACCCGAGGGCGGTCCTCGGCGACCTGAGCGCCTGGGTGTACGGCACCGGCGCAGATGACCCGCTTCCGCTGCTGTTCGCCACGACGGGAACGAACGGGAAGACCAGCGTCTCCCACCTGCTCGAGGGCATCCTCGACCAGATCGGTGTCGTCACGGGGCTCTCATCGACCGCCGAACGTCACATCGCCGGTGAGGTCATCGTCTCGCGGCTGACGACCCCCGAGGCCTCCGAGATGCACGCACTCCTGGCCCTGATGCGCGAGCGCCAGGTCGAGGCCGTGGCGGTCGAGGTCAGCGCTCAGGCTCTGTCGCGCCACCGTGTCGACGGCATCCGATTCGACGTCGCCGGCTTCACCAACCTCAGCCACGACCACCTCGACGACTACGCCGACATGGAGGAGTACTTCCAGGCGAAGCTCCCGCTCTTCCGGCCGGACCGCGCCAAGCGCGGCGTCATCTGCCTCGATTCGCCGTCCGGCGCGATCGTGGTCGACCGCTCCGAGATCCCCGTCGTGACGGTGGGGACGCCCTCGATCGCCGCCGACCCCGAGGCGGCGGCCGCCGCGGACTGGGTCGTCGTCATCGACGACGAGCGTGCGGCGGGCACCACTTTCACGATGACCGGCCCGGCAGGCTCCCTCACGACCACGGTCCCGGTGATCGGCCCGCACATGGCCGCGAACGCCGCGCTCGCGATCGTGATGCTCCTCGAGGGCGGCTACGACTGGCAGCGCATCGTCGATGCTCTCGCCCGCGATGAAGGCATCCGCGCCTATCTCCCCGGCCGTACCCAGCTGGTGTCCGGGGAACGCGGGCCTGCGGTGTTCGTCGACTTCGGCCACTCCCCCGACGCGTTCGAGAAGACGCTCGCCGCCGTGCGCCGCGTGACACCGGGCAAGGTGCTGATGCTCTTCGGCGCCGACGGCGACCGTGATGCGAGCAAGCGGTTCGACATGGCGCGCACCGCCGTCGAGGGCAGTGACATCCTCGTCGTCACCGACCATCACCCGCGCTTCGAGGATCCGGCCTCCATCCGCGCGACCCTCATCGAAGGTGCACGCAAGGCACGACCGGATGCTGAGATCCACGAGGCCTCGCCGCCCGAGAACGCGATCATCACCGCGGTCGCGCTCGTGGGCGACGGCGACGCGATCCTCTGGGCAGGCCCGGGCCACCAGGACTACCGCGACATCCGCGGGGTACGCACGCCGTACTCGGCGCGCGAGCTGGCACGCAGGGCTCTGCGCGCCGCAGGCTGGCCGGTTCCTGAACCCCGCTGGCCCGTTCCCTACGCCGACGAGGACTGACTCGGGAGCCGGGGCGGCAGACGTCGCTCCGGGTTCGGCTCAGCTCGCCGCGATCATCCGGTCCGCGGTCGCGCGCGCCCAGGCTTCGGCTGCGGCGAGCGTCTCCACGGTGAGCACGTCGGGTGCATCATGGGCGTCGACGACACGCGCGATCGTGTCGACGATGCCGAGGAACGACAGCCGACCCTCGTGGAACGCGTCGACAGCCTGCTCGTTCGCCGCGTTGTAGACAGCGGGGAAGGTGCCGCCCGCACGACCGACGGCCTTCGCGAGTGCGACCGAGGGGAAGGCCTCGCCGTCGAGCGGCTCGAAGGTCCAGGACGACGCCGTGGTCCAGTCGAGCGGTCGTCCGACGCCTCCGACGCGGTGCGGCCAGTCCAGACCGAGCGAGATCGGGAGTCGCATGTCGGGCGGAGAGGCCTGGGCGATCGTGGAGCCGTCGATGAACTCGACCATCGAGTGCACGATGGACTGCGGATGCACGACCACCTCGATGTCGTCGTAGGCGACATCGAACAGCAGGTGCGCCTCGATGACCTCGAGCCCCTTGTTCACGAGAGTGGCCGAGTTCGTCGTGACCATGCGTCCCATATCCCACGTCGGGTGCGCGAGGGCCTCCTCGGGGGTCACATCTGACAGTTCTGCACGCGTGCGACCACGGAACGGACCGCCGGATGCGGTCACGACGAGCCGGCGCACCTCGGCGTGAGTGCCGGCGAGCAGGGCCTGCGCCAGCGCCGAGTGCTCGGAGTCCACCGGGACGATCTGTCCGGGCGCAGCGGCGGCGAGAACCAGGTCCCCGCCGACGATCAACGACTCCTTGTTCGCCAGGGCCAGCGTGCGGCCTGCCTTCAGCGCCGCGAGAGTCGAGCCGAGTCCGATCGAGCCGGTGATGGCGTTGAGCACGACATCGGCCTCGACATCGCGGACGAGCTGCTCGGCCTCGTCCGCCCCGAGCGCCGTGTCCTCGACCTGGAACTGCGCGGCCTGCTCACCCAGCATCTCGGCGTTCGAGCCGGCGGCGAGGCCGACCAGTTCGAACCGACGGGGATTGGCGCGGATGACATCCAACGCCTGGGTGCCGATGGAGCCGGTGGAGCCGAGGACGATGATGCGACGCATGACGCCAGCCTAGGACACGCCCTCGACGCCGCCGCTGCTACTGCTGGACCGGGGTGGTGGCGAGGATGTCGACGACGAAGACGAGGCTCTCCTTCTGGAGCTCGTG